>NZ_JBHYWI010000053.1:0-62605 GCF_042751525.1 Kitasatospora sp. NPDC059408
CCCCATCCCCCAGACCCCTGACCCACCACCCCGGGGGATGGAAGGAGAGCGAGGAAGGCGGGCCGTCAGATCGGCGGGGCCCGCGGGGTCCGCGGGCCCCGGCCGGTCCGGGACTCGGCCGAGTCGGCCGGCTCGGCCGTGCCGTGCGCGCCCGCCTTGTGCGCTCCGTGCGCGCTCTGCGGGTGCACGGCCACGCCGAGAGTGGCCGGGGAGTCGCCCGTGACGGCGATGTCCCCCGACCGATCGGTGCGCAGCACCGTCGCGCCGAGCCCGCGCAACCGGTCCACCGTCCGTGGGGACGGGTGCCCGTAGGAATTGCCCTCGCCGCACGAGATCAACGCCAGCCTCGGTCGCAACGCGTCGACCAGGTCCCAGTACTGATGGGCGGACCCGTGGTGCGCCACCTTCAGGACGTCCACGCGCCCCAACCGCCCCGACAACGCGGCCTGCGCCGGTGGCTCCAGATCACCCAGCAACGCCATCCGCACCCCGCCGCCCACCGTCACCACCATCGCGACGCTCGCGTTGTTGGCACCCGGCGCCTCGACGTCCGTGCCCGCACCCGGCCAGACCACGTCCCACGCCAACTCCGCTCCCGCCGAGCGACGTTCACCCCGCCTGGCGCGAATCAGCGGCACGCCCGCGCCGGCCGCCCACCCCGCCACCCGGGCCGCCTCGCCCGGGGGATCGTCCAGCGTGGTGCTCTCGATCGCACCGACTCTGCGCCCCCGCAACACTCCGGGCACGCCCTCGACGTGGTCAGCGTGAAAGTGCGTCACCAAAAGCAACGGCACGCCCGTAACGCCCAAGTCCCGCAGGCACCGATCGGCCGCGTTCGGATCCGGCCCCGCATCGACCACCACCGCACTGCCCGGCGCATCCGTCCGCAGCACCAGCATGTCTCCCTGCCCGATGTCGCACATCACCATCCGCCACCCTGGCGGCGGCCAGCCCGTGGCGATCCGACTCAGCACCGGTGGGCGCAGCAGCACCGTCATCAGGACCACCAGCAGCACACCGGCCACCAGCGCCCGCACCCATCGCCGCCGGGGAGGACGCGCACCGGGCTCCGCCCGCCGGGGCAGCAGCAAGGGCGCCGCCCAACAGGCCGCCAGCGTGGCCAGCCCGACCGTCACGACCCCGAACCACCCACCGGGCCAGGCCAGTTGTCCACCGGGCAGCTCGGCGCCCCGCCGCGCCACCAGGGCCAGCCAGCTCGCCGGCACCCCGGCCGGCTCCGCGAGCAGCCGGGCCAGTGCCGGGGAGAGCGGCTGCAGCACGAGCACCCCGAAGCCGAGCAGCGTCGCCGGGGCCACCGCCAGCTCGGCCAGCAGGTTGCACGGGATCGCGACCAGGCTGACGTGTCCGGACAGCACCACCGTCACCGGCGTGCACAGCGCCTGGGCCCCCGCCGTCGCCGCGAGGGCGCCCGCCAGGTGGTGCGGCCAGCGCCGGGACCTCAGCGCCTCGGCCCAGTGCGACCCGAGGACGAGCAGCCCCGCGGTGGCGAGCACGGAGAGCAGGAAGCCGTACGACCGCGCCAGATAGGGATCCAGCAGCACCAGGACCAGCACCGCCCCGGCGAGCGCGGGCACGGCCTGCCGGGGACGGCCGGTGGCAAGCGCGAGCATGCCGATCAGGCCCGTCCCCGCCGCCCGCAGCACGCTGGGCTCCGGTCGGCAGATCGTGACGAACGCCAGTGTGAGCGCCGTCCCGAGCAGGGCGCTGGTGCGCAGCGAGAGGCCCAGCAGCGCCGCGAGCCCGCGCCGTTCGGGCGTGCCCGCCTGGCCCGGGGCGCCCAGCAGGACGCCGAGGACGATCGCCAGGTTGGCCCCGCTCACGGCCACCAGGTGCACGAGGTCGGTGGCGCGGAAGGCGTCCAGGAGGTCGTCGGAGAGCCGCGAGGTGTCCCCGACGACGAGCCCGGGCAGGAGCCCCCGCGCGTCCGGCGGGAGCCCGTCGCTCGCCGTCCGCAGTCCCTCGCGCAGTCGCCCGGCGATCCGCTGCGGCAGGCTCGGCGGCGCGAGCAGCCGGGGCTCGCCCCGGGCCACCAGCAGTGCCGCCGCCTCCGTGTCGTACCCCTCCCCCGCCGGCCTGACCTCGGCCTCCACCGCGAGCCGGGCGGACGGGAGCAGCCCTTGCCACGGGCCGGCGTCCTGGCCCCGCACCATCACCGTGACCGGTGTCCGGGTCTGGACGGCCCGCTCCCCGGAGACGGTGACGCGGTCCACCACGGCGTCCAGCGTGAGCACGGACTGCCCGCCGGTCGTACCGCCCCGGAACGCATGGGACTTGGGATCGCCCACGACGGTCAGTTCGACCTCCACGCCCCGGACCGGCTCGCCCGGCTGACGCGGCGGACGGTGCTCGGCCGCCCGGGCGAGTCCCGGCAGCGGCCCGCGGTGCAGGTCGGCGGTGTGCAGGAGCGTCGCGGAGGCCGACGCCGCACCGGTGAGCAGGATCGCGGCCAGCGTCGTCGCCGCGCCTCCCCGGCGCAGTGCTCCCGGCCGGGCGAGCATCACGGCACCCGCGGCGGCGGCCGCGCCGGCGAGCCAGTAGAACACGGCGTCGTGCCCCGGCGCCCGCCCAAGGAGCGCCGCTGCGACCACCCAAGCGGCGACCGCCGGGAGCAGCAGCCGGAAGTCGGTGCGGGCGGTGTGAACGGACGAGGTCTGGTCGGTGGCGGACACGGCGGTACCTCCCTTCGGCGGGACGGGCTGGTGGACGGGACGTCAGAGGGTGAGCAGCGGGCGGAGTTCCGCGTACGTCCGCGCGCCGATCCCGCTGACCTGCCGGAGCTGGTCGAGCGTGCGGAACGAGCCATGCGACGTGCGGAACGCGAGGATGCGTTGGGCGAGGGTCGGGCCGACACCGGGGAGGGTGTCGAGCTGTTCGAGGGTGGCCCGGTTGAGGCTGACGGACTGCCTGGACGGGACGACCGACGGCGGCCCCGGGCCGGGACCGGCGGCGACGCCGGGGTCCGTGCCGGGCGGGGGTGCCGGTTCGCCGACACGGATCTGTTCGCCGTCCGTCAGCACCCGGGCCAGGTTGAGGCTCCGGGTGTCCGTCTCCGGCAGCGGACCTCCCGCCGCCCGAAGGGCGTCGGCCACGCGCGAGCCGCCTGGCAGGGTGTGCAGTCCTGGCGCGTGGACCCGGCCTCCGACGTCCACGACGACGACGGGCTCGACGGCGGGCGGCGGCGCCGGCCCGGGCGGACCGCCCTCCGCACCCGTCTCGGCCGCCCCGGACGGGAGCGGCTGCATCGACGTCACCGGCGCCGCCGAGCCCGCCGTCAGCGCCGGCACCGCGACCGCCTGCGGCCGGGCCAGCCAGAAGTGCTGCACGGCGTACCCGACCGCGAACAGGAGCAGGACGGCCAGCCCCACCACCGCCCGCCGGTCCAGGACCATCGCCGGCCCGAACCGGAACGGCACCCGGTGGCCGTCCTCCGGCGGCTCCACCGGATCGGGCTCACCCCGAGGCCCACCCCGAGGCTCACCCGAGGGCGCGCCCACCGAGCCCACCGCGCCGACACGCGAAACGGACTCCGCGGGCGGCGCCCCTGCGGCCGCAGCCTCTCCGACCCCCGCACCGGCAGCCGCACGCGCAGGGGCTCCTGCCACAGTCGTCAGCGGCAACGTGCCCGCCCCCGGCAACACGGCCGCCATCCGCAACCGGACGGTCTCGTTGATCTCGTGGCGCTTCGCCGCGCCCAGGCCCATGCTCGTCATGCGGAGCACGCTAGGAGTCCGCGATCGAACGCGCGGACATTACCGAAAGCCTGTGGATAACACGGGAGTTGTGGATAAATCAGCTAGCCCGGAAGAGTGATGGCACACCCATCACATTGACACCGCCCCCTGCACTCCCCTGCACCTCACGCCCCTACACCACCGGCGGGACCACCACCGGCGACACCACCACCGCCAGCAGCCCCGGCCCGACGTGCGCCCCGATGACGGCCCCCACCTCGCCGACGTACAGCTCCCGCAGCCCCGGCACCCGCCCCCGCAGCCGCTCCGCGAGCGGCTCCGCCCGGTCCTCCGCCGCCAGGTGGTGCACGGTGATGTCGACCGGCCCCTCCCCGGAGCGCTCCACCGCGATCTCCTCCAGCCGCGCGATCGCCCGCGAGGCCGTCCGCACCTTCTCCAGCGGCTCGATCCGCCCGCCGTGCAGGTGCAGCAGCGGCTTGACGGCCAGCGCCGAGCCGAGCAGCGCCCGCGCCGCGCCGATCCGGCCGCCGCGCCGCAGGTGTTCCAGGGTGTCGACGTAGAAGAAGCCGCTGGTCCCGCCCGCCCGCCGGGTCGCGGCACCGGCCGCGCCGGCCAGGTCCTCCCCCGCCGCGATGGCCTCGGCCGCCGCCAGCACCCCGTACCCGAGGGCCATGCCCACGAGCCGGCTGTCGACCACCTCCACCGGGACCGGCGCCTCGGCCGCCGCCAGCCGGGCGGCCTCCACCGTGCCGGAGAGCTCGCCCGAGATGTGCACCGAGACGATGCCCCGGGCCCCGGCCTCGGCCGCCGCGCGGTAGGCCGCCGCGAAGGACTCGGGGTTCGGCCGGGAGGTCGTCACGCGCTGCTTGCCGCGCAGCGCCTCGGCGACGTCCTTCGGCGAGATCTCGACGCCCTCGGCGAGAACGGCGTCGCCGACCGCGACGCTCAGCGGGACCACCGTGATCCCGTGCCGGTCGAGGGCCTCCTGCGGCAGATAGGCCGTGGAATCCGTGACAAGGGCGAGGTCGGAGGGCATGAGGCGGAGGTTACTCCCCGTTCGGCCGGGATGACAGCGCCCGCCGTCCGGCACCCGTGCGGCACCGCGGCGGCACTCGAACAGCCCCGCGCGGCGACTCGAACGGCAGCCCCGACAGGCGCCCCCGAACGCCGACGGCGGTCGGCGCCGCCACCGGATCAGCCCGCCGAGGAACCGGCCGAGGGCCCCGCGGACGGCTTCCGCAGCCGCTGCGCGATCTTGGCCAGCGGGTCGCCGAGCCCGAGCAGGTCCTCGGCACTCGGCCGCCCCTTCCCGTCGGTGAGCCCGGCCCGGGGAGCCGACGCCCGCCCGGCCGCCCCCGCCGAACCGGCCGGAGCGGAAGCCGAAGCAGAAGCAGAAGCCGAGCCAGAACCAGCACCCGTACCAGAAGCAGCACCCGCACCAGCACCGGCACCCGACGTGGAACCAGCAGCAGAACCCGCCCCCGCACTGTCCCAGTGCCGCAGCGCCCCCGCCTCGCTCTCGCACTCCTGGCCGAGCCGGCTCAGCTCGTCCTCCGCGAAGCGGTGCATCCGGTCCTGCGCCGCCCACCGCATGGTCTCCGCGGAGTGGGTGATCCGCTCGGCGCGCTCCCGCAGCTCGGGCAGTTTGGCCGCGATCCGCCCGGTGTCGGGCTCACGCTCCAACACGCGCAGTTCGCCGTCGAGTTCGGCCGCGTGGGCGTCCAGCCGGGTCAGCAGTGCGAGCGCCTCGCCGAGCTGGCCGTCCTGGGCGAGGCCGGACTCCAGGACCTGCCGGGTGCCGTCGAGCGAGGTGCGCAGGCCCAGCCGGACGGCGGCGATCTGCCCCTGCGGTCCGGGTTTGGCGAAGGTCTTGGCCTTGAGCGTGGCGTTCTCGACCGCCCGCCGGGCGTTGGCCTCGTGGCGCTCGACCTTGGCGGCGACGGCCTTGGCCGCCTTGACGGTGCCGACGACGGCCAGCACGACCACCGCGATCCCGATGAGCAGGGCCAGTCCGAGCATCACGCCGAGCACGTCCATCACGAGCCACCTTCCGCCACCGGGCCGACCGCCGCCGGTCCGACCCCACCGATTCGACCCCTCGGGCCAACGCGGGCCGCCCCGCCGAGGGTTCCACGGTAGCCGCCGGACCGGTCCCGGGGGCAGGCCGAACGGGCCCGGACGCCCGAGATCAGGGACAGATCGGGGATCCCCCGGAAGGCCCACACCCCACCCGGAAGACCCGCGCCCCCACCCCAGGGGGGTCCCCACCCCGGAAAGCCCGCACGCCACCCCGGCCGCCACCGGGAACGAGCCCCGACAAGTACGAACCCCGCCGAGAACGAGCCAAGACGAGAAGCGAGCCCCGACGAGAACGGGCGGGCGCCCCGAAGGACGCCCGCCCGCACGAGCACGGACTCAGGAGAGCCCCTCAGCCCGTCACCCCATCACCCCATCACCTCGTCGCTCGTCACCCCGTGACGATGTTGACCAGCTTCGGCGCCCGCGCGATCACCTTGCGCACCGGAGCGTCCCCGATCGCCGCGACGACCGCCGGGTCGGCCAGGGCCAGCGCCTCCAGCTCGGCGTCCGAGATCGTCGGCGCGACCTCCAGCCGGGCCTTGACCTTGCCCTTGATCTGCACGACGCAGGTCACGGCCTCGTCAACGACGTACGCCGGGTCGGCGACCGGGTAGTCGGTGTGCGCCAGCGAGTCGCCGTGGCCCAGCCGGCGCCACAGCTCCTCCGCGACGTGCGGGGCCAGCGGCGCGACCAGCAGCACCAGCTGCTCGGCGACGGCCCGCGGCGTGGAGCCGCGCTTGACCAGGTGGTTGTTCAGCTCGATGGCCTTGGCCACGGCCGTGTTGAAGCGCAGCCCGGCCATGTCGCCGCGGATGCCGTCGATCGCCTTGTGCAGCGCGCGCAGCGTGGCCTCGTCGGCCGGCTCGTCGGTGACGACCAGCTCGCCGGTCGACTCCGAGACGACGTTGCGCCACAGCCGCTGCAGGAAGCGGTACGAGCCGATGACGGCGCGGGTGTCCCACGGGCGGGAGACGTCCAGCGGGCCCATCGACATCTCGTACAGGCGCAGCGTGTCGGCGCCGTACTCGTCGGCGATGTCGTCGGGGGCGACGGCGTTCTTCAGGGACTTGCCCATCTTGCCGGCCTCGCGCTTGACCGGCTCGCCCTGCCAGAAGTACGTGCCGTCGCGCTCCTCGATCTCGGCGGCGGGCACCGGGAAGCCGCGCTCGTCGCGGTAGACGTCGGCGGTGATCATGCCCTGGTTGAACAGCTTGTGGAACGGCTCGACGGACGAGACGTGGCCCAGGTCGTGCAGCACCTTGTGCCAGAAGCGCGCGTACAGCAGGTGCAGCACCGCGTGCTCGGCGCCGCCGACGTACAGGTCGGCGCCGCCGGCCGGCTTGGTGGCGGTCGGGCCCAGCCAGTAGCGCTCGTTGGCCGGGTCGACGACGGCCGCGCCGTTGGACGGGTCGACGTAGCGCAGCTCGTACCAGCACGAACCCGCCCAGTTGGGCATGGTGTTGGTCTCGCGGCGGTAGCGCTTGGGCCCGTCGCCCAGGTCCAGCTCGACGTTGACCCAGTCCTCGTTGCGGGACAGCGGCGTCTTGGGCGAGGAGGTGGAGTCGTACGGGTCGTAGGTGTGCGGCGAGTAGTCGTCGACCTCGGGCACCTCGACCGGCAGCATCGACTCGGGCAGCGCGTGCATCACGCCGTCCTCGTCGTAGACGATCGGGAAGGGCTCGCCCCAGTACCGCTGGCGGCTGAACAGCCAGTCGCGCAGGCGGTAGTTGACGGTGCCCTCGCCGATGCCGCGCTCGGCCAGCCAGGCGGTGGCGGCGGCCTTGGCGGCGACGATGCTCAGCCCGTCCAGGGACAGGTCGCCCTGCTCCCGGGCGGAGTTGACGATGACGGAGTCGTACGTGTCGAACGCGTCGTCCCAGGTCGACGGGTCCTCGTCGCGCCCGTCGGTGGGCTTGACGACGCAGCGCATCGGCAGCGCGAAGGCGCGGGCGAAGGCGAAGTCGCGGTGGTCGTGGGCGGGGACGGCCATGATGGCGCCGGTGCCGTAGCCCATCAGCACGTAGTCGGCGATGAAGACCGGGACGGGCTGTCCGCTGACCGGGTTGACGGCGTGGGCGCCGGTGAAGACGCCGGTCTTGACCTTGGCCTCGACCTGCCGCTCGACGTCCGACTTGGCGGCGGCGGCCGCGCGGTAGGCGGCGACGGCCTCGGCGGGGGTGGCGGCGCCGCCGGTCCACTCGGCGGGGACGCCGGCGGGCCACTCGGCGGGCACGATGGTGTCGACCAGGCCGTGCTCGGGGGCCAGGACCATGTAGGTGGCGCCGAACAGGGTGTCGGGGCGGGTGGTGAAGACGGTGATCTTCTCGCCCTCGCCCTCGCCCGCGCCCTCGCCCGCGCCCTCGCCCGTGCCCGCGCCCGCACCGATCGCGAAGTCGACCCGGGCACCCTCGGAGCGCCCGATCCAGTTGCGCTGCTGCAGCTTGATGGCCTCGGGCCAGTCCAGCAGGTCCAGGTCGGCGATCAGCCGGTCGGAGTAGGCGGTGATCCGCATCATCCACTGGCGCAGGTTGGACTTGAACACCGGGAAGTTGCCGCGCTCGGAGCGGCCGTCCGAGGTGACCTCCTCGTTGGCCAGCACGGTACCCAGCCCGGGGCACCAGTTGACCGGCACCTCCTTGGCGTAGGCCAGGCGGTACTCGCCCAGGACCTCGTCGCGCTCGGCGGCCGACAGCTGCGACCAGGCGCGCCCGCCCGGCACCTCGCGCGAGCCGGACTCGAAGGCGGCGACCAGCTCGGCGATCGGACGGGCCTTGCCGGCGTCCTCGTCGTACCAGGAGTTGAAGATCTGCAGGAAGATCCACTGGGTCCAGCGGTAGTACTCCGGGTCGATCGTGGAGATCGAGCGGCGCGGGTCGTGGCCCAGGCCCAGCCGGCGCAGCTGCTGGCGCATGTTGGCGATGTTGGCCTCGGTGGAGACCCGCGGGTGGGTGCCGGTCTGCACCGCGTACTGCTCGGCGGGCAGGCCGAACGCGTCGTAGCCCAGCGTGTGCAGCACGTTGTGGCCGGTCATCCGCTGGTAGCGGGCGTAGACGTCGGTGGCGATGTAGCCCAGCGGGTGGCCGACGTGCAGGCCCGCGCCCGAGGGGTACGGGAACATGTCCATGATGAAGCTGTGCGGCTTCGCGGCGACGTCGCCCGCGGCCGGGTCGGCCAGGTCGCCGGCCGGGTTGGGAGCGTTGAAGGTGCCTTCCTTCTCCCAGATGTCCTGCCAGCGGGACTCGATCTCCGCCGCCAGCGCGGCGCTGTACCGGAACGGCTCGGTCGCGGGCTCGGCCGCGCCGGACGCAGGGGTCGTCTCGCTCATGGTCCTTCAAGCTCCATCGATGTCAGTTGGCGAACCGCGCACGTGAACCACCGCGCACGTGAACCGTGCACGGGGTCGTGTTCGTGGACCGGACGCGGGGACCGGGCACGTGCACCCCGGACGCGGCGGGCCGGGTACCGGAAGACCCCGGACCGGACCGGAAACGGGGCGGAAAACAAAAAAGCCCCTCGCAGGAGGGGACGCCACGCCGACTCCGGCACCGCCCGAGGGCGCAGCCGGTCCTGGTCAGCGCGGCCGGCTAAGGAGCAGGCGCACAGTTCGCATGGGCTCAGGGTACCGCAAGCGGGTCAGCGCGCTCCCGGGGATACCGCGCGCCCGGCCGCGTCGAAGTCGCGCAGCGCCCGCGCGACCCGCTCGGACTGCATGCCGGAGGCGAGCGTGCGGGCGGCGGCGGCGGTGCGGGCGGCCTCCCGCTGGTCGCCGAGGCGGCGGTGGGTCTCGGCCAGCCGGACCATGAGCAGCGCCTTGGCCCGGGCCCGGCCGGGGCCGAGGCCGGCGACGGCCTCGGCGAGCAGGGTCTTGGCCTTGCGGTGGTCGCCGAGGAACAGCCGGCCCTCACCCACCATGCCGGCGAGGTCGGCGCGGGCCTCCTCGGTGCCGGGCAGGCCTTCGAGTTCGGCGAAGGCCCGGTCGGCGGCCCCGGCGGCCTCCTCGGCCAGGCCGCGGCGCCCGTAGGCGCGGGAGATCCGGGCGAACTGGCGGGCCCGGCCGGGGGCGCCGAGGGCGTGGCCGTACGCGTCGAGGGCGGTGGTGAGCGCGGCGACGGCGTCCAGTCCGCGCCCGCCCGCGCCCTGGGTGGCGAGCACGACGAGGCCGCCGAGCACGAAGACGCCGAGCCGGGCGTCGCCGCTGACGTGGGCGGCGCGCAGCGCGGCGACGAACGCCCGCTGGGCGGCGGCGTCGTGGCCGAGGTCGTAGGCGGCCCAGCCGGCCAGCCGGGCGAGCCGGCTGGCCTGGCCGTAGAGGTCGCGGCCGAGCCGTTCGTCGTAGGCGCCGAGTTCCAGGAGCTTGGCCACCATGGCGAGTTCGGCGCGGCAGGGGCCGAGGACGAGGCCGCCGCCGCAGGAGCGTTCCAGCCGCTGCTTGCTGCGGTAGGAGAGGCCGAGTTCGCCGACGAGTCCGGGGTCGACGCGCAGCGCGCCCTCGCCGCCGCCGACGGGCGGGGGCGGCGAGGAAAGCCGTTCGGCGGCCTGGTCGAGGTCGGCGCTGCGGAAGAAGTCGGTGAGGCGGACGGGCCCGGCGTCGGTGGCGGCCTCGCGCAGGGCGGTCTGGGCGGTGTCGGCGGTCCACGGGTCGGTGAGCAGCCTCGGCGAGAGGATCTTGGCGCCGCGGTGGCCGCCCATCCGGCCCCAGAGCTGCTCGTAGGTGACGGCCATGCCGAGCGTGCGGCTGAGCACCTCGCACACGGTCTGGTCGTGCGGGCTGCGCGGCACCATGCCCCGGTCGCGCCACTTGTAGGGGGCGGTGGAGCTGATGGCCAGGCCGGGCGGCAGGGCGAGGCTCACCTCGCGGGCGAGCCGCTCCGGACTCCAGCCGAGCTGGTGCAGTATCCGGGCCAGTTCCTCGTTCCGCCTTCGCTCCAGATCGGCCATGGCACGACGGTAGCGGTCCTTCCGGGTCCCGTGCCGGTGGCATGCACAGTCGAGTGGCGTACGGCGGGGCACACGAAGCCTGAACGGCAGGACACACGAAGCCCGAACAGCGGGGCGCGCGAAGCCAGGTCGGCGGGGCGCACCGAGGCGGACGGCAGGGCGCGCGGGGCCCGCAACGGCCGAGGGCCGCTTCCCGGTTCGGGAAGCGGCCCTCAACTTCTGTGGAGCTATGGGGAATTGAACCCCAGACCTCTTGCATGCCATGCAAGCGCTCTACCAACTGAGCTATAGCCCCTTGACCTGCGATGTCACCGGGGTTTCCGTCCGGTTTCCCTCGGCGACATCGACTACTTTACACGGTCACGGGGGTGCTCCCCTAATCCGTTTCCGCGGCCGCCCCCGAGCGGGCCGGATGACGGCACGTCCGCAACACGCGGGCCCGGCAACGACGACCACAGCGCCCCCGGAAGCACGACCCCGGGAAACGCAAGAGGCCGCCACCCGGTGGGTGGCGGCCTCTCGGCGACTGTGGAGCTATGGGGAATTGAACCCCAGACCTCTTGCATGCCATGCAAGCGCTCTACCAACTGAGCTATAGCCCCGCGACACGTGCGGCACCGGCCAGGCCGGACCACTGGTGCGGAGTGGAGCTATGGGGAATTGAACCCCAGACCTCTTGCATGCCATGCAAGCGCTCTACCAACTGAGCTATAGCCCCGCACTCACCGGATCTCCCGCTTCCCTTCCGGGCCGCGTTCCTTCCCTGCGAACGAGGAAGACTCTAGCTGGTCAGGCCCGGAACTGCGAAATCCGCCCCTGCGAGCCACCTGCGGGCAACCTACGAGTCCCTCCCGGGCCCCGCGCTCCCGCTCCCGCTCCGCACCCCGCCGCCGACACTCAGGTGTCGTCGCCGATGACCGGCTGCGGGAGCGTGCCCGCGTTGTGCTCCAGCAGGCGCCAGCCGCGCGCCCCCCGGCCCAGCACCGACCAGCAGCAGTTGGACAGCCCGCCGAAGCACTCCCAGAGCGCCGGCTCCAGGCCGAGCAGGCGCCCGAGCATGGTGCGGATCGTCCCGCCGTGGCTGACCACGACCAGCGTGCCGCTCTCCGGCAGCTTGTCGACCGCCTCCAGCACCACGGGCACCGAGCGGTCCGCGACCTCGCTGGACAGCTCGCCGCCGCCGCGCCGCACCGGCTCGCCGGCCGCCCAGGCCGCGTACTCCTCGGGGTAGCGGGCCCGGATCTCGGCGTTGGTCAGCCCCTGCCAGGAGCCCGCGTACGTCTCCCGCAGGCCCTCGTGGTGCTGTACGTCGAGCCCGGTGATCCTGGCGAGCTCGTCGGCGGTGCGCCTGGCCCGCTTGAGGTCGGAGGAGATCAGCAGGTCGGGGCGGAGCCCCGAGAGCAGCCGGGCGGCGCGCTGCGCCTGCAGCACGCCGTGGCCGGTCAGCTCGATGTCGGTCGTGCCCTGGAACCGCGATTCGAGGTTCCAGGAGGTCTGACCGTGGCGCCAGAAGACGATGCGCGGGCCCCGCGCGGCCGGGCTCAGAACTGCTCCTCGGGCTTGCCGAAGTCGTCGGCCGGGGCGACGGCGTTGCCGGCCTCGTCGGTGTGGGCGTCCGGGCGGTTGCGCGAGGCGATGGCGTCCTCGGGCAGCGGCAGCTCGGGGCAGTCCTTCCAGAGCCGGTCCAGCGAGTAGAAGGAGCGCTCCTCGGAGTGCTGGACGTGCACGACGATGTCCAGGTAGTCGAGCAGGATCCAGCGGCCGTCGCGCTCGCCCTCGCGGCGCACCGGCTTGATGTCCAGCTGCTCGCGCAGCTGGTCCTCGATCTCCTCGGCGATGGAGCGGACCTGGCGGTCGTTGTTCGCGGACGCGATCAGGAAGGCGTCGGTGATCGACAGCACCTCGCTGACGTCGAAGGCGATGATGTTGTGCGCCAGCTTGTCGGCCGCCGCCTGGGCGGCGACGGTGATGAGCTGCTGGCTGTGGTCGGTGACGGTCACGGTGTACTTCCGGGTCGGCGGCGTGGGGCTGCCCCGACGCACCGCCGGGACCGCATTCCAGGATCTCACGCCGCCCGGGCCGCCCCGGAACCGCTTTTTTTCCGGTACGCGTAGGGGCCGGGGTCGCCCGGCCCCCACGCGCACCGCCGGCCGCCGGCCGGCTACTGGTTCTTCGGTGGCTGGTAGTCCTTGCCGAGGACGACGACCAGGTCCGCGTTCTGGGCGTCACCGACCTTCTTCACCGCCGTGTCCGGCAGCCCGAGGCTGGTCGCCAGGGACTTCGCGGCGGCCTGCCGGGCGTCGTCGGTGTAGCGGATCTCACTGGCCGCCTGCGGCGCGCCCTTGGCGCCGCCGGGGATGAAGGTCAGGCCCGCGTTCACGATCTGGACCTGTGCGGAGGCGGCGGCCTGGTCGCTTCCGGAGGCGTCCTGGACCGACACGCGCGCCGGGGCGTCGCCCGCGACGGCCGACTTCACGGTGCCGCCGAGCACGTCCTTGACCTGCTTGCCGGCGGTGGCCTCGTCCAGCGAGCCGTCCGGCTTGACGGTCAGCGCCGTGGTGCCGAAGTGGCCGTCCTTGGCCTGCTGGGCGAGCTGGGCGAGCACCCCGGCGAGGGCGTCCTCGGGCAGCGACGGGTCGAGCACCGCGTTCATCCGGTGCACGTCGTCCTTGGCCTCGTTGAAGTCGGTGGGCATGGTGCGCACGACGGCGTCCATGACCTGGCCGAACCGGGCGAGCTGGGCGTCGCGGTTCTCCCCCGCCGCCTGCAGGGTCGCGTAGGCCACCGCGGCCTTGCCGTTGAGCAGGGTGTTCTTGCCGGCCGCACTGAGCAGGGCGCCGTCCGGCTTGCCGCCGTCGTGGGTCTCGGCGTTGGTGTCCACCCGGACGCCGCCGAGCTGGTTGACCAGCAGTTCCAGGTAGGGGGTGTCCAGCCGCCAGGTGCCGGCCACGGGGGCGCCGAGCACGGCGGACAGGCCGTCGCGGGTGGCGGCGGCGCCCATCGAGGGGTCCAGCGCCTGGCTGACCGGGGCGACGGCCGGGTCGCCCGGGCCGGGCAGCCGCAGGGTGTCGGGGAGCAGCAGCACGGTGCCCTTGCCCCCGGCGGCGTCGTTGACGAGCAGCGCGCTGGAGACCTTGCCCTGCAGGTCGCGCAGGTGCACGACGTTGACCTGGCGCTTGCCGGCCGCCTTGGCCGCGGTCTGCTTGCTGTCGCCGGTGAAGAACAGGTAGCCGCCGACGCCGCCCGCGGCCAGCGCGACGGCGACACCGAGGCCGATCAGCCGGTTGCGCAGCCGCCGGCGGCGCTCGGCGCGCACCTCGCTGCGGGACTCGGCGAACTTCAGCCAGTCGATGACGTCCTCGGTCTCCTCCGCCTCCTCGTCGACGAAGGTGAACTCACCGGTGGTGTAGGAGTCCTTGGGCTCCTTGGCGCCCTTGGGCGTGCGGCTTCCGCCGACCATCTCGGACGGCTGCGCGGGCTTGGCCGGCGCCGTCCCGGCGGGCTTGGGCGTGCGCGGGCGCGGCGGCACGGGCGCGGCGGCCGGCGCCGGGGCGACGGGCTCGGGCGCGGCGGGGGCCACGGGGGCCGCGTGGGCCACCTGCACCGCGTCCCCGGCCTGCGGCTCGGCCACCGGGTACGCCTGCTGCTGGTAGCCGTCGTAGGCGTACGGCTGCGGCTCCTGGTAGCCGTAGCCGCCCTGCTGGTACGCCTGCACGGGCTGCCCGTACTGGTCGTACTGCTGCACCGGCTGCTGCCCGTAGGACTCGTACGGCTCGTACTGCTGCGGGGCCTGCCCCTGCTGCTGGTAGGCCTGGTACGGCTGCTGCTGGTACTGCTCCTGGTAGCCGCCGTACGGGTCCTGGCCGTACGCGGGCGCCGCCGGCACGGGCTGCCCGTACTGGTCGTACTGCTGCACCGGCTGCTGCCCGTACGGCTGGTACTGCGGGTACTGCCCGGTCGACCAGTCCTCCGGGCGCTGCCCCGCGTCGCCGCCGCTGCGATCAGTCACGCATACGCTCCTGGTCAGGTCCCGTGCGGCGCGTACAGCGCCCGCTTGTCGATGTAGCGGACCACGCCGTCCGGCACGAGGTACCAGACCGGCTCGCCCTTGGCGACCCGGTTGCGGCAGTCCGTGGAGGAGATGGCCAGCGCGGGGACCTCCACCAGGGAGACCCCGCCCACCGGGAGTCCGGCGTCGGACAGAGTGTGCCCCGGCCGGGTGCACCCGATGAAGTGGGCGAGCGAGAAGAGTTCGTCGGAGTCGCGCCAGGACAGGATCTGGGCGAGCGCGTCGGCGCCGGTGATGAAGAAGAGGTCGGCGTCGGGGTGCAGCGCGTGCAGGTCGCGCAGGGTGTCGACGGTGTACGTCGGGCCCTCGCGGTCGATGTCGATCCGGCTGACCGAGAACTGCGGGTTCTCGGCGGTGGCGATGACCGTCATCAGGTAGCGGTCCTCGGCCGGGGTGACGCGGCGGTCGCTCTTCTGCCACGGCTGCCCGGTCGGCACGAAGATCACCTCGTCCAGGTGGAACGCGCTCGCCACCTCGCTGGCGGCGACCAGGTGGCCGTGGTGGATCGGGTCGAAGGTGCCGCCCATCACGCCGAGGCGCTTCTTCACCGGTTCCGGTCCGCCGGGAATCCCGGCCTGCTCTCCCATGGCGAGACACCTTACGCGACGCCCGTTGCGGTGCGGGAACACCCGTGTGGGAGCAGGCCGCACGTGCGGCCCGGACATGCGTGAGGGAGCGGCCGGCGGGTGTGCCGGACGCTCCCCGAGCGACCCCTGGCCCGGCTCAGCGGTCCCGGTTGAAGCGGGTGGTCACGTAGAGCAGGAGCAGCAGGACGAACAGTGCGGCGCCACCCGAGAGGTACGGGTTGAGGCTGTCGTGGTTGCCCCCCTCGCCGTCGGCGAGCAGGTTCAGGACGGGCAGTGCGGCGGCGGTGTTCATGGTCTGCTGGACCTTCTCGGCTCGGAGGACGGACCTGGGGGTGCTGGCGGGCCGGTGAGGGCCCACCCGTCATCGTACGGGGGGTGACGGGGCAACCGCTCGGCGGCCCACCGCCGCTGACCGGGCGTGAGCGAACGGTGCCACCGCGCGGGACGCGTCCGCCCCGGGACGCGTCCTAGTTGCCGCGGAAGGCGCGGGCCATGATCCAGACCAGCAGGCCGACCCCGACGAACGACGCGATGATGATGATCCGCAGGAACAGGCCCGGGCCGGGCTCGTCCGAGATCGGTGCGGCCAGGCTGACAAGGGCGTCGGTGGACATCTGCGGTGCTCCTCGGACTGCTCGGTTACCGCGGCCGGGTCCGGTCTCGGTTCTCCAGGGCCCTCAGGGTAAACCGGCCTCACACCGGGGCCCGCCACCGGCCCCTCCGGCGCGGCCGGACCCCACCGCGGGCTCGCGGCGGGGACGAGTACGCAACCGCGGACGTTGCACAAGCAGTCGTTGCAGGCGAAGACCAGCGGGGGCCGGCCACCGGCCGGGGCCGCCGTCGACCAGGAGGGTGCTCAGACCATGACCGACACGACCGCGAAGACCCCGAGCCGGCGCCGCCAGCGCTTCCCCGACATCTCCACCCGGGCCTGGGAGCACCCGGCCGACCGTTCCGCCCTGGTCGCGCTGCGCCGGCTGACCGGCTTCGACGACGTCCTCAAGAAGCTCGCCGGCCTGGTGTCGGAGCGGGCGATCCGGCTGATGTTCCTGGCCACCGCCGTGAAGACCTCCGAGCGGCAGTTCCCCGAGCTGCACGACATGGTGCGCGACGCCGCCTACGTGCTCGACCTGGAGAAGGTCCCCGACCTCTACGTCACCCAGGACCCGACGGTCAACGCCTTCACCATCGGCATCGACACCCCGATCATCGTGATCACCAGCGGGCTCGTCGAGCTGCTGGACGAGGAGGAGCTGCGCTCGGTCATCGGCCACGAGGTCGGCCACGCGATGTCCGGCCACGCCGTCTACCGGACGATGCTGCTGATCCTCACCAACATCGCCACCCGGATCGCCTGGGTGCCGCTCGGCAACCTGGCGATCATGGCGATCGTCACCGCTCTCAAGGAGTGGTTCCGCAAGGCCGAGCTGTCCAGCGACCGGGCCGGCCTGCTGGCCGGGCAGGACCTCCAGGCCTCCATGCGGGCCCTGATGAAGCTGGCCGGCGGGCACAACCTGGCCGAGATGAACGTGGACGCCTTCCTGGAGCAGGCCGAGGAGTACGAGAAGGCCGGCGACCTGCGCGACGGCGTGCTCAAGCTGCTCCAGGTGCTGCCGCAGAGCCACCCGTTCGCCGTGGTCCGGGTCGCCGCGCTGAAGAAGTGGGCCGAGGGCGACGAGTACCGCTCGATCCTGGCCGGCGCCTACCCGCGCCGCACCGACGACCCGGACACCTCGGTCACCGAGCAGTGGAAGGCCGCCGCCGACCACTACACGACCTCCGTCAAGGAGAGCAAGGACCCGCTGATGGGCCTGATCCGGGACGTCGCCGGCGGCGCCGCGACCGTGGGCGGCAAGATCCGCGACACCTTCACGGGCGCCGGAGCGCGCACCGGGTCCGCGCCCAAGGACGGCGAGGAGTCGTAACCGCGACCGCCGCCGACGGCCGGTGAGCCCCGCCCGGGGCCACCGGCCGTCGGCGTTCCCGCCCACCCGCGCCCCGCGTCAGCTCCCGGCCAGCACCCCGCACACCTGCCACGCCGGGTGCGCGTGGTCGCCCGGGTCGACCGCCGCCGGCCCCGGCACCCGGACGCCCTGCGGGGTCGCGAGCACCGGCTGCAGGAAGCCCGCCATCGACGTCGTGCACGGCTCCGGCCCGGCCTGGACCACCGCGTCCACCAGCCGCAGCTGCGCCGCGCCGAGGTCGATCCGGTCGAACTGGAAGGTCAGCTCCCGCCGCACGGTCTCCAGCGTGACCGGGGCGCCGGCGGGGGCGCCGGCCGGCCTGAGCGCGTAGACGAAGGTGTGGTCGGTGGTGACCTGCAGCGTGCCGCTGTCCGCCTCGTCGACCCGCATCACGCCGGCCACCTTCACGGTGTCGGTCGACAGGGCCACCTGCGCCGGGTCGAAGCGGACCAGCCAGCCGGTCACCGCGTGGTGCCGGTCGTCGACGGGCTGTGCCACGCTCGCGTCGAACCCGGCCTGCTCGCCGGGCGTCACGAAGGCCCGCACGTCGGCGGTGGCGCCCTGGACGAGGGCGGCCGGCGCCAGCGAGGAGGCGACCAGGTAGCGCTGCACGGTGTCGAGCGCCTTGGTCACCTCGACCCGGCTGAAGTGCTCGGTGGACGTCCCGGCCGGGGTGTTCAGCCCCATCGTCCCGTCCCCGTACCCCGTCGGCAGCGCGGCGAACGGGTTCGCCGGGTCGGCGACCGGCCGCACCGCCGAGGCCGGGCTCAACGCGACCAGGCTGACGGTCAGTTGGCTGCCCTCGGGGCGCGCGGCCGTGCCCTTCGGCGAGCTGACCCCGAAGTACACGGCGGCCGCGAAGGCCAGCAGGATGAGCAGCAGCAGCGCGAGCGCCTGGCGGGGCACCGTGCCGAACGGGCCGAGCCGCACCTTGGGCCGGGTGGCCCGGCCGAAGGAGCCGGCCAGCCGCTCCCGGGCGGACAGTTCCTGGATCCGGGCAGCCCGCACGAACGATTCGTCGAAGACGACGGACCGGTACTCGTCCTCGTTTCCGGACCCACCGTCGGGCGTACCCTCCGGAGGCTCTCGCGGGTCACCCACACCACCAGGGTAGGCGCACCCCCGCCCCGCCACGAGGGTGCTCACGCAGATTCCCGGGAACGCTGCGTGACCACCCGCCCCGGGCGCACGACCCCCGCGGGATCAGCCGGCGGGCGCGGTGACCACCAGCGACGGCTCGGCGGGCGGTGCGGGCGCCGGCGTCGGGTCGACCCCGGCGCTGCTGCTCCCGGAATCCGGCCGCGGGGGCGCGCCGGAGGCGCCGCCCACGCCCTGGTAGATCGCCGCGACGGCGACCGCCACCAGGCTCACGCCCATGATCACCGCGAGCACCCACGCGACCGGCCGGTGCCAGCGCTGCTGGGCGACGTAGCGCCCGCGCCCCCGCACCGGACCGCCGTCGCCCCGGCCCCGGCGGCGGCCCGAACGGCCCACCGCCCGGCCCGGCCCTGACCACGGATCAGGGTAGAGGTGGTCGTCGTCGAGCCGGCTCGGGTACGGGCGCAGCTCCAGCGGCACCCCGTCCCCGGCCGGGACGTCATAGCCCCAGCCCGGACCCGCGGTGTCCGGCTCGAGCCTGGCCTCGGCAGCGGCGAGCTGCCGCTCCTTGGCCGTCGGCTCGTGCACGGCGGCGGACCGGACGAAGGCCTCGTCGAAGACCACGGTGGCGAACTCGTCGTCCGCACCACCGTGGTCGGAGCCGTCGGGGTACGGCAAGCCCCCCACATCCTCAGCCACGGATTCAGCGTATTACCGGGCGGGCGATTTGTCTGTGGCTCCTGCCAGTTGGTCCGTCACACGTGTGACGCGGACCCCGTCCATCCCGACCGGAGGCCCCGGCCGCCCGCCCCGAGCGCCCCGGCCACCCGCCCCGAGACCCGGCCACCCCGACCGGAGGCCCCGGCCGCCCCCGCTCAGAACGCGTCGGCGTCCCCGCCCACCGTCTGCGCGGCCTCGCCGCGGACGTGCCCGTCACCGGTGACGATGTACTTGGTGCTGGTCAGCTCCGGCAGGCCCATCGGGCCGCGGGCGTGCAGCTTCTGCGTGGAGATCCCGATCTCCGCACCGAAGCCGAACTCACCGCCGTCGGTGAAGCGGGTCGAGGCGTTGACGGCGACGGTGGTCGAGTCGACCAGCCGGGTGAAGCGCCGGGCGGCGGCCTGCGAGGTCGTCACGATCGCCTCGGTGTGGCCGGAGGACCAGCGGCGGATGTGCTCGACGGCGGCGTCCAGCGAGGGCACCACGGCGGCGGCGATGTCGTACGACAGGTACTCGGCGCCCCAGTCCTCGTCGGTGGCCGGCACGACGGTGGCCCCGGTGCCCTCGGCGGCCTTGAGCACCGCGTCGTCGCCGTGCACCGTCACCCCGGCACCGGCCAGGGCGGCGAGCGCGAGCGGCAGGAAGGCGTCCGCGACGTCCTGGTGCACCAGCAGCGTCTCGGCCGCGTTGCAGACGCTGACCCGCTGCGCCTTGGAGTTCAGCAGGATGCCGACGGCCATCGCCAGGTCCGTCCGCGCGTCCACGTAGACGTGGCAGTTGCCGGTGCCGGTCTCGATCACCGGCACGGTCGAGCCCTCGACCACGGCGCGGATCAGCGAGGCGCCGCCGCGCGGGATGAGCACGTCCACGAGGCCGCGGGCGCGCATCAGCTCCTGGACGGAGTCGCGGCTCTCGCCCGGGACGAGCTGGATCACGTCGGCGGGCAGCCCGGCCGCGGCGACGGCGTCCCGCAGGACGGCCACCAGCGCGGTGTTGGAGCGGTAGGCCGAGGCCGAGCCGCGCAGCAGCACCGCGTTGCCCGACTTCAGGCAGAGCGCGGCGGCGTCGACGGTGACGTTCGGCCGGGCCTCGTAGATGATGCCGACCACGCCGAGCGGCACCCGCACCTGGCGCACGTCCAGACCGTTGGGCAGCGTGTAGCCGCGCACGACCTCGCCGACCGGGTCGGGCAGGCCGGCCACGCTGCGCACGTCGGCGGCGATCGCCGAGATCCGCTCGTCGGTCAGCGTCAGCCGGTCGATCACGGACTCGGCCGTCCCGGCCTCGCGGGCCCGGGCCACGTCCTCGGCGTTGGCCGCGACGACCTCGGCGGCACGGGCGACCAGCGCGTCCGCGATCGCCAGCAGCGCGGTGTCCTTCGCGCCGCGCGGCAGCGGGGCGAGCGCGGCGGCGGCTTCCCGGGCACGGCGCGCTACGGCGAGGACGGGGCTGTCGGCGGGGGCGAGGTCGCTGGTCATGCGCCAAGGGTAGCGACTGCGCCACGCCCGCCGAGCCCCCGTTTCGCGCGATGAGACGGCCCGGCGGTCAGTACGGGTGCACGCCGCCCAGGTGCGGCGGCGGGTCCCCGAAGCCCTCCGCCACCCGCTTGTGGTACGTCGCCCGGTCGACCACCTCCAGGCCGACGATCTCCCACGGCGGCAGGTTCGCGGTCACCTTGTGCTCGCCCCACAGCCGCAGCGCGATCGCCGCCGCGTCGTGCAGGTCCCGGGCCTGCTCCCAGTAGCGGATCTCCGCGTGGTCGGCGGCGTACCGGGCGGTCAGGAAGAACGAGTGGTCGTGCGCGAGCCGCTCCAGCGAGGCGCGCAGCGAGGTCAGCGGCGTGACCTGGCCGGCCACGCTCAGCACCACGTGCCACAGCCGCGCCTGCTCGGGCACGGTCGGCGGCTCCCCCGCGTCCCGGTGGTCCGGCCGCAGCCTGCGCACCCCGCCGGGCCTCTGCGGCGGCGGACCGGACGGCTCGGCGGGAGCGTCCCCGCGTCCGCCGTCGATGCTGGTCAGCCGCCGGCCCGCCGTTCCTCCGGTCAGCGCTGCCTCGCGCCTGCGTTCCACCGGCGGCCTCCTGTTCGGCGATGTCCTGTCGTCCCCCCACCCGTCCCGCCGGCGTTCGGCCGGCGCGCACGGCTGCGCCCCTCCTCGCCCGGCGGCCGGGCCCCTCCCCGTGCGGAGCGGCCCCCGGCCGGCACCCGCCCCGCGCCGGCCGGTCAGCCGCGCAGGACGACCAGGTCGTCGCGGTGGACGACCTCCCGCTCGTACGCGGCGCCGAGCTCCTGGGCCAGGTCACGGGTGGACCGGCCGAGCAGGCGGGGCAACTCCCTCGCATCAAAGTTGACCAGCCCGCGCGCCACGATGTGGCCGTTTTCGGCAATCAGGTCCACCGGATCACCCGCGGCGAACTCGCCGTCGACCTTCACCACCCCGGCCGGCAGCAGCGACGCACCCCCGGAGACGACCGCCTCGACGGCCCCCGCGTCGAGGTGCAGGGCGCCGCGCGGGCTGCTCGCGTGGGCGAGCCAGAGCATCCGGTCCGAGGTGCGGCTGCCGGTGCGCAGGAACAGGGTGCCGGTGGGCCGGCCGGCCAGCGCGTCGGCGGCGTGGCTGGCCGCGGTGAGCACCACCGGGATGCCGGCGCCGGTGGCGATCCGGGCCGCCTCGACCTTGGTGACCATGCCGCCGGTGCCGACGCCGGCCTTGCCCGCGCTGCCGATCTGGATGCCGTCGAGGTCGTGCGGGCCGCGCACCTCGGCGATCCGGCTGGTGCCGGGGCGGGCCGGGTCGCCGTCGTAGAGGCCGTCCACGTCGGAGAGCAGCACCAGCAGGTCGGCCCGTACGAGGTGGGCGACCAGGGCGGCCAGCCGGTCGTTGTCACCGAACTTGATTTCGGCGGTGGCGACGGTGTCGTTCTCGTTGACGACGGGCATCGCGCCCATCGCCAGCAGCTGGTCGAGCGTGCGGTAGGCGTTGCGGTAGTGCGCGCGCCGGCTGGCGTCCTCGGCGGTGAGCAGCACCTGGCCGACCCGGATGCCGTAGCGGGCGAAGGAGGCGGTGTACCGGGCGACGAGCAGGCCCTGCCCGACGCTCGCGGCGGCCTGCTGGCGGGCCAGGTCCTTGGGCCTTTTCTCCAGGCCGAGCGGAGCGAGGCCGGCGGCGATGGCGCCGGAGGAGACCAGGACGACCTCCGGCGCGTCCGCGCGGGCGCGCACCTTGGCGAGCGCGTCCACGAGGGCGTCGACGCGGTCGGCGTCCAGGCCGCCGGCCGCCGTGGTGAGTGAGGAGGAGCCGACCTTGACGACGATGCGCCGTGCGGTCAGCACCTCCTCCCGCAGTGAGTCGTCGCTCATCTCGCTGTACGCCCTTCCGGTGTGGTGCGGGTGCGGCCATGCCGTGGACCGGGTCGCCGGGCCCGGCCGTCACCCCCGAAATCTACGCGATCCGTGCAGGTCGGCCGCAGGGTGTTTCACCGGCTGGACCCGGCCCGGTCACGGCCTCGCCACAGCCGGGCCACCAATCCGGATGGCTGGTATGGTCCCTGACCGAAAGCCAGATCGGGGGACGGCTTCTTGCCCGCTGGACCCACTCGTCTTCGACCCTCAATGCCATCGGGCGGCACCGCACTGGGCATGCCGGCAACGGTTCGCGGTCGCGCGCTCAGGAGTTAGCGCACCATGCGTTCGTACACCACGAAGCTGACCGTCGCCGCACTGGCGGCGGCCACCGCCCTGTCCCTGGCCGCCTGCGGCCCGGACAACTCGGACACCGGCGCCGCCACGGGCGGCGCCACCGGCTCGACCGCCGCGCCGACCGGCGCGGCCACCGGCGGTGCGGCCACGGGCGGTGCCGCCACCGGCGGTTCCGCGGCCCCGACCGGCGCGGCCGCGGGCGGAGCGGCCACCGGCGGCGGTGCCGCCACGGGCGGTGCGGCGGCCGGCGGCGCCGGGACGGCGGGGGCGACGGGCGGCGCCGCGACCGGTGGCGGGGCCGCCGCCGGCAGCCTCCCGCAGGCCGGCACCTCGGTGAAGTTCGGCCAGCCGGCCGCCGTCGACTTCAACGACAAGACCTCGAACACCGCCGCCAAGCTCCAGCTCACCGTGACCGGTATAACCCCGGGCTCGCTCAAGGACTTCCAGGACGCCAAGGCCAACACGGCCGGCCTGGACGGCCGCGCGCTGTACTACGTCAGCTGGACCATGACGAACCTCGGGGACACCAAGCTGACCTTCAGCGCCCCGGATTCCAAGCTCAAGGTCTACGACGCGAGCGGCAACACCGCGTCGTTCGCCAACCCGGTCGGCTCGACCCCGATCGCCAAGTGCACCACCCCGAGCTTCTCGGGCGCCACCAAGGGCGTCGCGTTCAAGGGCTGCGACATCGTCAGCTTCCCGGCCGGCGGCGGCACCCCGGTGATGGTCGGCTTCGGCGACTCGACCGACATCACCAAGGTCCAGGCCGCCTGGACGAAGTGACGTCCGCTCACGCCTGAACACCTGAACACCTGAACGACCGACGCGAACGGCCCCGCCTCCCCCGAAAGGGTGGCGGGGCCGTTCGGCTGCGCGGGATCAGTCCTCGTCGTCGCCCTCGATGGCGGCCGGCCGGCCGCTCGACAGCGCCTCGAAGTCCAGGAACTCCTGCTCGGCGGCGTCCCGGCCCTTCTGCTTCTCGCGACGGCGGTCGACCGCCGGCCGCGGGTTCTCGAAGCGGTGGTCCTCACCGCGGCGGCCGAGCATCTCGGCGCCGGCGGCCATGGTCGGCTCCCAGTCGAAGACGACGGCGTTCTCGTCCGGGCCGATGATGACGGTGTCGCCCTCGCGCGCCCCGACCTTCCACAGCTTCTCCTCCACGCCGAGGCGGGCGAGCCGGTCGGCGAGGTAGCCGACGGCCTCGTCGTTGGAGAAGTCGGTCTGGCGGACCCAGCGCTCCGGCTTGGTGCCGCGGATGCGGTAGGCGCCGTCCTCCTCGGTGATGGTGAAGCCCTCGTCGTCGACGGCCGTGGGCCGCAGCACGATCCGGGTGGACTCCTCGACCGGCTTGGCGGCACGCGCCTCGGCGACGATCTTCGCCACCGCGAAGCTCAGCTCGCGCAGGCCCTTGCGGGAGGCGGCGGAGACCTCGAACACCTGGAAGCCGCGCTCCTCCAGGGAGGCGCGGGTGAGGTCGGCGATGTCCTGGCCGTCCGGGACGTCCACCTTGTTGAGCGCGACCAGGCGCGGACGGTCGTCCAGGCCGCCGTACTGGGCGAGCTCCGCCTCGATGGTCTCCAGGTCGCTCAGCGGGTCACGGCCGGGCTCCAGGGTGGCGCAGTCCAGCACGTGCACGAGCACCGAGCAGCGCTCGACGTGGCGCAGGAACTCCAGGCCGAGGCCGCGGCCCTGGCTGGCGCCGGGGATCAGGCCGGGCACGTCCGCGATGGTGTAGACGGTGTCGCCCGCGGTGACCACGCCGAGGTTGGGGACGAGCGTGGTGAACGGGTAGTCCGCGATCTTCGGCTTCGCGGCGGAGAGCACCGAGATCAGCGACGACTTGCCGGCGCTCGGGTAGCCCACCAGGGCGACGTCGGCGACGGACTTGAGCTCCATGACGATGTCACGGGCCTCGCCGGGCTCGCCGAGCAGCGCGAAGCCGGGCGCCTTGCGGCGGGCCGAGGACAGCGCCGCGTTGCCGAGGCCGCCGCGGCCGCCCTGGGCGGCGACGAAGCTGGTGCCGTGGCCGACCAGGTCGGCCAGCACGTTGCCCTGGCGGTCGAGCACGACCGTGCCGTCCGGCACCAGCAGGACGAGGTCCTGGCCCTCGGCGCCGGTGCGGTTGCCGCCCGCGCCGGGCTTGCCGTTGGTCGCCTTGCGCTTGGGCGAGTGGTGGTATTCGAGGAGGGTCGTGATCTGCGCGTCGACGGTGAGGATGACGCTGCCGCCCTCACCGCCGTTGCCGCCGTCGGGGCCGCCGAGCGGCTTGAACTTCTCCCGGTGAACGGAGGCGCAGCCGTGGCCTCCGTTACCCGCGGCGACGTGAAGTTCGACGCGGTCCACGAAGGTGGTCATGGGGTGTGCCTCCAGTACGGATGAGTCTGCTTGCTACCTGCGTAAAGCCGAAGGGTGGACCGGAACATTCCGGCCCACCCTTCAGTGTGAGTCTGGTGCGACTCGTGAGTCCGCGGGGACTCAGGCCTCGACGGCCACGATGTTGACGACCTTGCGGCCGCGACGGTTGCCGAACTGCACCGCACCGGCGGTCAGCGCGAACAGGGTGTCGTCGCCACCGCGGCCGACACCGGCACCCGGGTGGAAGTGGGTGCCACGCTGGCGGACGAGGATCTCGCCGGCCGAGACGACCTGGCCACCGAAGCGCTTCACGCCGAGGCGCTGGGCGTTCGAGTCACGGCCGTTACGAGTAGAGCTTGCGCCCTTCTTGTGTGCCATTTTTCGCTATCCCCTTACTTGCTGACCGAGTCGATGCTGGTGATGCGCACCGCGGTGTGCTTCTGACGGTGACCCTGACGACGGCGGTAGCCGGTCTTGTTCTTGTAACGCAGGATGATGATCTTGTCACCCTTGGTCTGGTCGACCACCTCGGCGTGAGCCTTCACGCCGGCCAGGACCCACGGGTCGGAGGTGACGGCGTCACCGTCGACGACCAGGATGGTCGAGAGCTCGACCGAGTCACCCGGCTTGGCCTCGATACGGTCGATCTCCAGCACGTCGCCGACGGCGACCTTGTGCTGGCGGCCGCCTGCGCGAACGATCGCGTACATGCGGTACCTGCTTTCCTTGCTCGGTCGGAACCCCCGACGCCAGCCACCTGGGTACGGACACAGGAGCCTCTCCCCGTCCCTCCGCGCTGGCGCGGACGTACCGGGAAGGTGATGTGCTCGGGAGCAATGGCGTAGACACGCCGATGGTCAAGAATACGGACCGGCCGCCCGGGGGGCAAACCGGCCCGTACGGCCCGGGGCGGGAAGGGTCCCGCCCCGGGCGTGGGCACTACTCGGCCGCCGTATCACCTTCGGCGGCCGCCGCCTTCTTGGCCGCCGCGCTCGTCCGCTTGGTCGCGGTCTTGCGGGCGGTGGTCTTCTTGGCCGCCGTCGTCGTCTTCTTGGCGGCGGTCTTCTTCGCGGCGGTCTTGCGCGCGGCCCGCTTCTTGGGGGCCGGCGCCTCCTCGGCCTCGGCCTCGACGGCCGGCTCCTCCGCGGGCGCCTCGGCCGCAGCCTCGGCGGCGGCCTCGGCGGCGGCCTCCACCGGAGCCTCCTCGGCGACCGGCTCGGCGACCGGCTCGGCCGGGGCCGCGGCGGCCACCGCGGCGGCCTCCAGGGCCGCCTCCAGCGCCGCGTCGGCCTTCGCCTGCAGCACCACGATCTCGGCGCCCTGCGGCGAACCGGCCGGGGCCGTCGCCTTGCGCACCGCGCGGCGGCGCGGCCGGCCCGCCGGAGCGGCCACCGGGGCCGGCTCGGCGACGGGGGCCCCGACGGCCTCCGCGGCCGCCTGGGACACCGGCGCCTCGACGCCCGGGACCTCCAGGGCCAGCTGGCCCTCGATCTCCTCGCGCACCGGCTCGGCCGGGGCCTCCGGGGCCTCGACGAGCTCGACGACCGTCTCCTCCGTCACCGGCACGGCCTCGACGGCCTGCGGCTCCTCGTGGCCCGCACCGCCCTTGCCCCGGCGACGGCGCTTGCCGCCCTGGCCCGCCTCGACGGCCGCGGCCGCCGGGGCGTGGGTGTGGGCGCTCGGCTGCTCCACGTGGACGATCACGCCGCGGCCGTTGCAGTGCACGCAGGCCTCGGAGAAGGACTCCAGCAGGCCCTGGCCGACCCGCTTGCGGGTCATCTGGACCAGGCCCAGCGAGGTGACCTCGGCCACCTGGTGCTTGGTCCGGTCCCGGCCCAGGCACTCCAGCAGGCGGCGCAGCACCAGGTCCCGGTTGGACTCCAGCACCATGTCGATGAAGTCGATCACGATGATGCCGCCGAGGTCGCGCAGCCGCAGCTGGCGCACGATCTCCTCGGCCGCCTCGATGTTATTCCGGGTGACCGTCTCCTCCAGGTTGCCGCCCTGGCCGACGAACTTCCCGGTGTTGACGTCGATGACGACCATCGCCTCGGTGCGGTCGATCACCAGCGAACCGCCGCTGGGCAGCCAGACCTTGCGGTCCAGCGCCTTCATCAGCTGCTCGTCGATCCGGTAGGTGGCGAACACGTCCACCTCGGAGGTCCAGCGCTGGAGCCGCTCGGCGAGGTCCGGGGCCACGCTGGAGACGTACTCGTGGATGGTCTGCCACGCCTCGTCGCCGGAGACGATGACCTTGGTGAAGTCCTCGTTGAAGATGTCGCGCACGACCCGGACGGTCATGTCCGGCTCGCCGTACAGCAGCGCGGGGGCGTTGCCGGTCGCGGCCTTCTTCTGGATCTCCTCCCACTGCTGCTGGAGGCGCTGGACGTCGCGGGTCAGCTCGTCCTCGGAGGCACCCTCGGCGGCGGTGCGCACGATGACGCCCGCGTCGTCCGGGACGATCTTCTTGAGGATCTGCTTCAGGCGGGCGCGCTCGTTCTCGGGGAGCTTGCGCGAGATGCCGGTCATCGAGCCCTCGGGCACGTAGACCAGGTAGCGGCCGGGCAGCGAGATCTGGCTGGTCAGGCGGGCGCCCTTGTGGCCGATCGGGTCCTTGGAGACCTGCACGAGCACGGACTGGCCGGACTTCAGCACCGACTCGATCCGGCGCGGGCCGCCGTGGCCGCCCAGCGCGCCGAAGTTGACCTCGCCGGCGTACAGCACGGCGTTGCGGCCCTTGCCGATGTCGACGAACGCGGCCTCCATCGACGGCAGCACGTTCTGGACCTTGCCCAGGTAGACGTTGCCGACGTACGAGGTGGCCTGCTCCTTGTTGACGTAGTGCTCGACGAGCACCCCGTCCTCCAGGACGCCGATCTGGGTGCGCTGGCCGTTCTGGCGCACCACCATGACGCGCTCGACCGACTCGCGGCGGGCCAGGAACTCGGCCTCGGTGATGATCGGCACCCGGCGGCGGCCCAGCTCGCGGCCCTCACGGCGGCGCTGCTTCTTGGCCTCCAGGCGGGTCGAGCCCTTGATGGACTGGACCTCGTCGGGGTCGAAGGACGGCTCGGTCGAGCGGCGGCGCGGCTCGCGCACCTTCACGACCGTGCGGACGCCGTCCTCGGTGGTCTCGGCGGCCTCGACCGCACCGGCCTCGCCGCTGCGGCGGCGACGACGACGGCGACGGCGCGACGAGGACAGGCCGGCGGCCAGGTCGTCGTCGTCCTCGTCCTCCTCGTCGACCACCGCGGCGGCCGGCTCCTCGGCGGGCTGCTCGGCCTCGTGGGCCTCGGTCTCGAACTCCTCGGCCTCGCCACGGCGGCGGCGACGGCCGCCCCGGCGGCGGCGGCGCGACGGACGGCCGTCGTCCTCCCACTCGCCCTCGGTCTCCGGACCGGCGGCGGGGGCCTCGACGACGGCGACGGGCGCCTCGACCGGGGCCTCGACGACCACCGGAGCGGCCTTGGGGGCGGTCTTGGGGGTGGCCTTGGCGGCAGCCTTCTGGGCGGCCTTGGCGGCGCCCTTCGAGCGGCCCGGCTCGACCCGGGCGCGCACCCGGCGGCGACGGCCGACGCCGCTGTACTCGAACTCGTCCTCCTCCTCGCGCTCGGCGGCCACCGGGGCCTGCTCGGCGGCGGCCGGGGCCTCGACGGCAGCGGGCTGCTGCTGCGTCGCGGCCGGGGCGACGTAGGGGGCCGGCTCCTGGAACACCGGGGCCTGGAAGATCGCGGTGGACGGGCGCACGGCGCGGCGGCGCACCCGGTGCGGCGGCTCGGCCTCGACGGCCGGGGCGGGCTCGGCGACCGGCGCGGGCGCGGCGGCCTCGGCCTCGGTCTCCTCCTCGGCCGGCTCCTCCTCGGCCACCGGCTCCTCGACCGGGGCCTCGACGACCGGCGCGGCCTCGACCACGCGACGGCGGCGGGCGCGGCGGGCCGGCGCGGCGGGCGCCTCCTCGGCGGCGGGCTGCTCGGCCTTCTCGGCCACCGGCTCGGCCACCGGGGCCTGCTCGACGACGGCCGGGGTCTCGGCGGCGGGCGCCCCGGCGGGGGCCTCGGCACGCTTGCGGGTCCGGCGGGCCCGGACCGGCTTCTCGGCCGCGGGGGCCTCCTCGGCCGGAGCCTCGGCGACGGCAGCGGGGGCCGGGGCGGCCTGCGCCTCGGCCGGGATCACGGTCTCGGCGGCCTCGGCCGCCGCGCCCTGCGGTGCACCCGCCGGGCGGGACACCGCGCGGCGACGGCGGCGCGGCGGCGCGGCGGACGCGCCCTCGCCACCGGTCGCACCGGTGTCGTTCGGTTCCGTCGCAGACTGCTGCGGATCGGTGTTATCGAGCATGCGGGTGGATCTCCCGTCAGGCCCCCGGGCTCCGCATCCGGGCACGGCACGACACCTGCGGCCGACCGGCACCGCTCACGGTGCTCGGGCCGGACCTTTCACGGTGCCGCCGCGCGGACGCGAGGCCGCACAGGGGCTCGTAGTCTCGCTCGGCGCCCCACGCTCGGCGGGGTGTCGAAAGTCTTCTGGTCTGACCAGTCTTCTGTGGTTTTCCCAAGCTGCGCCGTCCCCCAACCCCGGGTGGCTCCCGGAAGGGGTCCTCGGGCCCACCGACCGTCCTGGTCGGCGGGCCGCAAGGGGCCGGCCTGTGCTGCGACGACGCTCGCTCCCCTGGGGAGCCGCGGGAACCCCGGAGGTCCGTCGGGTCCAGTGAGGCACTGGACCCGGCCTCCGCCCGCTAGGCGGACGCGGTAGCGCGCGGCCCTGCGGCCGGATCGGAACCGGCCGGGGCCGCGGCGCGGTCGAGCGCCAGCGGGTCGGTCACCGTGCCGGACTCCTCGTCGAGCGGCCCCTGCGCCAGCCTGGTCACCTCTGCGGGGACCGGCGGCGCCAGGTCGGCCGTCGCACGGAGACCGGACAACACGTCGTCGGGTCGTACGGCTGGTGTGGCGTGTCGTACTACCAGGCGCAGTATCGCACAGGCACGGCCGGTCCGAACATCGTGGGCCGCTCCGGCCTCCGTGTCCGCACCGCCGTCGACCTGCGGCGCGAGCACCTCGAGCGCCGCCACGGCGCCGCGCGCGTCGAATACGCGCACGCCGTTCTTGGTCTGGCGCTGCACCTCGACCCGCTCCTCGGCGAGGAAGACGCCGACCGCGCGGGCCGCCTCCTGCGGCTCGACGCCGTCCAGCCGCACCCGCCACTCGGAGGCCTCCAGGCGCTCCACGAAGTTCGGCGTCCGGACCTCGACCGCGTCGATGACGTCCAGTCCGGCGGGCAGCGACTCGTCCAGCTGGGCGCGCAGCGCCTGCGGGTCGCGGACGGCGGCGAGGCCGATCTCCAGGTACTCCGCCTCGCTGGCCACCCCGGTCGGGGCGGCGTTGGCGTAGGACACCTTGGGGTGCGGGGTGAAGCCGGCCGAATACGCCATCGGCACGGCCGAGCGGCGCAGGGCGCGCTCGAAGGCGCGCTGGAAGTCGCGGTGGCTGGTGAAGCGGAGCCGGCCGCGCTTGGTGTAGCGGAGACGGATCCGCTGCACCGTCGGCGCGGGCGGCGGACCGTCGGGCGTACGGCGTGCCAGGTCGCTCAGTCCTTAGTCAGTTGTCCCCGTCCGGCGCGGCGGGTTCCCGCCACTGTCCGGACTCTGTCACCTCAAAGGGTACGCGCCCCGCCGCGCCCCTCGCTCCGCCCCTGGTCAGCCGCACACCGACGACCCCCGGCCGGGACACTCCGGCCGGGGGTCGTCGGTGTGCCGAGGGACTACTTGTTGACGACCGTCAGCGGCAGCATCTTCTTGCCGGTGGGGCCGATCTGGATAGCCGTCTGCATCTGGGGACACACGCCGCAATCGAAGCACGGCGTCCAGCGGCAGTCGTCGACCTCGACCTCCTCCAGGGCGTCCTGCCAGTCCTCCCACAGCCAGTCCTTGTCGAGGCCGCTGTCCAGGTGGTCCCAGGGCAGCACCTCCTCGTAGGTGCGCTCGCGGGTGGTGTACCAGTCGACGTCGACGCCGGTGCCGGCCAGGGCCTTGTCGGCGCAGGCCATCCAGCGGTCGTACGAGAAGTGCTCGCGCCAGCCGTCGAAGCGGCCGCCGTCCTCGTAGACGGCGCGGATGATCCCGCCGACCCGGCGGTCGCCGCGCGAGAGCAGGCCCTCGACGATGCCCGGCTTGCCGTCGTGGTAGCGGTAGCCGATGTTCTTGCCGTACTTGCGGTCGCCGCGGATCGAGTCGCGCAGCTTGGCCAGGCGGGCGTCGGTGGCCTCGGCGGACAGCTGCGGGGCCCACTGGAACGGGGTGTGCGGCTTGGGCACGAACCCGCCGATGGAGACGGTGCAGCGGATGTCGTTCTGACCGGTGACCTCGCGGCCCTTCTGGATGACGTTCTTCGCCATCTCGCCGATCTGGAGCACGTCCTCGTCGGTCTCGGTCGGCAGGCCGCACATGAAGTACAGCTTCACCTGGCGCCAGCCGTTGCCGTACGCGGTGGCGACGGTGCGGATCAGGTCCTCCTCCGACACCATCTTGTTGATCACCTTGCGCATGCGCTCGCTGCCGCCCTCGGGGGCGAAGGTGAGGCCCGAGCGGCGCCCGTTGCGGGACAGCTCGTTGGCGAGGTCGATGTTGAAGGCGTCGACGCGGGTGGACGGCAGCGACAGGCCGATCTTGTCCTCGGTGTAGCGGTCGGCCAGGCCCTTGGCGATGTCGCCGATCTCGGTGTGGTCGGCGCTGGACAGCGACAGCAGGCCGACCTCCTCGAAGCCGGTCGCCTTGAGCCCGCGCTCGACCATCTCGCCGATGCCGGTGATGCTTCGCTCCCGCACGGGGCGCGTGATCATGCCGGCCTGGCAGAAGCGGCAGCCGCGGGTGCAGCCGCGGAAGATCTCGACGGACATCCGCTCGTGCACGGTCTCGGCGAGCGGGACGAGCGGCTGCTTCGGGTAGGGCCACTCGTCGAGGTCCATGACGGTGTGCTTGGACACCCGCCACGGCACGCCCGGGGCGTTCGGCACGACGCGGCCGATCCGGCCGTCGGCCAGGTACTCGACGTCGTAGAACTTGGGGACGTACACCCCGCCGGTGCGCGCGAGGCGCAGCAGCAGCTCGTCTCGCCCGCCCGGACGGCCCTCGGCCTTCCAGGCCCGGATGATGTCGGTGATGTCGAGCACGGCCTGCTCGCCGTCGCCGACCACCGCGCAGTCCAGGAAGTCCGCGATCGGCTCGGGGTTGAACGCCGCGTGACCGCCGGCCAGGACGATCGGGTCGTCGTCGGTGCGGTCCTTGGCCTCCAGCGGGATGCCGGCCAGGTCGAGCGCGGTCAGCATGTTGGTGTAGCCGAGCTCGGTGGAGAACGACAGGCCGAACACGTCGAAGGCCTTCACCGGCCGGTGGGCGTCCACCGTGAACTGCGGCACGTCGTGCTCGCGCATGAGCGCCTCGAGGTCCGGCCAGACGCTGTAGGTGCGCTCGGCCAGCACGCCCTCGCGCTCGTTGAGCACCTCGTAGAGGATCATGACGCCCTGGTTGGGCAGGCCGACCTCGTAGGCGTCGGGGTACATCAGCGCCCAGCGGACGTCGCAGGCGTCCCAGTCCTTGACGGTCGAGTTGAGCTCGCCGCCGACGTACTGGATCGGCTTCTGGACGTGCGGGAGGAGGGCCTCCAGGCGTGGGAAGACCGATTCGACAGTCATGTACTAGGAACCCTTACGACGTGATTCGGGGCCGCGCGCACCGGCAGGCGACGGCTGGGAGGGGTGACCCTCAAGGGTAGCCCAATCCGGGGAAGGACCCGGCGGGCCCGATCGGCGGCCACCGCCCACCGGGACGCCCGCGGCGCCGCCCGCCCCCGCCCGCGGCGCGCACCGGCGCGGCCCGGTCCGTTCGCACCCGCCCCGCACGCACGGTGCGCGCCCGCCGTCCCCGGGCCGTCCGCCGTTGACACCCCCGGACGGCCCGTGCGCTACTGGCAGGGCTCCGCCACCGACCCCTGCACCCCTTCCCGCGCCGGGAGTTGGGCCGTACGCTCGGCCCCTCGCCGACTCCCCACCGGCGACCGACACCGCCCCGGCCCGCGGGCCGCGGCCGGCGGCGCACCCGTCCGCGCCCCGGCGGCCCTCGCCCGGGGGCAAGGAGAAGCATGACCGACACCGGCCACCGGGTCCGTCCGCCCCGGCCCCTCGACGTGACGCCGGCCCGCTACCCGACGGTGGCCGGCGCCGAGGCCGCGGCCCGGCGGCTGGCCCGCAGCCACCCCGACCGCTGCCGGCTGCGCGAGGTGGGCCGCTCCCGCGCCGGACGGCCCCTGCTGCTGCTCTCCGTCGACCGCGGCCCGCACACCGTCCTGGCCGTCGGCGGCCCCCACCCCAACGAACCCGTGGGCACCGCCACCGCCGTCCGCCTCGCCGAACTCCTCCTCGCCTCCCCCGCCCGCCCCGGCCTCTCCTGGCACCTCCTGCTGTGCCTCGACCCCGACGGCGCCGCCCTCAACGCCGGCTGGCTCGACGGCCCCCTCACCATGCGCCGCCACTACCAGCACTTCTTCCGCCCCTCCTTCGAGGAACAGCCCGAACTCCTCCCCGCCCCCGCCACCGGCCGCCGGCCCATGCCCGAGAGCCTCGCCCTCACCGCACTCATCGACGAACTGCGCCCCTTCCTCCAGTGCTCCCTGCACGGCGTCGACTTCGGCGGCGCCTTCGTCCAGCTCACCCGCCCCGTCCCCGGCCTGCCCGAACGCTTCGCCCGCTCCGCCGACCGCGCCGGCCTCCCCCTCGACATCGACTCGTTCGACGCCATCGGCTGGGCCAGCCCCGCCCCCGGCACCTACCTCATGCCCACCCCCGGCAGCGACGCCGCCACCCGCGCCCTGCCCGACGAACCCGAACTCTCCACCTGGTCCTACGCCACCCGCCACGGCGGCGTCACCGCCGTCCTCGAAGTCCCCATGTGGTCCGTCGACGCCGTCGCCGACCCGCGCCCCCACCCCGCCGTCGGCCCCGCCGTCACCGCCGCCGCCCGCACCCTGCGCGACCGCGCCGAGGAACTGGCCGGACTGCTCGCCCGCGTCCCCGTACACGCCCGCGCCGTGCACGGCCCCCTGGTGCGCGCCGCCGATTTCAACCTGGCGGTCTGCCCGTCGGTCGCGGACGAGTGGCTGGAGCGCTGGTGCGCGGAGCCGCTCACGGTCTCCCGGGTGACGACCGCCGCGATCGTCGCCGCCCGGGTGCCGCTGCGCGTCGCGTCGATGCTGCTGCGGCTGCTGGCCGACGTCCGCGGACCGGGCGCGGAGGCCGGCCGCGAGCGCGCCCGCGCCATCGTCACCGAGAGCCTGAACCAGCTGCGCCACCGCTTCGGCGCCCGCTGGGTGCCGGTCGAGGAGCAGGTGGCCCACCAGACCCGGGCCGCCCTCGCCGCCGCCGAGTGCCTGCTCGGCTGACGCTCAACGGCCGAGCCCCGTACAGAAGTCGAGGGCCGGCCCGGGATTCGCTCCCGGACCGGCCCTCGACTCGAGGACGTGCTCTCACGCCGCTATCGGCCGCTGGCTGCGCACCGCCTGGAGCAGTCCGATCGCGATCCACACCGCGAACATCGACGAACCGCCGTACGACACGAACGGCAGCGGGATGCCCGCCACCGGCATGATGCCCAGGCACATCCCGATGTTCTCGAACGCCTGGAACGACAGCCACGCGATGACGCCCGCCGCGACGATCGTCCCGTACAGGTCGGTCGCCTGCCGCGCGATCCGGCAGGCCCGCCACAGCACCACGCCGACCAGCAGGATGATCGCCAGCGCCCCGACGAAGCCCAGCTCCTCGCCGGCCACCGTGAACACGAAGTCGGTCTGCTGCTCCGGCACGAACTGCCCTATGGTCTGCGTCCCGTGGAACAGCCCCTTGCCGGTGAGCCCGCCCGAGCCGATCGCGATCCGGGCCTGCGCGGTGTTGTAGCCGACGCCGGAGGGGTCGAGCTGCGGGTTGGCGAACGCGGCGAAGCGGTCGATCTGGTACTTGCTCAGCAGCCCGAACTTCCAGACCGCGACGGACCCCGCGGTGCCCAGGACCAGCAGCCCGAGGACCCAGCGGTTGGCCGCGCCCGAGCCGAGCAGGATGCCCAGCACGATCGCGGACATCACCATGACCGACCCGGCGTCCGGCATCAGCAGCACGAGGCCCATCGGCAGGCACGCCCAGACCAGGCCCCGGAAGACCGCCCGGTGCGAGGGGAAGGCCCGCTCCCCCGCGTCCACCTGGTCCGACAGCACGACCGCCATCGCCAGCACGATGCCGAGCTTGGCGAACTCGGCCGGCTGGACGGAGAAGCCGCCGCCGAGCTGGATCCACGAGTGCGCGCCGTTGATGGTCGAGCCGATCGGGCTCAGCGTGGCCATCAGCAGCAGGATCACGGCGACGTAGACGAAGGGCACGAGGGTGCGGAAGCGCCGGCTCCCTATCGCTATCACGACGGCGCACAGCACGAGCCCGACGACGACGTTGGTGAGGTGCCGGTAGAGGAAGTACTGCGGGTCCCCGTGGGTCAGCGAGTCCCGCCCGCGGGTGGCCGACCACACCAGCAGCGAGCTGCCCAGCGAGAGGGTCAGCGCGGCCAGCAGCAGTATCCAGTCGAGCCGCCACAGCGGCGAGTCCTTGGCGAGGGCCTTGGACACCCCGGTGCGCTGCGGCGAGAGCCGCAGCTGCCGGTAGGAACCGTACGAGGTCATGCGCGTCCCCTTCCCGCGCCGCGCTGCGGTTCGAGCGCGGCACCGGCCGCGGCGAGCAGGGGCGCCGTCGGGCCGGCCGGCGGCGCCGGGTCGAGGAAGACCCGCGGGGAGCCGCCGGTCACGCCCGGGTCGGCGAGGCCGGACGGGTCCTCGACGGTGTACGCGGCCGGCTTGATGATCGCGGTGCCGTCCGGGTTGAACTTCGGCAGCTCGGCCTGCGGTGCGGGCAGCAGGGCCTTGCCGTTGTCGACGTTGCCCTTGTCGTCCACGCCGTACAGCGCCTGGTAGATCCGGCGGATCGCGTCACCGGAACCGCCGGAGCCGGTGCCGCCCTGGCTGATGGTCATGACGACCGCGTAGTCCTTGCTGTACGTGGTGAGCCACGAGGTGGTCTGCTTGCCCTCGACCTCGGCGGTGCCGGTCTTGGCGTGCAGCTCGATCTTGCCCTGCGGCCACCCGGCGCCGGCGAACTTCCAGGCCGCGGTGCCACTGGTGATGACGCCCGCGGTGGCCTGGTCGATGTAGCTGAGGAGCTTCTGGTCGCCGGGGAACTTGGCGTCCTCGTGCGGGGCGATCTCGCGGACGAGGTCCCCGCCCGGGCTTATCACCGCCTTGGCGATGGTCGGCCGGTAGAAGGTGCCGCCGTTGGCCAGCGCCGAGTAGATCCGGGCCATCTGGACCGGGGTGACGAGGGTGTCGCCCTGACCGATCGCGAAGTTGACGGCGTCACCGGCGCGCATCTGGTAGCCGTCGACGCAGTTCTCCCGGGCGATCTGGTCGGAGAAGCTGTTGCCGCCCTTCTGCGCCTGCGCGCACCAGGCGTCCTTGTTGTTGTCGTAGAAGGACTGCTTCCACTGCCGGTCCGGCACCCGGCCGGGGACCTCGGCCGGCAGGTCGATGCCGGTCTTGGCGCCGAGGCCGAACTCGTGGGCGGTCTTGAAGAACCAGTCGCCCGGGTCCTTCTTCGGCTTGATGCCGCCGTCCTTCATCCACTGGTCGTACGCCAGGCCGTAGAAGACGGTGTCGCAGGAGACCTCCAGCGCCTTCTCCAGGGAGATCGCGCCGAAGTTCTCGCTCTCGAAGTTCTTGAACTCGCGGCCGCCGATGGTCATGGCCTTCGGGCAGTCGTACCGGCCGTCGAGCGAGTAGCCGGCCTGCACCGCGGCGGTGGTGGAGACGACCTTGAAGGTCGAGCCGGGGGCGGACTGACCCTGTATGGCCCGGTTCAGCAGCGGGAAGTTGGAGTCCTTGCTGGTCAGCGACTGGTAGTCCTTGCCGCTGATGCCGCCCACCCAGAGGTTGGGGTCGTAGGTCGGGGCGCTCGCCATGGCGACGATCCGGCCGGTGTGCACGTCCATCACGACGGCGGCGCCGGAGTCGGCCTCGTAGTTGCGGTTGGTGACCTTGTCGAAGGTGTTCCTGGCGTCGTTCATGGCCTGCGCCAGGTTGTCCTCGACGACCTTCTGCACCCGGGCGTCGATGCTGGTGACCAGGTTGTCGCCGGTCTGCGGGGCCACCGTGCCGGCGGTGCCGATCACCCGGCCGAGGTTGTCCACCTCCAGCTTGGTGATGCCGGCGGTGCCGCGCAGGTCGCGGTCGTAGACCGACTCCAGGCCGGCCCGGCCGATCTGGTCGGCCGGCAGGTAGCGGTCCAGGCCGGTCTTGGCGGCGGTCTTGCTGACCTCGTCGTCGGTGACGGGCGAGAGGTAGCCGAGCACCTGGGCCATGTTGGCGCCCTCGGCGCCGGTGTAGCGGCGGACGGCGGTGGGCTGCGCGGTGATCCCGGGGAAGTCCTCGCGGCGTTCCATTATCTGCATCGCCTGCTGGGTGGTCGCCTCCTTGGTGACCGGGATCGGCTGGTAGGGCGAGCCGTTCCAGCAGGGCTGCGGCGTCTTGGCGTCGCAGAGCCGGACCTTCTCCTGCACGTCCTTGGCCGGCATGCCGAGCACGTCGGCGAGCCGGGCGAGCACCGCCTTGCCGCCGTCCTTCTGCTGGAGCAGCGAGGTGCGGCTGACGGAGACCACCAGGCGGGTCTCGTTGCCGGCCAGGATCCGCCCGGAGGCGTCCAGGATCTCGCCGCGCACGGCGGGCTCGACCACTTCGCGGATGTGGTTGCCGGTCGCCTTGGCGGTGTAGACGCTGGCGTTGCGGATCTGCAGGTACCACAGCCGCCCGCCGAGGGTGGCGAGCAGTGACAGCACCAGGATCTGCAGCACCACCAGACGGATCGTCACCCGCCGGGTTCGGCCGGTCTCGGGGATGTTGCTCACGTCTCGTGCGCTCCAGGGTGCGGGAGGGTCGGGAGGTCGGGGGCCGCGGGGCGGGGCTAAGGGCGCCGGGCGAAGCCGGGCACGCGCCGCTTCCGGTAGCCGGGGCCCGACGAGACCTCACGGGTGGTGCGGTAGCGGGCCAGCGTGCCCAGGCCGGGGCCGCCCTCGTCGTCGTCGCTGGCGGCGGTCACCGGGTCGCGGCCGAAGCGGCGGCCGAGCAGCATCACCAGCGGCACGACGAACGGTGCCAGCAGCAGGTCGTACAGGAGGGCGCTGATCACCAGGCCGCCGAGCCCGACGTGCCGGGCCGCGGTGTCGCCGACCAGCGCGCCGACCATCGCGTACAGCAGGGTGGAGGCGACGGCCGCGGCCGCGACGACCAGCAGCGCGCTGGAGACGGACCGCTGGCGGCCGTGCTCCGGGCGCAGCAGTCCGGCGGCGTAGCCCATCAGGCAGAGCACGAGCGCGTAGCGGCCGATCGCGTGGTCGGAGGGCGGCGCGAGGTCGGCGAGCAGTCCGGCGCAGAAGCCGACGACGCAGCCGCCGGAGGGCCCGTAGACCATGGCGAGGCCGACGACGACGAGCAGCAGTATGTCCGGGGTGGCCCCGGGGAGCTGGAGCCGTCCGAAGACGCTGACCTGGAGGATCAGGCCGAACAGGATCAGGACGGCGGAGACGGGGATGCGGGCGAGGCGCATGGCTCAGTTCCCCCCAGTGGGCTTGGCGGGCGGTGCGGCGGGAGCCGTGGTGGCGGGCGCCGCCGGTGCGGCGGGGGCGGCCGGGGCCTGGCTCTGGCCGGCTGCCGGCGCGGGCGGCAGCACGCCGTCGCGCGGGTCGGTGCGCGGCGGCACGACGACGACGCCGACCAGGTCCAGCCGGGTGAACTGGACGAACGGCTCGACCAGGACGGTCTTGGTCAGCTGGCCGGCGTTGGCCTGGACCTCGACGACCTTGCCGACCGGGACGCCGGGCACGAACGGGCGGCCGCTCTGCGAGCCGAAGGTGACCAGCCGGTCGCCGGCCTTGACCTGCGCCTTCCCGTTGAGCAGGGAGACCTTCATCGGGCTGTCGCCGCCGCCGGAGGCGAAGCCGATCTCCCCGCTGCCCTCCAGCCGGGCGCCGGCGGTGAAGCCGGGGTCGGAGGCGAGCAGGACGGTCGCGGTGGTGGGGGCGACGGTGGTGATCCGGCCGACCAGGCCCTGGCCGTTGATGACGGTCATGTCGCGGGTGAGGCCGTCGTCGCTGCCGGCGTCGATGGTGATGGTCCAGGAGAAGCCCTGGGCCGGGCCGATCGCGATGACCTGGGCGGCCTTGACGGTGTATCCGCCGGCGCCGGCGGTGCGCAGCAGGTCGTCGAGCTGCTTGGTGCGGCCGGCGGCCATGTCGGAGGAGGCGAGCTTCTGGCGCAGTTCGGTGTTCTCGCGGGCGAGCTGGTCGGTGCGGCCGCTGTTGGTGGCGGCGTCGCGGAAGGCCCGGACGGTGTTGGCGACCGGGTCGACGAGGGTGGATGCGCCGCGCTCGACCGGGCCGAGGACTCCGGCGGCGGCGCGCCTGGCACCGCCGAGCGGGGAGCTCTCACCGCCCTTGATGTCCACGGTGATGAGCGCGAAGGCGACGGCCACCAGCAGGATGAGCAGCAGCCGGCTCTCTCGTGTGTCCCTCACGGTGCTGGTACTGCCCCTTCGTACCTGGCCGGCCGCCGGGGCTGTGGGGCCCTGGCGGCGGCGGCCCGTTCAGTTGAGTGTCGGGTGTGTCGTCGGTGCTAACGGCGCGGCTGGGCGTCGAGTACCTGCTGGAGCGCCTCGAACTCCTCGACGCACTTGCCGGAGCCGAGCGCGACAGAGTCGAGCGGGTTCTCGGCGATGTGGATCGGCATGCCGGTCTCGCGGCGCAGCCGCTCGTCGAGGCCGCGCAGCAGGGCGCCGCCGCCGGTGAGCACGATGCCGCGGTCCATGACGTCGCCGGCGAGCTCGGGCGGGCACTGGTCGAGGGTGGTCTTGACCGCGTCGATGATCGAGTTGACCGGCTCGTCGATGGCCTCGCGGACCTCGGCGGCGGAGATGACGACGGTCTTGGGCAGGCCGCTGACGAGGTCGCGGCCGCGGATCTCGGCGTGCTCGTCCTTCTCGCCCTCCAGGCCGTAGGCGCTGCCGATGCTCATCTTGATCTGTTCGGCACTGCGCTCGCCGAGGAGCAGCGAGTACTCCTTCTTGATGTGCTGGACGATCGCGTTGTCGAGTTCGTCGCCGGCGACCCGGATGGACTGGGCGGTGACGATGCCGCCGAGGGAGATGACGGCGACCTCGGTGGTGCCGCCGCCGATGTCGACGACCATGTTGCCGGTGGCCTCGTGGACGGGCAGTCCGGCGCCGATGGCGGCGGCCATGGGCTCCTCGATGATGTGCACCTGGCGCGCGCCGGCCTGGGAGGAGGCCTCGATGACGGCGCGGCGCTCGACGCCGGTGATGCCGGAGGGCACGCAGACGACGACGCGGGGGCGGGCGAGGTAGCGGCGGCGGTGGATCTTGAGGATGAAGTAGCGCAGCATCCGCTCGGTGATCTCGAAGTCGGCGATCACGCCGTCCTTGAGCGGGCGGATGGCGACGATGTTGCCCGGGGTGCGGCCGATCATCTTCTTGGCCTCGGCGCCGACCGCGAGGATGCCGCCGGTGTTGGTGTTCACCGCGACGACGGACGGCTCGTTGAGCACGATCCCCTTGCCCCTGACGTACACCAGCGTGTTGGCAGTTCCGAGGTCGATCGCCAAGTCGCGGCCGATGAACGACAGGTTGCTCGCCATGGGGTGTAGGTGCCTTCCCGGGCTCGGAGTTCATGAGGGGTGGACGACTGCGTGCGCCCACGCTTGGGCGGAGACCAGCTGAGCTGCCTTACCGGGCCCTTGAGTCGCGTCCATCGTAGTCACGCCTCGCGGTACGGACGTCGACGTGGGGCATACCGTCCATTGTCCGGAGCGTGATCGCTTCTCCGAGGATTGGGACGCCGTGTCGGCACCCCCAGTTCCCTATTTCCCGATAAGAATGCCCCGGCCGGGCCAATGGTCCCGACCGGGGCAGTCCCTAAGTCCTCCGGGTGTGTCGCCCGGGCCGGCTCAGGCGTGCGCCGGGAAGAAGATCTTGATCTCGCGCTCCGCGGACTCGGGCGAGTCGGAGGCGTGGATCAGGTTCTCGCGGGTGATCGTCGCGTAGTCGCCGCGGATGGTGCCGGCACCGGCCTCCAGCGGGTTGGTGGCGCCGGCCAGCATGCGGATGCCCGGGACGACGTCCTCGCCCTCGACGATCAGGGCGATCGACGGACCGGAGGTCATGAACTCCAGCAGCGGCTCGTAGAACGGGCGGCCGACGTGCTCCGCGTAGTGCTGCTCCAGCGTCGCCCGGTCGAAGGTGCGCAGCTCGACGGCGGCGAGCTGCCAGCCGGCCTTGCGCTCGATGCGGCTGATGATCTCGCCCGCCAGGCCGCGGCGGACGGCGTCGGGCTTGAGCAGGACGAGAGTGCGCTGGGACACGGTGCGTCTCCTGGGAAATCGGTTCGGCATACGGTATGCGGGTACGGCAGAGGTTACCTTGCGTGAGCGACCCGCCGGTTCCGCTGGTCTAGGCCTCCGCGGCGGCCGCGACGGCGGCGGCGCGGGCGGCCTTGAACTCGTCCACCTTGCGGCCGTAGTGCACCGAGCACCACCACAGGGCGGCGAAGACCACGCCGAGGCCGAACATCGTCGGCAGGATGAAGCCGCTGGCGATCAGGCCGATCTGCAGCGCCCAGCCGATCTGCACGGCGCCGGGCCGGTTGATCATGCCGCACAGCGCGATGCACAGCGCCATCGCGATGCCGCTGACGATCCAGACCGAGGCCGTCGAGACGCTGGAGAGCCGCATCGCGACCAGCGCCGCGAACATGATCAGCAGTGCCTCGCCGATCAGCGTCGAGGAGCAGAGCGTCCTCATCTTCACTTCCTCCCGAGCAGCAGGCGGGCCTCGCCCACCGTGATGACCGAACCGGTGACCAGGACCCCGGCGCCGCCGAGGTCGCCCTCCTCCTCGGCGAGGGTGACGGCGGCGGCGATCGCGTCGTCGAGGCGGGGCTCGACCTGGACGCGGTCCTCGCCGAAGACCTCGACGGCGAGCGCCGCGAGCGCGTCGACGTCCATCGCGCGGTGGGTGGAGTTCTGGGTGATGACGACCTCGGCGAGGATCGGCTCGAAGGCCTCCAGCACGCCGGCCACGTCCTTGTCGCCCGAGGTGCCGATCACGCCGACCAGGCGGTTGAAGCCGAAGGACTCGGTGATCGCGGCGACGGTGGCGCGGGCGCCGTGCGGGTTGTGCGCGGCGTCCAGGATGATCGTGGGGCTGCGGCGGACGATCTCCAGGCGGCCCGGCGAGGAGACGCCGGAGAAGGCCTGGCGGATCTTGTCCACGTCGAGCTGCCCGCCGCGGGCGCCGCCGACGCCGAAGAAGGCCTCGACCGCGGCCAGTGCCAGCGCCGCGTTGTGCGCCTGGTACTCGCCGTGCAGCGGGATGAAGACGTCCTCGTACTCCTCGCCGCCGAGTCCGCGCAGCGTCACCAGCTGGCCGCCGACGGCGAGTTCACGGCGGATCACGCCGAACTCCATGCCCTCGCGGGCGACCGTGGCGTCCACCTCGACGGCCCGGCGCAGGATGACCTGGGCGGCGTCCAGCGGCTGCTGGGCGACCACGGCGACGGCGCCGGACTTGACGATCCCGGACTTCTCGACCGCGATCTCGCCGGTGGTGTCGCCGAGCTTGTCGGTGTGGTCCAGCCCGATCGGGGTGATCACCGCGACGGCGGCGTCGATGACGTTGGTGGCGTCCCAGGAGCCGCCCATGCCGACCTCGACCACGGCGACGTCCACCGGGGCGTCGGCGAAGGCGGCGTAGGCCATGCCAGTCAGCACCTCGAAGAAGGACATCGGCACCGGCTGCTGCGCGTCGACCATCTCCACGTAGGGCGCGATGTCGCGGTAGACCTCGACGAAGCGCTCGGGGGCGATCGGGGCGCCGTCCAGGCTGATGCGCTCGGTGACGCTCTCCACGTGCGGGCTGGTGTAGCGGCCCGTGCGCAGCTCGAAGGCGTTGAGCAGCTGCTCGATCATCCGGGCGGTGGAGGTCTTGCCGTTGGTGCCGGTGATGTGGATGGAGGGGAAGGACCGCTGGGGCTGGCCCAGGATGTCCATCAGCGCCTCGATCCGGTCGAGCGAGGGCTCCAGCTTGTTCTCCGGCCAGCGCTTGGACAGCTCGACCTCGACGTCGCGCAGGGCGTCGCCGGTGCCGCCGTCGGCGGGGCGGAGGGTGTACGGGTTCGGGTCGGCCTTGTCGCTCACGACCACAGTCTACGGAGGGTCGGCGGCCCGTCCTCACACGGTGAGGTCCGGGGTGAGAACGACCACTTTGCCCGGTCTTGACCACCGATTCCCAGTTCACTCCCTTTACTATCGATTTAGCGAGTTTGAACCGCAATGAAGCATCGATTCGCATCCCTGAGGAGCCAATAGCCTTTGATCATTGGGAGTGCCACGCCATGCCCGACGTCCTGCACGACTGGATCGTCCTCCGGCAGGACACGATCGTCCGGCTCGCCGGGCTGATCTCACTGCTGCTCGTCGCCTACATGGTCCTGGTGTTCGGCCGCTTCCTGGTCTACTGGGCCGGCTCCCGCCACGCCTTCAAGCGCAACCTCGCCGCCGAACCCGGCGACCCCGCCGCCTTCCAGTGGCACCTGGTCATCCCCTGCCGCGACGAGGAGGCCGTGGTCGCCCAGACCCTGGCCGGCCTGCGCGCCTCCGCGCCCGAGGCCCACCTGTGGGTCATCGACGACGACAGCGAGGACGCCACCCGCGAACTCGTCCTCGCCGCCGCGGCCCACGACGACCGCGTCCACCTCGTCCAGCGCCGCCGCCCGCACGCGCGGATCGGCAAGGGCGCCGCCCTCAACGCCGCCTACCGCGAGATCTCCGCCCGGCTGCCCGAGGACACCGACCGCTCCCGCGTCGTCATCGGCGTCGTCGACGCCGACGGACAGCTCGGCGCCGGCACCCTCGCGCAGGTGTGCAGCGACAAGGCGCTCGGCCGCCCCGACACCGGCGCCGTCCAGATCGGCGTGCGCATGCGCAACGCCGACGACGAGCTCCCGCTGCCCGGCCGCGGCCGCACCGCCAACGCGTTCGCCCGCGCGCTCGTGCGGATGCAGGACGTCGAGTTCCAGGCCAACAACGCCGGCATGCAGCTACTGCGCCGGCGCACCGGCAGCGTCGGCCTCGGCGGCAACGGCCAGTTCGTGCGCCTCACCGCCCTCGACTCGCTCACCGCCGAGGAGGGCCGGGCCGGGCGGCCCTGGCCCGAGCGCGCCCTGCTGGAGGACTACGAGTCCGGCCTCGACCTGCGCCTGGCCGGCTGGCGCCTGACCCACGTCACCGAGGCCCAGGTCTCCCAGGAGGCCCTGGTCTCGCCGCGCCGCTTCCTCACCCAGCGCACCCGCTGGGCCCAGGGCAACATGCAGTGCCTGCGCTACACCGGCCGGGTGCTGCGCTCCCCGCACTACACGTGGCCGGGCAAGGCCGAGGTGCTGTACACCTTCCTGCAGCCGGTGGTCTGCGTGCTGCTCGTGCTGCTCACCCCGCTGTCGATCGCGATCACCGCGGCCGGGCTGGTGCTCTTCCCCGCCGAGACCGCCGACTTCCAGCTGCGGTTCGGGCCGTACATGGCCGTCGCCTTCGTCGTCGCCACGCTGCCGATGGTGTTCTGGGGCTTCGCCTACCGCACCCTCGTCCACCCCGACCGCCGCCGCCTGACCGGGCTGCTCTGGGGCGTCCTGGTGTGGATCTACGCCTACCACCTGTTCGTCGTCGCCACCCGGGCGGCCGTGCGGATGCTGCTCGGCCGCAACGGCTGGGCCAAGACCCGGCGCAACGCCGAGAAGGTCGCCGTCGGCGCCCCCACCGCCCTCGAATCCTGAGCCCCGACAGATACCCACGGAGCCTCCTCCCATGAGCACCTGCCTTCCCCCGTCCAGCGTCGCCGTCGTCCTCGGCACCCGCCCCGAGCTCGTCAAGCTCGCCCCGCTGATCCACGAACTCGGCGACGCCACCCGTCTGGTGCACACCGGCCAGCACTGGGACGAGGCCATGTCCGGCCGCTTCCTGCGCGATCTGGACCTGCCCCGGCCGGAGCTGCTCACCGGCGTCGGCGGCCGGCCGCGGGCCGGGCAGATCGCCCAGTCCCTCGGCCAGCTCGACGCCGCCTTCGCCGAGGACCGCCCGGTGGCCGTCGTCGTCCAGGGCGACACCAACGCCACCCTCGCCGGCGCGCTGGCCGCCAACGCCCGGGAGATCCCGCTGGTCCACGTCGAGGCCGGGCTGCGCAGCTTCGACCGGGCGATGCCCGAGGAGCACAACCGCGTCATGGTCGACCACGTCGCCGACCTGCTGTGCGCCGCCACCCCCGACAACGTCGCCAACCTGCGCGCCGAGTCGCTCGACGAGCGGCGGATCGCGCTCACCGGCAACACCGTCGTCGAGGTCGTCCGCCACCGGCTGCCGGACCAGGAGGCGCGCGCCGCCCTGCTCGCCGCGCACGGGCTGCGCCCCGACGGCTACGTCCTCGCGACCGTGCACCGCCCGGAGAACACCGACACCGCCGAGGCGCTCGGGGCCGTCCTCGCGGAGCTGGACCGCATCGCGCGGGCCGGCACGCCGGTGCTGTTCCCGATGCACCCGCGCACCCGGGCCGCCGTCGAACGCTTCGGGCTGGACGGGCTGCTGGAGCGGATCGCCGTCACCGGACCGGTCGGGTACGCCGACTTCCTCGGCCTCGCGAGCCACGCCGCGCTGCTGGTCTCCGACTCCGGCGGCGTGCAGGAGGAGTGCACCGTGCTCGGCCGCCCGCTGCTGGTGGTGCGCCGCTCCACCGAGCGCCCGGAGGCCGTGGACGCCGGCTTCGCCGCGCTGGTGCGGCCCGGCGAGGAGCTGGGCGAGCTGGCGCACGCCTGGCTGTCCGACACCCCCGAGCGGCTGGCCCGGCTCGCGGCCACCCCGAGCCCGTACGGCGACGGCCTCGCCTCGGCGCGCATCGCCGAACTCACCGCCCGGATCGCCGAGTCCGCCCGGTCCGAGGCCGGCACCGGCCTGCGGGCGGCGTAGTCCTGATCGCCAGTCGGGCTTGACAGCCGGATTGGTCTACTCCACCTTGTGAGGCAAGTCCCCTTTCCCTAGCGGGACTTGAGTTGTCGGTAGCTCCCGCACGCGCACCATCGACACCCCGGACGGCGCCGCCCCCACAGCACGCCGCCGGGCCTCCCCCACAGGAGATGGAGTCATGCCACCTGCCCGACACCGGCGGCGCCCGCGCGCCGTCCGCACCCTGCTCGCCGGGGCCGGCGCGATCGCGCTGGGCCTGAGCGGACTCGTCCTCGTCACCGGCACCGGCGCCCGCGCCGCGGACGTCGACCTGATCACCAACGGCGGCTTCGAGGCCGGCGCCCTCACCGGCTGGTCCTGCACCGGCGGCACCGTCCAGAGCGCGACCGTCCACTCCGGCTCGTACGCGCTGCGGTCCACCCCGGGCGCGGGCGACACCGGCGAGTGCACGCAGACCGTCGCCGTGAAGCCCTCGTCGGCGTACACGCTGAGCTCCTGGGTGCAGGGCTCGTACGCCTACCTCGGCGCCCGCGGCACCGGTGGCACCGACCCCAGCACCTGGACGACGTCGGCGGGCTGGGCGCAGCTCAGCACCGGCTTCACCACCGGCCCGGCCACCACGAGCGTCACCGTCTACCTGCACGGCTGGTACGGGCAGGCGGCGTTCCTGGCCGACGACGTCTCGCTGGTGGGCCCCGGCGGCCCGCAACCGTCGCAGAGCCCGACGTCCCCCTCGTCCCCGAGCCCGACCGCAACGGCGACCGCGACGGGCAGCCCGACCGCCACGGCGACCGCGACCGCGACCGCGACAGGCAGCCCGACCGGCACCCCGACGAAGCCGCCGGGCCTGCCCAAGCACGTGCTCACCGGCTACTGGCAGAACTTCGACAACGGCGCCGCCGTCCAGCGCATCGGCGACGTCCCGGCCGCGTACGACATCATCGCGGTCGCCTTCGCCGATGCCACCGCCACGCCGGGCGCGCTGAGCTTCACCCTCGACCCGGCCCTGTCCTCGCGCCTCGGCGGCTACACCGACGCACAGTTCAAGGCCGACATCGCGGCCAAGCGCGCGGCCGGCAAGCGGGTCGTGCTCTCGGTCGGCGGACAGAACGGCACCGTGTCGGTGGCCGACCCGGCGTCGGCGGCGAACTTCGCGGACTCCGCCTGGTCGCTGATGCGGACCTACGGCTTCGACGGGATCGACATCGACCTGGAGAACGGCGTCAACGCGACGTACCTGGGCCAGGCGCTGCACGCGGTCGCGGCCAAGGCCGGCAGCGGGTTCGTCCTGACCATGGCGCCGCAGACCATCGACATGCAGTCGACCGGCATGGAGTACTTCAAGCTGGCGCTGAACGTGAAGGACGTCCTCACCATCGTCAACACGCAGTACTACAACTCCGGCGCGATGAACGGCTGCGACGGCAACGTGTACGCGCAGGGGACCGAGAACTTCCTGACCGCGCTCGCCTGCATCCAGCTCCAGGGCGGGCTGCGGCCCGACCAGGTCGGGCTCGGGGTGCCGGCCTCGACCAGCGCCGCGGGCGGCGGGTACGTGAGCGCGGGCGTCGTGAACGCCGCGCTGGACTGCCTCGCCGCCGGCACCGACTGCGGCAGCTACCGGCCCGGCACCACCTGGCCGGGGATCGGCGGGGCGATGACCTGGTCGACCAACTGGGACGCCTCGGCGGGCAGTCCGGTCGCCGGCACCATCGGCGCGCACCTGCACGCCATGCCGTGAGCCCGGCCCGGAGACCCGGGCCGGGTTCGGACTCCGGCGCGGCCCCCGGCTCAGACCCCGGCCCGGGCCTCCGGCACGTGCGCCGCACCGCCGCCGTGGCGACGGCGCAACTCGGCGGTGATCTCGCCGAGTTCGCCGTCGGGCAGGAACGGCAGCATCATCGCGACACCCTGCAGCAGGCCGCCGAGCAGGAAGGTGGTGTCGGCGTTCGCGGCGACCAGGCCGCGGACCTCCGCCACGTCCCCGACGGCCACGGCCTCGATCAGCCGGGCGGCGTCCGCGGTCTCCTCGTCCACGCAGACCGCGCCGGCGTCGACCGGGGCGCGCCTGGCCATCGCGCGCAGCACCTTGTCGCCGACCGCGGGGGCGTAGGCCTTGCGGACCGCCTCCGCGGCGATCCAGGCGAGCAGGGTCGTCACCTCGCGCTCGGCGTGCTCGGCGAGCAGCACGTCGAGCTCGTGGTCGAAGGCGAGCTGGTTGCCGTGCCGGAACGCGAGCAGCAGCGTCGCCGCCCTGGCCTTGGCCTCCTCGACCGCCTCGGCAGGAAGTTCGTCGACCAACTCTTCGGTCACCACCACGCCATGCCCTCCCGTCCGTTGGCTCAGCGAAACGCCCGGCAGAAACCCGCTGGTGCGCACCGCGCAAACTCAGAGCACACCGTACACATCCGACCTGCAAACTTCCGAGAACCCGCGCTGGCAAGACCGGAATGAATTCGAGCGGAATAGGACCTTACCCGGTCCAGGATGAATATTCGCCGGAAGGGAGCAATGGTGCTGGGCTATTCGGCGTAAACGGCGGAGGGGCCGTACTCCGCTCGGCGCGGAATACGGCCCCTCGTGGACCGGTGGGGCGGCTCAGCCCTGCGGCAGCGCCGCGAGCTGGGCGGTGATCCGGGCGATGTCGGCCTCGGCGGCCTCCAGGCGGGTCCGGATCTTGGCGACCACGTCGTCCGGCGCCTTGGCGAGGAACGCCTCGTTGCCGAGCTTGCCGGTGGTCTGGGCCTTCTCCTTCTCGGCCGCCGCGAGGTCCTTGGCGAGGCGCTTGCGCTCCGCCGCGACGTCGATGGTGCCGGAGAGGTCCAGCGCCACGGTGGCGCCGGCGACCGGCAGCGAGGCGGTGGCCGCGAAGCCCTCCTCGGGGGCGGTCAGCCGCAGCAGCGAGCGGATCGCGTCCTCGTGGGCGGCCAGCGCGGTGCCGTCCAGCTCCAGGGTGGCCGGGACGCGCTGGCCCGGCTTGAGGCCCTGGTCGGTGCGGAACCGGCGGACCTCGGTGACGACCTGCTGCAGCGTGGCGATCTCCGCCTCGGCCGCGGCGTCGCGGAAGCCGCTGTCCTTCGGCCAGTCGGCGATGACGACCGACTCGGCGCCGGTGAGCGTGGTCCACAGCGTCTCGGTGACGAAGGGCACGATCGGGTGCAGCAGGCGCAGCGTGACGTCCAGGACCTCGCCGAGCACCCGGCGCGCGGCGTCGGCCTGCGGGCCGCCCTTGGCCAGGGTGGTCTTGGAGAGCTCGACGTACCAGTCGAAGACCTCGTCCCAGGCGAAGTGGTACAGGCCCTCGGAGAGCTTGGAGAACTGGTAGTCGTCGTACAGGCCGTCCACCTCGGCGACGGTGCTGTTGAGGCGCGACAGGATCCAGCGGTCGCTCGCGGTCAGCTCCTCCGGCGCGGGCAGCGGGCCCTCGACGGTGGCGCCGTTCATCAGCGCGAAGCGGGTGGCGTTCCAGATCTTGTTGGCGAAGTTGCGGGACGCCTGGACCCAGTCCTCGCCGATCGGCACGTCGACGCCGGGGTTGGCACCGCGCGCGAGCGTGAAGCGCAGCGCGTCGGAGCCGTACTTGTCCATCCAGTCCAGCGGGTTGACCACGTTGCCGAAGGACTTCGACATCTTCTTGCCGTTCTGGTCACGGACCATGCCGTGCAGCGCGATGGTGTGGAACGGCGGGGTGCCGTCCATCGCGTAGAGGCCGAACATCATCATCCGGGCGACCCAGAAGAAGAGGATGTCGTAGCCGGTCACCAGGACGGAGTTCGGGTAGAACTTCGCGAGGCTCTCGGTCTGCTCGGGCCAGCCGAGCGTGGAGAACGGCCACAGGCCGGAGGAGAACCAGGTGTCCAGGACGTCGGTGTCCTGGTGCCAGCCCTCGCCGGCGGGCGGCTGCTCGTCCGGTCCGACGCAGACGACCTCGCCGTTCGGGCCGTACCAGACCGGGATGCGGTGGCCCCACCACAGCTGGCGCGAGATGCACCAGTCGTGCAGGTTGTCGACCCAGTCGAAGTAGCGCTTCTCCATCTCCTGCGGGTGGATCTTGACCTTGCCGTCGCGGACCGCGTCGCCGGCGGCCTTCGCCAGCGGGCCGACCTTGACCCACCACTGCATCGACAGCCGCGGCTCGATGGTGGTCTTGCAGCGCGAGCAGTGGCCGACCGAGTGGACGTACGGGCGCTTCTCGGCGACGATCCGGCCCTCGGCGCGCAGCGCGGCGACGATCGCCGAGCGGGCCTCCAGGCGGTCCAGGCCGAGGAAGGGGCCGTGCACGGTGATGACGGCGTGCTCGTCCATCACGGCGATGTTCGGCAGGCCGTGGCGCTGGCCGATCTCGAAGTCGTTCGGGTCGTGCGCGGGCGTCACCTTGACGGCGCCGGTGCCGAACTCCGGGTCGACGTGGGCGTCGGCGACGATCGGGATGCGGCGGCCGGTGAGCGGCAGCTCGATCTCGGTGCCGACCAGGTGCTTGTAGCGCTCGTCCTCGGGGTGGACGGCGACCGCGGTGTCGCCCAGCATCGTCTCGGCGCGCGTGGTGGCGACGACGATGGAGTTCTCGCCCTCGCCGTAGCGGATCGAGACCAGCTCGCCGTCGTCGTCCTGGTACTCCACCTCGATGTCCGAGATGGCGGTCAGGCAGCGCGGGCACCAGTTGATGATGCGCTCGGCGCGGTAGATCAGCTCGTCGTCGAAGAGCTTCTTGAAGATGGTCTGGACGGCCTGGGAGAGGCCCTCGTCCATGGTGAAGCGCTCGCGCGACCAGTCCACGCCGTCGCCGAGGCGGCGCATCTGGCCGGAGATCTGGCCGCCGGACTCCGCCTTCCACTGCCAGACGCGCTCGACGAAGGCCTCGCGGCCCAGGTCGTGGCGGGACTTGCCCTCCTTGGCGAGCTCGCGCTCGACCACGTTCTGGGTGGCGATGCCGGCGTGGTCCATACCGGGCTGCCAGAGCGCCTCGTAGCCCTGCATCCGCTTGCGGCGCACCAGCGCGTCGATCAGCGTGTGCTCGAAGGCGTGGCCCAGGTGCAGGCTGCCGGTCACGTTCGGCGGCGGGATGACGATGGTGAACGGGGGCTTGTCGCTCTTGGCGTCCGCGGTGAAGTAGCCACGCTCTACCCAGCGCTCGTACAGCTCGCCCTCTACGTCCGCGGGGGTGTAGGTCGTCGGGAGGGTTGCCGCATCGTCCCCGGTGGTGCTCACGGGGCGCTGGTTCGTCGTGTCGGTCACGACGCACAGTTTACGTAACGGCGGGCTCGGGTTACGAACCGCTTTCGGTCCGCGGACACCGCGCTCCCGACCGGCTCCCCCGTCGGCGGCGTGCGGTACCGTGCCCGGACAATCGTCTGGATTTCCGGACGTACACGGGACAATTCCACACCAGACAGGCCGCGGGTGCGGCGGGGGAGCACAGACAGATGTACGGCCAGGGTCAGCAGTATCCGCAGGGACAGCCGCAGCCCTACGGGGGACAGCCCCCGTACGGCGCGCCGCAGCAGCCGCAGCCGCCGTACGGGGCGCCGCAGCCGCCGCCGCAGCCGTACGGCGCGCCGCAGCCCCAGTACGGCTATCCGCCGCAGGGCCAGCCGCAGTACGGCGCGCCCCAGCAGCCCTACGGCGCGCCTCCGCAGGCCCCGTACGGCCAGCCGGGGTACCCGCCGCCGCCGAAGAAGGGCAAGGGCGGCCTGGTGGTCGGCCTCGTGATCGGCGCGCTCGTGCTCGGCGGCGGCGGCTTCGCCGCGTGGAAGGTCCTCGGCGGCAAGGACTCCTCGGGCGGCAACTACAAGCTCTCCGCCCCGCAGTCGCTGCCGGACGGCTACGTCAAGAAGTCGTCCGACGAGAAGCCGGCCGACCCCAACAAGCCCGAGTCCACGAAGTACGGCTCGAACCTCATCGGCGTGATCTCCAGCTACACCAAGGGCGCCGACCCGCTCGACACGATCTCGGTGATCGGCATCTACGGGCAGCTGAACAGCCCCGACCAGATCATCCAGGAGTCGAAGCAGGACAGCGGCGGCCTCACCTGGACGACGCCGATGACGGACTACCCCGCGAACGACAGCACGAGCTCCGCCGCGAAGCTCGCCTGCGGCGCCACCAGCATCATCGGCAAGCCCGGACCCGTGGTCTGCGTGTGGGCCGACAAGTCCACCTACGGCCACGTCAGCTTCAACCACGTCAGCATCACCGGCACCGCCCCGACCCCGCTCTCCCCGGCCCAGGCCGCGGAGAAGACCCGCGCCATCCGTGACGCGATGAAGGTGGCCAAGTGACCGACCAGAGCCCGTACGGCGCACCGCCGCCGCCCCCCAACCAGCCCTACGGGGCACCGCCGCCGCCCGCCGGCCGGCCCTTCGGGGCTCCCCCGCCGCCCACCGACCAGCCCTACGGCGCCGTGCCGCCGCAGGCGCCGCCACCCGGCTACCCCGCGCCCGACCAGGCCGGCTACCCCGGGTACGGGATGTACCCGCCGCCCCCGCCCCGCACGTCGCACAAGACGCTGTGGATCGTCCTCGGCTGCGTCTTCGGCGTGCTGCTCCTCGGCGGCGGCGCGCTCGCGTACTTCGTCTTCGACGTGACGAGCAACGCGGGCACCCAGAAGATCGTGATGCCGACGGCCTTCAAGGACCTCAAGGCCAACGACGACCCGACCACGACCCGGAAGATCCAGGACGAGATCACGTCCAAGATCGGCAACGGTGACGGCAACTGGAAGCCCACCGGCGTCGCCGCGGTCTACCAGGACGCGAACTCCGACCCGCAGCTGGTCGCGGTCGGCGTGTACGGCAAGGTCCTGCTGCCCAAGCAGGAGCTGGACCAGATGTTCCAGGGCTTCTCCGGCTCGGGCGGGCAGGTCGGCGACCGGCACGCGGTCGACCCCGGCCCCAAGGGCGGCACCATGGAGTGCGGGACGTCCGTGGACGGCGACACCAAGATGGCCGTGTGCGCCTGGGCCGACAGCAGCAGCCTCGTGATGGTGCTCAAGGGCGCCGACGACGGCACCCAGCCGGACGTGGACAAGCTCGCCGCCGACACCCGCGACCTGCGCGCGGTCGCCGAGGTGCCGAAGTAGCCACGAGCCACCCACCGGGCGAACGGAACACGCGAGAGGGCCCCGCACCACGACGGTGCGGGGCCCTCCCGTTCAAGGCTTCAGGACTCAGGCGCTCTTCTCGCGCCGCTCGCGCTTGATCATGTCGCGCGGGACGAGCGTCGGGATCGCGTGCTTGGAGACCACGTCCCCGGTGACCACCACGCGGGCGACGTCCTGGCGCGAGGGGACCTCGTACATCACGGACATCAGCACCTCCTCCATGATGGCCCGCAGCCCACGCGCGCCGGTGCCGCGCAGGATCGCCTGGTCGGCGATCGCCTCCAGCGCGTCACGCGTGAACTCCAGCTCCACGCCGTCCAGTTCGAAGAGCTTGCGGTACTGCTTGACCAGCGCGTTCTTCGGCTCGGTGAGGATCTGCAGGAGCGCCTCGCGGTCCAGGTTGTGCACGCTGGTGATCACCGGCAGACGGCCGATGAACTCCGGGATCATGCCGAACTTCACCAGGTCCTCGGGCATCACCTGACGGAAGTGGTCGCTCGCGTCCGACTCCCGCTTGGAGCGGATGTTCGCGCCGAAGCCGATGCCCTTGGCACCCGCGCGGCCCTCGATGATCCGCTCCAGGCCGGCGAACGCGCCGCCGACGATGAACAGCACGTTGGTGGTGTCGATCTGGATGAACTCCTGGTGCGGGTGCTTGCGCCCGCCCTGCGGCGGCACCGACGCGGTGGTGCCCTCCAGGATCTTCAGCAGCGCCTGCTGCACGCCCTCGCCGGAGACGTCCCGGGTGATCGACGGGTTCTCGCTCTTGCGCGCGACCTTGTCGATCTCGTCGATGTAGATGATCCCGGTCTCGGCCTTCTTGACGTCGTAGTCGGCCGCCTGGATCAGCTTGAGCAGGATGTTCTCGACGTCCTCGCCGACGTACCCGGCCTCGGTCAGCGCCGTGGCGTCCGCGATCGCGAACGGCACGTTGAGCATCCGGGCCAGGGTCTGCGCCAGCAGGGTCTTGCCGGAGCCGGTGGGGCCCAGCAGCAGGATGTTGGACTTGGCCAGCTCGATCGCGTCGTCGCGGCCGTTGCCGCCGCTGCGGCCCGCCTCGCCCGCCTGGACGCGCTTGTAGTGGTTGTAGACGGCCACCGACAGCGCCTTCTTGGCGAGGTCCTGGCCGACCACGTACTGGTCCAGGAACTCGTAGATCTCGCGCGGCTTCGGGAGTTCCTCGAAGCGCACCTCGGAGGTCTCGGCGAGTTCCTCCTCGATGATCTCGTTGCACAGGTCGATGCACTCGTCGCAGATGTACACGCCTGGGCCGGCGATCAGCTTCTTCACCTGCTTCTGCGACTTGCCGCAGAACGAGCACTTGAGCAGGTCGCCACCGTCTCCGATGCGTGCCACGAGGTGCTTCCCCTTCGCCAGGGGCCCCGCGGGGGTTCCGGGGCCTGGTGCTGTGGACCGTCAACGCCGACGGCGATCGGTCTCGCTATCCGACGGTACTCTGCCGGGCCCCTGATTCCGTCCTCTTCGCCGGGTCTGCCCTACGCCCTGGGCGAATTGATACCGAACAGATGCCGTCGCGGCGGCCGCCGAAGGGTCCGGGGCGGGCGCACGCGACCCGCGCGCGCCCGCCCCGGCACCCTGCCGACCTCAGGAGGTCAGCGAGGTCTTGCGGGTGGAGATGATCTGGTCGATCAGGCCGTACTCGGCGGCCTCCTCGGCGGTGAGGATCTTGTCGCGCTCGATGTCCTCGCGCACCTGCTCCACCGACTTGTTGGAGTGCTTGGAGAGCATCTGCTCCAGCTGCTCGCGCATCCGGAAGATCTCCTTGGCCTGGATCTCCAGGTCGGACACCTGGCCGCGGCCGGTCTCGGTGTACGGCTGGTGGATCAGGATCCGGGCGTTCGGCAGCGCCATGCGCTTGCCGGGGGTGCCGGCCGCGAGCAGCACGGCCGCGGCGGAGGCCGCCTGGCCCATGCAGACCGTGGTGATGTCCGGCTTGACGTACTGCATGGTGTCGTAGATGGCCGTCAGAGCCGTGAACGAGCCGCCGGGCGAGTTGATGTACATCTGGATCTCGCGGTCCGGGTCCATCGACTCCAGGCACAGCAGCTGCGCCATGATGTCGTTCGCCGAGACGTCGTCGACCTGCGAGCCGAGGAAGATGATGCGCTCCTCGAACAGCTTGGCGTACGGGTCGTACTCGCGGATGCCCTGCGTGGTGCGCTCGACGAAGCGCGGGACGATGTAGCGGCCCTCGGCGCGCATGTCCTCGACGCGGGCCTGGGCGGCCGACAGGCTGGGGATGTTCATGGGGGTTCTTGTCCTCCGGGGCGTTGGGGCTGTGGTCTCGTGGGCCGGGCCGAGGCTCAGGCGCCCGTGCCGCCGCCGCCGGGAACGTCCGCGGCGCTGTGCATGATCGCGTCGATCAGGCCGTACTCCAGGGCCTCCTCCGGCGTGAACCAGCGGTCGCGGTCGGAGTCCCGGGTGATCTGCTCGAAGGACTGGCCGCTGTGGAAGGCGATCAGCTCGGACATCCGCTTCTTGGTGCGCAGCAGCTGCTCGGCCTGGATGCGGATGTCGGTGGCGGAGCCGCCGAGGCCGGCCGACGGCTGGTGCATCAGGATGTTGGCGTTCGGCAGCGAGAAGCGCTTGCCCTTGGCGCCGGCCGTCAGCAGGAACTGGCCCATCGAGGCCGCCATGCCCATCGCGATGGTGACGACGTCGTTCTTGATGTACTGCATGGTGTCGTAGATCGCCATGCCGGCCGAGATCGAGCCGCCCGGGGAGTTGATGTAGAGGAAGATGTCCTTTTCCGGGTCCGCGGCCAGCAGGAGCAGCTGCGCGGTGATCTTGTTGGCGATGTCGTCGTCGACCTGCTGGCCGAGGAAGATGATCCGCTCGTTGAGCAGCCGGTTGTAGACCTGGTCGCCCAGGCCGCCGAGCACGTCACCAGAGGCGGCGTGCGGCGCCATCGGGCCCATCTGCATCTGCGGGAACGTCACTTAGCCACCTGCTCAGTCGATTTGGACGGTCGCCGGGCGGCCGTCACGGTGTCGCACAGCTTCCGGGTATCACGTCGTGATTGTTGCTGTCCAAGGACCCTAACGCGCAGGCCGGGCCGCAGAATCCCCCACGCAGAACTGTTCGCTGTGAGCGCAGGGTCACGCGCGCCGGACGGGACTGCTCCGGTTGGGGCGCCCGCGCCGGGAACGGCGACGGGCCCGGACGCCATGACGGCGTCCGGGCCCGCTGCGTGCCTCAGGGGGCTACCGCGGCCATCAGGCCTCGGTGGTCTCCTCGGCGGCGGCCTCGGTGGCCTCGACGGTCTCGCCCGACTCGTCCTCGTCGTCGAAGTTGACCTCGTTGCCCTCGGTGTCGACGACCTTGGCGGCCTCGACCACGGTGGCCAGCGCCTTGCCGCGGGCGACCTCGCCGACCAGCAGCGGAACCTGGCCGCCCTGGACGACCTGCTGGGCGAACTGGTCCGGGGTCAGGCCGGAGCCGGCGGCGCGGCGGATGAGGTGCTCGGTGAGCTCCTCCTGGTTGACCCCGAGCTCCTCGTTGGCGACGATCTGGTCCAGGACGAACTGGGTCTTGATGCCCTTCTTCGCCTGCTCCTCGATCTCCGCCTCCCACTCCTCGCGGGTCTTGCCCTGGGTCTCCAGGTAGGCGTCGATGGTCAGGCCCATCGGCTCCAGCTGGTGGTGCTCCAGGTTGTGCTTGCGGGTCTCGATCTCGTCCTTGAGGAGCTTCTCCGGGTACTCGATGTCGACCAGCGCGAGCAGGGCGTCGAGGACCTTCTCCTGGGCCTGGGTGGCCTGGTCGTACTCCTTCATGCGCTCCAGGCGCTTGCGGGAGTCGGCGCGCAGGTCCTCCAGGGAGTCGAACTCGCTGGCCAGCTGGGCGAACTCGTCGTCCAGCTCGGGCAGCTCCTTCTCCTGGACGGCGGTGACGGTGACGGTGACCTCGGAGGTCTTGCCCGCCTGGGTGCCGCCCTTGAGCTCGGTCTCGAAGGTCGCGGTGCCACCGGCCTCCAGGCCGGTGACGGCGTCGTCGATGCCGTCGATCAGGCGGCCGGAGCCGATCTCGTAGCTCACGCCGTTGGCGGTGCCGTCCTCCGGCACCTCGCCGTCGACCGTGGCGACGAGGTCGACGACCACGATGTCACCGGCGGCGGCGGCGCGCTCGACGTCCTTGACCGAGGAGAAGCGCTCGCGCAGCTGCTCCAGGGACTTCTCGATGTCCTCGTCGGCGACGACGATCGGGTCGACGGTCACCTCGATGGAGGAGAACTCCGGCAGGGTGATCTCCGGGCGGACGTCCACCTCGGCGGTGAACTTCAGGTCACCGCCATCGGCGATCGTCTCGACACCCTCGATGTTGGTGATGTCGGGCTGGCCGAGGACCTCGATCTTGCCCTCGTCGACGGCCTGCGTGTAGAAGCGCGGCAGGGCGTCGTTCACGGCCTCCTCCAGCACGGCGCCACGGCCGAAACGCTGGTCGATGACGCGAGCCGGGATCTTGCCCTTGCGGAAGCCCGGAACCGTGACCTGCTGGTTGATCTTCTTGTACGCCGCGTCGAGGCTGGGCTTGAGCTCCTCGAAGGGCACCTCGACGGTGAGTCGAACCCGGGTCGGGTTCAGAGTCTCGACGGCGCTCTTCACGGTTTGGTCTCCTATGGGCTTGCGGTCAGGTTGCCTCCCCAGCCCCGGATCGTGCCGGCCGGGGCCGGTACGGGTGGGTCTGGCGAGACGGGCGATGGGCGGTTGGAGCTGCATCTCCCGTGGGGGGTGGACGGTGAGCGTGACTCCTCGCCCTCGTGCGGTTGACCTGGGTGTTCGCCGCAGGGACTACCGCCAGCGCCCCATCCTACCGGTACCACGAAAGGCGGACGCCAGACGTCACCGTACCCGGGGAACAGAACAGGGCCCCGCCCGGTGGGCGAGACCCTGCCGCACGTCGGGGTGACCGGATTCGAACCGACGGCCTTCCGCTCCCAAAGCGGACGCGCTACCAAACTGCGCCACACCCCGTGGTGCCGAGAGGAAGCGTACACGCCGGGCCCCGGCGGTTCGCCGACTTATTTCGGGCCGCCGGAAGGGGTTTCGGGAGCGCGTCCGGGGGGCGCGCAGAAATGCGGTGTGCACGGGAGCGACCGGACCAGGTACGCTGTTCCCCGAACTTCCGGCTGCGTGCCGGGGGATCACGCGGGCGTAGCTCAATGGTAGAGCCCTAGTCTTCCAAACTAGTCACGCGAGTTCGATTCTCGTCGCCCGCTCCACGGCCCGGCCCCGGTGCGTCCTCGCACCGGGGCCGTCGGCGTTCCCGGGTCCGTCCGCAGGTCAGAGCCCCAGGCGGGCGGCGCGGGCCGCGGCGCGGTCGAGCAGCAGGTGGACGTCGGCCTCCCGGGTGGTCGGGCGGTCGTTGTACTCGTCCGGGGAGTGCGCCGGGCGGCCGGTCGCGTGCAGGACCTCCATCAGCTGGACGCGCGCCGTACGGACGGTGCGCGGGGTGCCGTAGCCGTGCGCGAGGACGGCGGCCTGCGCGCCGAGGAGGCAGACCCGGCCGCCCGCGTCCCACAGCGCGCCCTGGAGCCAGCCGAACGCGCCGATGTAGCGCGAGGCGAGCCGCAGGTGGTCGGCGGCGCTGACCGGCACCGGACGGACGGGGCGGCGCAGCACCCGGCCGACCAGGGTCGCCCGGGGCTCGGGGTGGCCGGCGTGCCACGCGAGCGGGGCGGTGCCGTACGGGCAGACGTACGGGACGGGTGTGCGGGCGGGGGCGGGCAGGGAGGCGAGGTAGGCCTCGACCTCGGCGACCAGGCCGGAGCCGTCGGCGCCCCTCAGGATCGACGGCGGGAGGGGCAGCAGCGGCGGCGGGGACGTCGGGACGGTGCGGGGCATGCGGTTCTCCGGGCTGGCGGCCTTCAGGTTCCGCTCCCAAAGTGGGGCATGTCGGACATTTCCGCGACCGGAGGTCCGGGCGGTCCGGGCGGTTTCCCGGCAGGCTGTCGGGCCGATAGCCTCGGCGCGTTCGAGCACGGTTCGATCGCGTGTCCGGAGCGTCACGCGGAACCGCGCGTCACGCAGATCACTACGCAGACCACTGCGGTCCCGAGGTGGAGGAGTTCCGGTGCGTCCCGAGGAGCGGCTTGCCGTCATACAGCGCTGCGTCGTGCGGGAGATGGCGGGGCTCGGGCAGGTGTTCACCGTCGACGGCGAGGTGGTGCGCGGCCCGGGCACGACGGCGGTGGCCGTGCGCGAGCACCCGGGCGGCGACGGGGCCGGTCACGTCGACCTCGGCTTCGTGCTGCACCTGGGGCGGGCGGACGCGCCCGTGGTCTGGGACTGCTCGGCGGGCCTCGGCAAGACCGAGGAGGAGAAGCTCGCCAACGCGGTGAAGATGTGGGCGACCACCACCGCCTCGGTGCTGGTCGAGCTGGCGGACGGCCGGGGCGTGTACGCCGACCGCGCGGACCACGCCGAACTGCCCGGCTGGCACGCGCTGCAGGGGCCGGCGGCGGTGTTCGGCTTCGGCAACGAGCGGCTGGCGGCCTGGCTCACGGAGCACCGGGTGCTGCCCGCGCTGGCGCCGGCGCTGCGGCCGGGGCTGACCGGGGCGGGGCCGGTCGGGGTGAAGCTCTTCCTGGGCGGGAAGGCGGGCGACGACGTCGCCGAGGTCCGGGTCGACGGCGAGGTGTCGGAGGCGGCTTCGGCGGCGCTGCGCGCGCTGGACTGGCCGCGCGGCGAACGCCTGTGCTGGGCACGGCTGTTCGTCCTGCTGACGGCGGTGCGCCCGGTCGGGCCGGCGGTGGTGCCGGCAAGTGCCGGGGCGCCCGCACCGATGCGCACGCCCGCCCCGGCGGCAGTGCGCCCCCGGGGACTGTTCGCTCGCTGGCGGGAGGCCAGACGGGCCGGCCGGTGACCCTCGCGCGGGTGCCGCCGGCCCTCCCGTCAGCCGCCGGTGATGCCGGAGATGCTGTGGGCCAGGTTCGCCAGCAGGGAGTTGATCGAACCGGCGACGGTGGTCTCGTGGAGCATGAAGCCGAACAGGGCGGCGATGATCGCGTGCGGGATCTTCAGCTGCTTGTTGCGGATGAAGATGATGCACAGGATCGCGAACAGGACCAGCGCGGAGACGGAGAGTGCCACCCGGACTCACTTCCTCGTTTCATAGCGTGGCGCCACCGGCCGGCGGCACCTGCGAAGCCGGACCCCGGCCTGTCCGACGGTCCCGAGGCGGAATCGCGGACCGTCCGGCACACCCCGGCCGGGCGGGGAGCACTCAGCGATCGCACAAGCTCTTCCGTGCCGCACGTGACGCCCCCCATCCCCCGAATCCTGACCAGTCCCGCCCGGACTCAGTGTGGTCGACCGTGCCGATTGCGTAAAGGTCTGACAGTCGGCCCAACGCCGATATCCTGGGATGCGAGACGAGTTTCCGCCGTCCGAGACGATAGCCGAGTCGTTCTGACGAATCGTCGGCGGGGCCGCGCTGAGCGGCCGGGAAACGCGCGGCGGCGGGGAACGGAAGGCTCAGGTCCACTCCGCTGACGGGGCGCCCGATTTGGCCGAAGATCGGCACCCAGGCTTGACAGCTCCTGCCTGCGGCATGTGCCGGCGCGGGGCCCCGCCCGATCCGGCGGCGGGCGCCGCGGACGGCCCGTCGGCCGGTCGGGGCGTCAGTCGCGCCAGAGCAGCAGCACCGCGCGGTCGTCGTTGATGTCCCGGGCGACCGTCTCGATCAGCGCGGCGGCGGCGCCGGCCCCGGCGCCCGGGCCGCTGCCGGGCACCAGCCGGTCGGCCTCGCCCATCAGCCGGTCCATGCCCTCGGTGAGGTCCCGGCCGGGCGCCTCGACCATGCCGTCGGTGCACAGCAGCAGGACGTCGCCGCGGTTCAGGCGTCCGCGCACGCCCTCGAACTTGGCGCCGTCGTAGATGCCGAGCAGCGGGCCCTCGGTGGCCTCCTTGACCTCCCAGCGCCCGGCGCCCGCCAGGCGCTGCATGCCCGGCAGGTGCCCGGCGGAGAGCAGTTCGTACTCGCCGGTGTCCAGGTCGAGCACCAGGTGGACGGCGGTCGCGAAGCCCTCGTCCCAGGACTGGCGCAGCAGGTAGCCGTTGGCGGCGGGCAGGAAGTCGTGCGCGGGCAGCGAGCCCACCAGGCCGCCGAAGGCGCCGGACAGCAGCAGCGCCCGCGAGCCGGCGTCCATGCCCTTGCCGGAGACGTCCGCGAGAACCACCTCCAGCACGCGCTGGCCCGGGCCGGTGCGGGCGGCGACCACGAAGTCCCCGGAGAAGGACTGCCCGCCGGCCGGGCGCAGCGCCATGTCGGCGTGCCAGCCGTCCGGCAGCCGCGGGACGCGGCTCTGCACCCGCAGCCGCTCGCGCAGGTCGAACAGCATCGTCGAGCCGCCCCACCAGGGCACCCCGACCCGGGCCCGGAACTGGGCCAGCAGCAGGCCGCCGACCCCGGCGGCGCCGACCACGAGGGCCGCGCCGGGGGTGACGCCGTAGACGTACGCCTCCGGGTTCAGGCTGGCGACCCGCTCGCCGGTGTGGATCACGGACTCGGCGGACAGGCCGAGGGCGGCGAGCGCGTACAGCACCACGAGGCTGCCGGGGCGCAGCAGCAGGGCGCCGGCCAGGATCGGCAGGACGAGGGCGGTGGGCGGGGCCCAGGCGGGCATCCAGATGTTGAGCAGGATCAGCAGCGGGACGAGCAGCGCGAGCGCGCAGAGCACCGGCCAGTCGGCGGCGCCGCCGCGGAAGTAGTCGACCCCGGCCGTGCGCAGCCTTCGGCGGACCCGGCGGAGCCTCCTGCGCAACCGGGCCGTCACGGGGTCGGACGCCGGGACGGCGCCGGGCCTCGTCGCAGTCGTCTGGGGCGGTGCGCCCGGCGGTCTGCCAGCCATGGGGCCCGACCTTATCCACGGGCACCGCCCGGCGTCGACGGCTCGGCCGGGGGCGGTCGCGCCGAGGTGCGGGCGCGTCAGCGGGTTTCGGCCGATCGGTGCGGTGGTGGCCGCGGCGTCAGGAGGCGTGCGCCGGTTGGGCGTACGAACCAGGCGGACGACGTACGCGCCCCGCGTGCGGGGGTCTTCGCGCGCTGCCGGGCTGTGGCCGATGCCACAGGCGGCGCGGGGGCGCGGACGACGGCGGCCGGCCGCGCTGGGGATCGCGGC
>NZ_JBHYWI010000054.1:0-19492 GCF_042751525.1 Kitasatospora sp. NPDC059408
ATGCCCCACGGCCCTCGCCGCACGACGCGGCCGTTCAATGCCAGTTGCTGATCCTGACGTCGCGCGGGGCGGGCGCGCCCGCTCCGGTTTCGAGCTCGGCCTTGAGGCTCATCAGGAACGTCGCCCACTTGGTGCTGCAGTGGTACATGAACTCCACCGGCTCCCTCCAGTCCTCGTGCCGGAACAGCACGATGGTGTAGTCGTCCTCCGGCTTGAGGTCGAAGCGGATGCGGGTGCCGATCCACTCCTCGGGGCCGTCGATGACCTCCCAGAGGACCCGGCGGCCGGGCTCGGTCTCCAGGACCTTCATGTCGAAGCCGCCGGGGCCGAAGCGGAACCGGACCACGCCGCCGGGGCCGGCGTCGCCGTCGGTGTCCTCGGTCCACCAGCTCGCCAGTCCGTCGACCGTGGTCAGGGCCGTGTAGACGGCCTCCAGGGACGTCGTGACACCGATCCGGTGCAGGATGTCCGCCATGGCGGGTACCTCTCTCTCGTGTGCGGTTCTCGTGCGGGCTCAGCTCTCCCGGCTGCGCTGGATCGCCTCGGCGATCCGCTTGATGCGCTGCAGGCGGGCGTCCCAGGCGGCGCCGACCGACGACAGCTGGGCGACGGCGCGGGCGAGTTGGGCCTCGTCGACCTGGTAGCGGCGCTCGCGTCCGGACGGCGTGTCGTGGACGAGCCCGACTCGGCCGAGGACGCCGAGGTGTTTGGCGACGGCCTGCCGGGTGACCGGCAGCTGCTCGCTCAGGGTGGTCGCCGTCCCGCCGTTGCCGGCCAGGAGCAGGTCGAGCATCCGGCGGCGGATCGGGTCGCCCACCGCCGACCAGAGCTCGTCGTCGACGGCGACGGTCACGGCCGCGACACCACCCGGGCGACGTACGCGACGAGGCGGGGCAGGAAGTGGTCCCAGCCGCTCGCGTGGTCGCGGTACGCCTCTTCCAGGACGGCCGCCTCCCAGCCCCGCTCCCGGAAGCCCGTCTCGGTGAAGCGCAGCAGCGTGCCGCCGTCCGACGGGACCAGGTCGAAGGTGACCAGGAGCGAGTTGCCCGGCGCAGCGGTGCGGCCCTCGTCGTAGACCCAGCGGAAGCTGAACCGCCGCGGCGGGTCGGCCTCGACCACCGTGAGGTGTTCGACCTTCACGTCCGGTGTCCCGGTGCCGAAGGAGATGACCCCGGTGGCCCCCGGGACGGGCTTGAGGTCGGCGTCGTCGGGCCACCACTCCTTCAGGTGCTCGGGCGTGCTGATGACCTCGTAGACCACCTCGGGTGTCGCCTCGACGTGGATCTCCCGCGCGATGCTGCCGTACTCCATCCCGCTCTCCTCCTCCTGCAACCTTTGGTTGCGTACAACGGTAGGCCGCTCCGCCATGATGTGCAACCTTTGGTTGCTCCAGGAGGGCGGCGGGCCTGCCCGGTGCGCAGTGGTCAGCCCGTGGGCATGCCGATCTGCCGGCGTTCGAGTGCCGAGCGCAGCGTCGCGAGCGCCTGCGCGGCGGCCGTCACCGACGCGTCGTCGAGTGTGTCGCCGATCAGCTCGGCGAGCCCCGCCGTGAACGTCCGCTCGGCCGCGTCGACGAGCTGCGCCCCGTCCTCGGTCAGTGCGAGCAGGGAGGAGCGGCGGTCGGAGGGGTTCGGTCGTCGGGCGACCCAGCCCTGCTTCTCCAGGCGGTCGACGCCCTTGCTGGTCGCCCCGATGCCGACGGCGAACCCGGTGGCGAGGTCCGCCACGCGGGCTCCTGGGTGGTCGCGCAGGTACCGCAGGAACTCGAACTGCGAGGTCACGATGCCGTGCCGGGCGCGGAGCCGGTCGTTGAGCGCGTTGTAGAGCCGCGTCTCGCACCGGACCAGATCGGCGAAGAACTCCGGCAGATCCATCGGCTCGCCCCTCGATTTAGATTCCACGGCATATAGTGTAGCGGCAGGTACTTTCGAGGGGAGCCCATCATGAGCAGGGAACAGCGTGCGCGGATCGACGCGATGCTGCGGCAGCCGCGTCCGGAGAGTCCCCGGACGGTCGAGGAGATCCGGGCCGGATTCGAGGCGCTGATGGCCGGGATGATCGTGCCCGGCACCATCCGCACCACGGAGACGGCGCTCGGCGGCCGGCCCGCCCTCAGGGTCGAGCCGGACGGTGCACCGCGCGCCGGGACGATCCTGTACTTCCACGGCGGCGGCTGGGTGTACGGCTCGCCCCGGACGGCCCTGTCGCTGACCGGCAACCTCGTGGCCAGGACCGGCGTCGGCGCGTACTCGCTGGACTACCGGCTCGCCCCGGAGCACCCGTTCCCGGCCGCGATCGAGGACACGCTGAGCGCCTACCGGGACCTCCTCGACCGCGGCGAGGACCCGTCGTCGATCGTGTTCGCCGGCGACTCCGCGGGCGGCGGACTCGCCGTCACCGCCTGCCTCGCCGCCCGGGACGCGGGCCTGCCGCTGCCCGCCGCCGTCCTGGCGCTGTCGCCGGGCGTCGACGCGACCCGTACCGGCGACAGCATGGTCACCAAGGCGGACGCCGACCCGATCTTCACCCGCGCGGACCTCGACCGCACCGGTGCCATGTACCTCGCCGGGGCCGACCCGCACCAGCCGCTGCTCAGCCCGGCCGTCTGCGCCGACCTGACGGGCTTCCCGCCGATGCTCGTCCAGGTGGGCGCCAACGAGCTCCTGCTGGACGACTCCACCCGCCTGGCCGCGCGCGCCGCCGCGGCCGGCGTGGACGTCGTCCTGGACGTCACCGCCGACGCGCCGCACGTGTTCCAGGCCTTCGCCGGGGTCCTGGACGAGGCGGACGAGGCACTGGACCGCGCGGCACTCTTCCTCACCCAGCGCCTGCGGAAGGTGAACTGACCAACCATCAGCCCGTGGTCATCACCCGCGTCGGGTCGCGGTAGACCGCGTCGAGCGCGAGCAGCGCGGCGCCGCGGGTCGTGGCGGTCAGGCCGGTGCGGGAGAGGACGATCTCGCAGCCGCCGGCGTTCGGGGCCATCACGAGGTCGTGGACCTGCTCGGTGACGCCGGGGAGGAGGTGTTCGCCGAAGAAGGCGAAATGGCCGCCGAGGACGACGAGCCGGGGGTTGAGGATGTCGACGAGGAGGGCGATCCCGGGGGCCAGGGCGTCGGCGATGCGGCGGAGGGCGTCGAGCGTGCGGGGGTCCCCGGCCCGGGCGCGGGCGCGCAGTTCGGCGAGGCGGCGCTCGACGTCGATCATCGGGTCCCACACCATGTCGCCGGGGTCGGCGGCGTGGCGCAGGAGGGCGTCGCGGCCGACGGCCGTCTCCCAGCAGCCGCGCCGGCCGCAGGCGCAGGGCTGCTCGGAGGGGACCAGCCGCAGGTGGCCGACCTCGCCCGCGTAGCCGCCGGTGCCGCGCAGGAGCTGGCCGCCGGCGATGATGCCGACGCCGACGCCGGTCTGGCCGGTGACGTGCACGAGGTCGCGGACGCCGTCGGCGGAGGCCGGGACGTACTCGGCGAGGGCGCCGAGCTTGGCGTCGTTCTCCAGGTGCAGTTCGGGGGCGGTCGGGCCGAGGCGCCGACGCAGGCCGTCGAGCGCCCGGACGCCGCTCCAGCCGATGTTGGAGGCGTACGTGACGGTGCCGGTGGCGAGGTCGACGGTGCCCGGGGTGGCGAGGGTGACGCCGACGACGCGGCCGCCGGCGCGGCGCAGGCGGTCGGCGCCGCGCGCGATCAGCCGGGCGGCGGTGTCGAGGACGGCGTCGGGGCCCGCGGCGCGGACGTCGAAGGGGACCCGCTTCTCGGCGGTGACCTCGCCCTTGAGGTTGACGGCGAGGAGGCTGACGTAGTCGACGTCGATCTCGGCGCCGATGCCGTGGACGCCGGTGCCGTCGATCTCGACGCTCTGGCCCGGGCGGCCGACGGTGGTGCGGTCGCGCTCGGTCCCGCCCTCGCGGATGAGGCCGCCCTCCAGGAGTTCGGCCGTCAGGTTGGAGACCGTCGCCTTCGGCAGGCCGGTGTCGTCGGCGATCCGGGTGCGGGTGCGGGGGCCGTCGTCGCGCAGGAGGCGCAGCACGAGCCCGAGGTTGGCGCGGCGGGAAGAGGAGCGGTCGCGGGCGACGGCCGGTCCGGCCATCGCCAGGTTCCGGACGCCGTCGCCGTCGTGTGCGGATCCCATCGCTCGCTCCTTCTCCCTTGACTTCGGCCCGAGTTGGTTCAAACAATAACCGAACGAATTCGCAGTGCCCAGGTTCCCTCAGTACCTCACCGAGGAGGCGCACGTGAAGCCAAGTCCCGTCACCACCACGCTCGTTGCCGCGCTGGCCGCCGTCACCGCGTCGACCCTGCTGGCCGGCTGCTCCTCCGGATCGTCCGGCGGCGCGCCGGGATCGGCGGCCGCGGGCGGCACGGTCGAGCTGGAGTTCTGGGGCTGGGCCCCGGGCTACGACCAGGCGGTCGCGAAGTTCAACGCGTCCCACCCGAACGTGCGGGTGACGTTCGGCAAGACCGCGTCCGGCTCCAAGGGCGGGTACACGAAGATGCTCACGGCGGCCAAGGCGGGCAATGCGCCGTGCCTGGCCCAGGTCGGGTACGAGACCCTGCCGAGCTTCGCCGCCGCGGGCGCCCTCACCGACATCTCCAGGTACACCGGGGACGCCAAGTCGCAGTTCGCCGAATGGACGTGGAAGCAGGTGACGATCGGCGGGCAGACCTACGGGATCCCCGTCGACACCGCGCCGATGGCGCTGTTCTACCGCAAGGACCTGTTCGCCCAGTACGGCATCACGACGCCCCCGGTCACATGGGACGAGTACGCGGCCGACGCCGCCAAGGTGCACGCCGCCGACCCGACCGTCTACCTCGGCGACTTCGGCAACGACGCCTACAACTACGCCGGTCTCGCCTGGCAGGCGGGCGCCAAGTGGTTCGGCACCGGGAACGACCAGTGGCAGGTGAGCCTCGACAGCGCCGCCAACAAGAAGGTGGCCGGCTACTGGCAGGACCTGCTCGACCGGAAGCTCCTGAAGACGGACCCGAGTTACGACCCGTCGCTGTACGCGGACCTGACGGACGGCAAGATCCTGTCCGACGTCAACGCGGTGTGGAACGCCCCCACGCTGGCGGCGAGCGTCAAGAGCGGCGCCGGTCAGTGGGCGGTGGCGCCGATGCCCGTGTGGGACGCCGCCAACCCCGCCTACGGCAACGACGGCGGCTCGGCCACCGCCGTCCTCAAGGGCTGCGCCCACCCCAAGGAAGCGGCCGAGTTCGCCACCTGGATGAGCACCGACCCCGGCAGCGTGGGCGACCTGATCACGGTCACGGGCATCTACCCGGCCGCGACCTCCGGGCTCGCCAACCCCGCACTCGGCAAGCCCGATCCGTTCTTCGGCGGACAGGTGATCTTCGACGTGTTCCGGGCCGCGAGCGCGCACATCGCCACCGACTGGCAGTGGGGGCCCACCATGACCCAGACCTCCACCGACCTCGGCGACGGGCTCGGCAGGGCGGGCACCGGCGGCGCGACCCTGCCGGGCGTGCTCGCGGACGTGCAGGGCAAGACGGTGGCCGGCCTGAAGCAGCAGGGCCTCGCCGTCGCCGGCGGCTGACCACCCGTCGACCCGGCCCCGCGCCACCCCCATGGGCGCGGGCCCGCCATGGTCACTCCCCGAGGAGGCAGCACGCCCATGAAGACCGCCCACGCCGGGCGGACAGCAGCGCGGAAGTCCCAGCGGGGCTCCGGAGGCCCCCGTCGCCACGGCCGGACGGCGGCGCTGTTCCTGGCCCCGTTCCTGCTGCTGTTCACCGCCCTCTACCTCGCGCCCATCGGCTACACCGTCCACCAGAGCCTCTTCCGGATGCACCGCTCCGGGCTCGGCCTCACCGCCCCCACCCAGGTGTTCGCCGGCCTCGGCAACTACGCGACGGCGCTGGGCGATCCGGCGTTCCGCGGCTCGCTGCTGCGGGTGCTGCTGATCGGCGTCGTGCAGGTGCCGGTGATGCTGCTGCTGGCCCTGGTGCTCGCGCTGCTCCTGGACGCCGGGTCGACCCCCTTCAAGCGGTTCTTCCGGCTGGCCTTCTTCCTGCCGTACGCGCTGCCGGGGGTGGTCGGCGCGATCATGTGGTCCTACCTGGTGGCCCCCGGGCTCAGCCCGATCACCGCCGCGGGCGACCACCTCGGCCTGCACCTCGACCTGACGTCCGACGGCATGCTGGGCCCCACCATCGGCAACATGCTCACGTGGGGCTGGACCGGCTACAACATGCTGATCCTCCACTCCGCCCTCCAGTCCATCCCGCCGGAGATCGGCGAGGCCGCCCTGATGGACGGCTGCTCGGCCCTCGGCGTCGCGTGGCGCATCAAGGTGCCGATGATCCGGCCGGCGCTCGTGCTGACCACGGTGTTCTCCATCATCGGCACCGCCCAGCTCTACAACGAGCCGGCGATCCTGCACACCGTGGCACCGAACCTGAGCAGCACCTACACGCCCATCTACGCCGCCCACAACGCCGTGGACGCCGACAACTTCAACCTCGCGGCCACCGAGTCCGTCGTCCTCGCGGTGCTCGCGTTCGCGCTCTCCTTCGGCTTCCTCAAGCTCGTCCAGCGCCGGGGGGGCGCGCGGTGACCACTACCTCCGGGCGTCAACCCGCCTCCCGCTGGATCGTGTTGGGCGTGCTGCTCCTCGCCTCGGTGTACTTCCTCGCGCCGGTATGGTGGTTGCTCGTCGCCTCGACGAAGACCAGCAGCGGACTGTTCTCCGGAAACGGCTTCTGGTTCGGCGACTTCGCGCTCCTCGACAACCTGGACCAGGTGTTCACCCGGCAGGGCGGCATCTACGGGGAGTGGCTCGGCAACAGCGCCCTCTACGCCGTCGGCGGCGCGGGCGTCAGCACGCTGATCTCCGCCATGGCGGGGTACGCGCTGGCCAAATACCGCTTCCGCGGGAGGGAGTTGACGTTCAACGGCGTGCTCGCCGCCGTGCTCGTCCCGCAGCCGCTGCTGGCCGTGCCGCTGTACCTGCTGTTCTCCCGACTGCACCTGGTCAACAGCTACTGGGCGGTGCTGCTGCCCAGCATGGTCAGCCCGTTCGGGGTCTACCTCGCGCGCATCTACGCCGCCGCTTCCGTGCCGGACGAGCTCATCGAGGCCGGGCGGATCGACGGCGCCGGCGAACTGCGGATCTTCGCCACCATCGCGCTGCGCGTGATGTCGCCCGCGCTCGTGACGGTGTTCCTGTTCCAGTTCGTCGCCATCTGGACCAACTACCTGCTCCCCGTGCTGATGCTGGCCGACGACCACCTCCAGCCGGTCACCGTCGGCGTCGTCGGGTGGCAGTCCCAGCGGGCGATCGGGCCCGGGGCGCCGCCGCTGAACGTCGTCGTCACGGCGGCCATGGTGTCGGCGATCCCGCTGGTCGTCCTGTTCCTGTCCCTGCAGCGATTCTGGCGCGCCGGCCTCACCGCCGGCAGCACCAAGTGAGGAGGCCCGCCGTGCCCGCCAGGTACCACCTGCGGTTCCAGCTCCACGCTGCGTCCGACGTCGCCGAACTGGTCGAATTCTGCCTGGAGTCGGGGGTCGACGAGGTCGTCCTGCTGCTCGGGGCCGAGGAGTTCCACGCCGGGCACCCGTCCGGAGCCGCCGAGGACAGGCTGTACGAGACCGCCCGACGCGCCTCGGAGGCGCTCCGGGCGGCCGGGCTCGACGTCAGCCTCAACCCCTGGGTGACGGCGGGGCACGCCGACCGTGGGCGCGTCGACCGGCTGGGCTTCGCCCCGATGGTCGGCCCGACCGGGACGGTCGCCACCGCCCAGGCCTCCTTCGCCTGCCCGCGCTTCCGCTCGTGGATCACCGCCCACTACGGGCGGTTCGCCGAGCTCGTACCCCGAGTGCTGTGGCTGGAGGACGACTTCCGCTACCACAACCACGCGCCGCTGGGGTGGGGCGGCGGATTCGAGCCGCTGATGCTCGACCGGCTGGCGGAGGCGGTGGGGGAGACGGTGACCCGGGAGCAGGCCGTCGCCGCGGTGACGGCCCCCGGAGATCCCCACCCCTGGCGTGTGCAGCTCCAACGGGTCTGGCGAGAAGCACAGTTGGAAGTGGCCGAGGCGATCGCGAAGGCCGTTGCCGAACGGTCGGAAGGGCGGACGCAGCTCGGGCTGATGAGCTCCGAGCCCGGAGTCCACTCCGTCGAGGGACGCGACTGGCCGGCCCTGTTCGACGCGCTCGCCATCGACGGACGCGTCTCGCACCGGCCGCACTTCGCCCGCTACTCCGACGCGCCGGGGCGCGAACTGAGCTTCTCCGTCTGGATGTCGGAGGTGCAGCGGGCACTGCGGCCCGCACACGTGCGCAGCGAACCGGAGGTCGAGAACTGGCCGCACACCGCGTGGTCGAAGTCTGACACCCAGACGTGGTCCGAGCTCGTCGCCGCCCAACTCGCGGGCTCGGACGCGCTGTTCCTCAACGTCCACCCGATGCAGTCCGGCCGGGCCGGGCGCTTCCCGCGCGTGGCCGAGTTGCTGCGCAGGTCGCGGCCGGCGCTCGATCGCGTGGCGCCGAAGGGGGACACCGCCGGTGTGGCGCTGCCGGTGCGGCAGGACGCGGCCGCCCACGTGCGGACCGTCCGCGGCGGGGACCTCGCCGACCTGGCCGTCGACCCCGGCCCGGCGGCGGACTTCCTGCTGCGGTACGGCGTCCCCGTGACGGCCGGGGACGCGCCGGTGCGGGTGCTGTTCGGGCAGGTGGCGTGGGCGTACGGCGACGCGGAGCTCCGGCGGATGCTCGGCGGGGGACTGCTGCTGGACGGCACGGCGGCGCGCATCCTGGACGAGCGGGGGCTCGGGAAGCTGCTCGGCGTGACGGTCGAGGAGGTGGTGGGGAGGGAGTCGGCGTCCGCGCCGGGCCCGTACGCGCTGGAGCGCCGCGGCGACGTGTTCCTGAGCGTCAACGGCCAGCCGGCACTCGCCCGGCTCCGGCCCGCGGCGGACACCGAGACCTGGACGGAGATCCTGACCCCGGACCAACGGGTGTGGGGCCCGGGCCGGTGCGTCCACACCAATGAACTCGGCGGCCGGATCTGCGTCTTGGCCGCGACGGCGGTGGACCTGCTGCCGTACGACGACGACGGGCAGCAACTGCTGCACGAGATGGTCCGGTACCTGGAGGGCGAGGACCCGGCCCTGCCGCTGGTGACCGGCGGCCCCCACCTGATCCCCCACCTTTCCCGCACCCCGGACGGCCTCCGCCTCGCCGTGGCCAACGGCAGCGCCGACCCGGCGCACGTCCGCATCCACCTGCCCGGCACCCCCACCGGAGCGGAGGCGACGCTGCTCCGTCCGTTGGCGGCCCCGGAGCCCGTCCCGGCGGTCGTGGCCGGTGGCCTCGTCGAGTTCGGCGCACCGCTGCCGCACCGCGGCTGGCTTCTGGTCGAGTGGCCCCGAAGCCGGCGTTCGGCGGCGTCGGCGCGGGCGCGCCGGTAGGCGGCTCCGCGGGACCCGTCCGGCGGGTCCTGCGGCGTCCGCCCGGTGCCCGGTCTCGCCCGGCGCACCGTGACCCGCGTCCCGCTGGAGTGGTGCCGCCGATCGGTCGCCGGAGCGGTTGCGCAGGGAATCAGCGGATGCTGGCCCAGTCGATTTCCGGTTCCTCGACCGTGCCGATCACCGGGGACTTCTCCTCCGGGGTCCCGCCGTAGCGCCATCGACCGTCGATATGAACATTGAGAATCACTGATCACCTGTACCGTCAGGGAGCCGCGGCCTCGTGGCCCGGATCGTATCGGCGGCCCGGTGCAGCTCGGCGAGGACCGTCCGGACGGCCTTGCGCGCGGTGCGCTCGGGCCGGTGGAGCACGTCGACGTGCCGTCGGGCCTGGACTCCGCTCAGCGGCCGGAGAACGACGTCGGGGTGCGGGCGGGCGGTCCAGCGCGGCATCAGGGCCAGCCCGCCGCCGGCGGCCACCACTTCGGCGACCACCGCGAATTCGTTGATGCGGTGGACGATGTCGAGCCGTCGGTTGGCGACGCTGGCGATGGCCTCGATGGTGGCCATCAGCGGGAACCCGTCGTGGACCGTGATCCACGGCTGGTCGGCCACGTCCTGCGGTGAGAGCCGCGGCTGGGAGGCCAGCGGGTGGCCGGCCGGCAGGGCGACGTCCAGGGGCTCGCGCAGCAAGGTGTGGGCGATCACGGTGCGCGGCCAGGGCGGGGCGTGGTCGAGGCGGTGAGCGAGCACGAGGTCGTGGTCACGGGTGAGGGCGGGGAAGCGGTCCTGGGCGACGTCCTCGTCGGACAGCGCCAGACGAGGGTGACCGGCGCCGGCGAGGCCGCGCAGCAGGAGCGGGAAGAACGCCGACCCGGCGCTGTGGAACGCCGCCACCGAGACCTCGCCGTCCGGTTGTTCCACGAAGTCGGTGACGGTGTGGCGCGCCCTGGCCAGAGCGCTCTCCACCTCGATGGCCGCCACCGCCAGGGCCCGCCCGGCGTCCGTCAGCACCACCCGGCGCCCGGCGCGTTCGGTGAGCGGGACGGGGATCGAACGCTGCAGCAGCCTCAGCTGTTGCGAGATCGCCGACGGCGTCACGCGCAGCGCCTCGGCGACCGCGGTGACGCTCCCCAGCTCTCCCAGTTCCCGCAGGACCCGCAGCTGCCTCTCATCCACGCCGACAGTGTAGGGCTGCTACAGGTTCGTTGAAGAAGTTGGTGGTGGCCTTCAAATCCCTGGTCGGGCAGCGTAGGGGCATGCCCATTGCCCGCCGCACCGATGCGGTACTCCTCCTCGTCGCACTCGTCTGGGGCTCCAGCTATCTGGCGGCCAAGACGGCCACCGCCGCGCTCCCGGTCCTGGTGGTGCTGTTCGCCCGGTACGCGATCTCCGCGCTCGCGTGCGGGGCCCTGGTCGCCTTCGGCCGCCGGGGGCGGCGCTTCACCCGCGACGAGGTGCGCACCGGGTCCGTCCTGGGCGTCACCCAGGCGGCCGTCCTCGTACTGGAGACCTACGGGGTGGCGCACACCAGCGCCGCCAACGCCGGACTGATCATCAGCCTGACCATCGTGCTCACCCCGCTGATGGACCGCAGCGCGGGCCGCCGCCTGCCCGCGACGTTCTTCCTCGCCGCCGGCCTGTGCGTCCTGGCCGTCGGGCTGCTGAGCTCCAGCACCGGACTGCACGTGCCGCGACTCGGGGACGCCCTGATGCTCGCCGCCGCGGTCGTCCGGGCCGGGCACGTCGCGCTCGTCGGACGGCTGACCGCCGGGCGGTCCGTGGACCCGCTCCGCCTGACGAGCGTCCAGACCGTCGTCGGTTCGGCCCTGTTCCTGCCGGCCGCCCTCGGCCACCTGCCCGACCTGGCCCACGGCAGTGTCACCACCTGGACCCAGCTGGTCTACCTCGCCCTGTTCTGCAGCGTGTTCGCCTTCCTCGCCCAGACGCAGGCCGTGCAGCGCACCTCCGCCAGCCGGGCGAGCCTGCTGCTGGGAACCGAACCGATCTGGGCCGTCGCCATCGGGTTCGGCCTCGGCGGCGAACGGCTCACCCTCTGGGCCGCCCTCGGTGCCGTGCTGATGATCGCCGGGACCTACTGGGGACAGGCCATCGAACGCACCCACCGCGCCGCAGCGCAAACCGTGAAGGAGGACCCGGCGCGCCGGACGACGACACCTGTCAGCGCCTGATCGCCCCGTCCGACACCACCGGGACGGCACCACGGAGTCGGTCAGCGCCCGGCGCGGGCACCCGTCTCCCAGGCCCCGAAGCGGGGGCCGGTGCGCGGCCGGGCACGAAAGCCCGTGGATCCATGGCTCGTTGCCGTGATCGAGTTCCGGTAGGGCGTCCGGTCCGGAGGAAATTCGGTGGCCGGTCTGCCCGTGGCGTGGCAGGGTGGCGGCCATGACGTCGATCCGAAGGGGCGATGCCGCGTAGGTCGCCCGGCGCCGTGCGCGCCCAGACGCGGTGGATCCGGGCCCGGTCCCGAGAGTTCAGTCAGGTTCGAGGCTTGCGACGAGGCGCCCAGGGCGCTGTCAGGCGCCTTGAGGCCCAAAGGTTCCGGCCCGGCTTCCTGAGCGATGCGCTCGGCCGGTACGAGCAATTCCTGCGCCGGCCTGGCCGCTGGCTCTACGTGGTGCTGGAGGATTGCGAGTGCCACGACGTGTTCGGGAGCCGGGACGATCTGCAAGCCATGCTCGATGCACTGCCGTCGGCCGCTCGCCGTGAACTGAGCCGGATCGTGGCCAGGCTCGACGCGGAGTTCGAGCGTCGTACCCTGCCGGATCCGTACGCGTCCTCATGGTTGACTCACCATCGGTCGCCGAGCCTCCCCTGGTGGCGCCGGCGGTTGACCGTTTGGTGGCACGAGACCTGACTCGTACGGCGGGGTTCACGGATCCGACGACTCCGGCGGCAGGGCGGTCAGGGGCCGCCTCGGATGAGGCCGCAGGCGCGCCGGATGCCGCCGGCCGCGCTCCGCCGGTCGGGGTTTCGGGTGGCGTGTTCCTGGCAAAGTACTTCAACCATGGGCTTATCGCCCGGCCGCACCGCCTTCCGGCCTCGCCACGACGGAGCGGACCGCTGGCTGCAACGCACCTACGTCACCACCGACTTGCGGCGCTCCCGCGACCACCGCCCCCACGACGGCCACGTGCTCACTCGCTGACCGGGGGTGCAAGGGGTTCTCGCCGACCGGCGGCCTCGCAGGCTGTCAAGGCGCCGAGATCGGTCAGCCGTGATCGCGATCCGGCCACCGGTGGGTGATCTCCGCTCGGCGGCCTCGGCGGCCTCGTAGCGTCGCGGCTTCGGAACAAATGCTGGAGGGTTCATGACAATCATCGATTCCCTGCCCGCGTCACCCGTCGAGCAGCGGACCGACGATGCACTCGTGGTCCTGCCGACCCCGGCGGCGGTGACGGCCCCGCAGGGGGGCCGTGCGGAACGCGGCATCACCCGGGAACGCGTGGGCTCGCGCGGGCTCTGCCTGAGCCGCCTGGTGATTCCGCCGCTGACGACGGAGCAGGCGCACCTCCACGCGGACCACGAGACCGCGATCTACGTCGTCAGCGGGGAGATCGAAGTCCGGCACGGCGAGCGGCTGGCGGAGGTCACCGTCGCGGGTCCGGGCGACTTCGTCTACATCCCGCCCAGCGTGCCCCACCAGCCGGTCAACCGCAGTCGGACCCAGGAGGTCGTCGTCCTGGCCGCGCGCACCGACCCGCACGACGTCGAGAGCCTGGTGCTGCTGCCCGGCGCGCCGGACTGACCTCGCACCAACCACCCGCCCGGCGCCCTCCGACGTCAGTGCCAGGCCGCCAGGTCGACGACCCGGGTGAGGGCGGGTGCGTGTTCGACGGTCCGTCGGCGCTCCGCGTCGCCGACGGTGAGGATGACCAGGCCGGCGAGCGCGCTCCAGTCGGCGTGGCCGGCCGAGGGGAGCAGCACGGCGTAGGGGTGGCCGGAGACGTGGATGGGCAGGCCGCCCGCCCAGCGGTCGTCGGTGATCTGTTCGTGGGCGAGCCGGGCGGGTCGTCCGCTGTCCTCCTCCGTCCATCGGGCGGCTGCGGCTTCCAGCCGCCATCTGCGTCCGAGTGGCATGGCGGTCCGCCAGTCCTTCCCCACCACCTGGCCGGCGTGCCGTTCGCGCCGGCGCTGCTGGTCTCGTTCCTTGCGCTTGGTCCGGTGGCGCTGGTCGGCGTCGGAGTGCGCGGCCGCCTGCTCGACGTAGCGCGGCGCGGTCCACAGCACCCGGTGGTCGTCCTCGCCGGCGGGCACCCGGTGGGGGATGACGCGGCGGCCGAGGACCCAGGCGACGAAGTCGTCCAGCGGGGCGGTGACGGTCTTCCATTCGCCGTGGCCGTGCGGGCATCGGCACTTCTTCCGGCACGGGGTGACGGTGAACCGGCTCAGTCCGGTGCCCGCGGTCCACTGGTCGGCGGCGCCGGGCCGGGGCGTCGAGACGACGATGGACGGGACGGCGCCGACCCACGTTCGGGCGGACAGCGTCACCCAGCAGGCATCGATGCCGTCGGCGGCGTACCGGTCGGTGCGCTCGCGGACCTCGTCGCGGGTGATCGGGGAGAGCTGCGCCTCCCACGCCATGCGGTGGGCGCCGTCGGGGGAGGAGGCCATGACGTCCGCCCGCCACGTGCCGTCCGGGGCGCGGACTTCGAGGTCGGCGTACCAGCCGGCGGCCCGTGCGGCGTGTGCGAGCTGCAGCTTCACGAGGTGGTGCTCCATGCTCTCCTGTGCCAGCGCGCAGGTGGGTGCTCCGCGGTCGTGGGCGAAGAACCGCAGCCCGGTCGGCGAGACCTTCGCGTGGAGGCCGTGTCCGCACTCCGGGCACGCGAGCGGCACGCGCGGTCTCGCGCGGTGGACCGCGGTCCACGCCCACCCGCAGCCGAGGTCGTCCCGCGTCGCGTCCAGTCGGCCCCGATCTCCGTGCACCGCGGTGAACGCCACGGAGCCCTCCCCTCTCCCCGCAGCCCGTGCCCCCGTGCTGCCGCCCCGGCGTCAGTCCTTCCCGGCCCGCCGGGCGTTCATGACCGCACCTTCGTGATCGCACGATTGTGCCAGGCGGCGAGACCGGTGGGTTCCGGCTCGGATACAGCAGGGGAGGACCGGAAGCCCACTTTCAGAAGCCCCGGCCGGCCTCTACGCCCGCACCTCCCGTTCGTCCGTCCGCCGCTGCGGCCGCGCGCTGCGCCCGCACCGGGGGACGATGGAGCTGCGGAGGTGCTCGGCCGGTGAGGCGGTGAGTTCGGCGGCGGTGGGTTCGGCGGAGGCGGTGAGTTCGGCGGTGGGTTCGGCGGTGACCGGGAAGCTGCGGGTGTACCTGGGAGCGGCGCCGGGGGTCGGGAAGACCTACGCCATGCTCGCCGAGGGCCGCCAGCTGCGCGACGGCGGGCTGGACGTGGTGGTCGGCCTCGTCGAGACCTACGGCCGCCGGGGGACGGAGGAGCAACTGGCCGACCTGCCGGTGGTCCCGCGCCGCCGCGTGCCGTACCGGGGGATCGAGCTGACCGAGCTCGACCTCGACGCCCTGCTCGCCCGCCGGCCCGCGCTCGCGCTGGTGGACGAGCTGGCGCACACGAACGTCCCGGGCAGCCGCAATCCCAAGCGCTGGCAGGACGTGCAGGATCTCCTGGACGCCGGGATCGACGTGGCGACGACCCTGAACATCCAGCACCTGGAGAGCCTGAACGACGTGGTCGAGCAGATCACCGGCATCGTCCAGCGGGAGAAGATCCCGGACGAGGTCGTCCGGGCCGCCGACCGGATCGAGCTGGTGGATCTGAGCCCCGAGGCACTGCGCACCCGGATGGCGCAGGGCGACGTCTACGCGGCCGACCAGGTCGACGTGGCGCTGGACAACTACTTCCGGGCCGGGAACCTCGGCGCGCTGCGGGAGCTGGCCCTGCTCTGGCTGGCCGACCGGGTGGAGGAGGAGCTCGCCGACTACCGGGCCCGGCACGGCATCCGGGCGCCGTGGGAGACCAAGGAGCGCATCGTGGTGGCGCTGAACGGTGCGCCGCAGGGCGAGCACCTGATCCGGCGGGGCGCGCGGACGGCCACCCGGGTGCACGGTGTCCTGATCGGCGTGCACGTCCGCGCGGACGACGGGACCCTCCAGCGGGAGCCGCCCGCCCTGGCGGGCCAACGGGTGCTGCTGCGCGAGCTGCACGGCACCTATGTCGAGATCACCGGCGACGACGTGGCGGGAGCCCTGGTCGACTTCGCCCGGACGGAGAGCGCCACCCAGATCCTGCTCGGGCCGACCAGCCGCTCGCGGCTGCGGGAGCTGGTCAGCGGTTCGGTGATCAACCGGGTGATCCGGCTGGCCGGTCCGATCGACGTCCGGGTGCTGCCGCCGCCCGGGCCGGACCTGCTGGCGCTGCCGCGCGGGCCGCGGCCACGCCGGCCTGCCTTCGTCACCGCCCGGCGGCGCCGGTTCGGGTGGCTGCTCGGACCGCTCGGTGCGGTGGTGGTGGCGAGCGCGCTGTCGCCGCTCCGGGTCTCGCTCGGCCCGTCCGGTGCGCTGCTGTGCCTGCTGCTGGTGGTGGCCGGGGTCGCCCGGCTGGGAGGGCTCGCACCGGCCGCGGCCACCACCGTGGCCTCGGCGCTGGCGGCGGACTGGTTCTTCACGACACCCTGGCACAGCCTGGTGGTCGAGCGGGCGGCGGATGCCGGGGTCCTGGCGGTGTTCCTGGTGGTCGCCGGGATCATCAGCCACCTGATCGACGGGCTGGCCCGCCGATCCCAGCAGGCGACCCGCGCCCGCGCGGAGGCGCAGGCGCTCGCCCGGCTGGCGGGGGAGTCGGTGCAGGACGGGGAACGCGCGCTGCCCGAGCTGCTGGAGGGGCTGCGGCTGGCGTTCGGCCTGTTCGCGGCGGGCATCCTGGCGCGCGACGGCACGGGCTGGCGCCCGGACGCGGCCGCCGGCGGGCCGCTGCCGGGCCGGCCGCAGGACGCGGCGTTCGCGGCCGAGCTGGACCCGGACACCGTCCTGGTGCTGGCCGGCCCGACCCTGAGCGAGGAGAACACCCGCCTGCTCGGCCCCTTCGTGACCCAACTGCGCCTGCTCCGGGAGTTGCAGCGGGTGACCGCGCAAGCGGCGTCGGCACAGGCGATCGCCCGCACCGACGCCCTGCACACCACCCTGCTGGAGGCCGTGGCCCACGACCTGCGTGAGCCGCTGGCGGGGATCAAGGCGTCGGCGTCGAGCCTGTGCTCCGACGATGTCGACTGGCCGCCGGAGGACGTCCGCCGCTTCTCGGCGATCATCGACGCCGAGGCGGACCGGTTGAACCGCATGGTCGCCAACCTGCTCGACCTGAGCCGCCTGCAGGCCGGTCGGGTGCCGGTGACCCTCCGGCCGACCGACGTGGCGGACGTCCTGGTCGCCGCGGTCGGCAGCCTCCCGCTCGCGGGTGCCCCGGTGGTCCTCGACCTCCCGGAGGGCCTGCCGCCGGTGGAGGCCGACGCCGGCCTGCTGGAGCGGGCGCTGGCGAACGTCCTGGCCAACGCCCAGACCTGGTCACCGTCCGGCGCCCCGGTACGGGTGGACGCGGGCGCCGTGGCGGACCGGGTGGACGTGCGGGTGGTCGACCACGGCCCCGGCATCGGCGACCGGCAACGCGAGCACCTCTTCGAGCCGTTCCACCGCAGCCGCCGCGGCGCCGGCGGGCGGGTCGCCGGCGTCGGCCTCGGACTGACCGTCGCCAAGGGCTTCACCGAGGCGATGGGCGGCGAGCTGACCGTCGAGAGCACCCCGGGCGGCGGCACGACCTTCGTCTTCGGCCTCCGCCGGGCCGTCGCGGTAAGCCCCGGTTAGGTCATCGGGTACCGCCACCAGCCCTGACCGGTGGCGCCAAGGCCGCGTCAAGGCGGCCGCCGTCCGCGTCAAGGATGCGCCAGGGCGGGCGGACGGACGTTCGACCGCACCTAGCGTGATCCGTGAGGAAACGGTTCGCCGCCCGGGCGTGGGGCCTGGCGGTGAACCGTTTGCCGATTCCCGACCCCCGGCGGGTTCCGCCGGGGGAGGTTCGGCGGCCAGTGTGAAAGACAGGGGGAGGGGCGCGCGGCGATGCCGGCGGGAACGCCGAGCGGTACGGCGGTCGTGGAGAACGCGGTCGCGTCGTAGACGAAGCGACCGGAGACGGCCGTGCCACTCCCCGCGCCGCGCGCCCCCCATCACGCGTTCCGCCGCGACGACCGGCTGTAATCCGCGCTGCCTGCTGCCTGCTGCCTGCTGCCTGCCACCGGCCGACGGGCAGCGCCGCCGGCCGGCCCGCACCCCGCCGTGCCGGTCCGCCTCCGGACGGCCTCGGCGCCGTAGGGTCCTCTCCGAGGACACGGGGCCCGGCCGGTCGCCAGGACCGGGGCGTTCGGAAGCGCGTCGGGCCACGGGACGGACGAGACGAAGGGCTGGCACGTCACATGCAACAGCGCAGTCTGCGGGACCTCCAGGTGTCGGCCATCGGCCTCGGCTGCATGGGGATGTCCGCCTTCTACGGCACGGCCGACCAGGACGAGGGCGTCGCGACCATCCGGCGAGCCCTGGACCTCGGCATCACCTTCCTCGACACGGCGCAGGTCTACGGACCGCTCACCAACGAGTCCCTGGTCGGCGAGGCCGTCCGCGGACACCGTGACGAGTACGTGATCGCCACGAAGTTCAACTACCGGATGGACAAAGCGGTTCCGGGCGACATGTCGACGGTGGGCCGCCAGGACGGCTCGGCCGAGCACGTCCGCGGCTCCGTCCACGGTTCGCTCGAACGGCTCGGCACCGACCGCATCGACCTGTACTACCAGCACCGGGTCGACCCGACCGTGCCCATCGAGGAGACCGTCGGCGCGCTCGGCGAACTGGTCGCCGAGGGCAAGGTGCGGCACATCGGGCTGAGCGAGGCGAGCGCGGAGACCATCCGCCGCGCCCACGCCGTCCACCCGGTCACCGCCGTTCAGAGCGAGTACTCGCTCTGGACGCGGGACGTGGAAGCCGAGGTGCTCCCCACCTGCCGGGAACTCGGAATCGGCTTCGTGCCGTACTCCCCGCTCGGCCGCGGCTTCCTCGCGGGCCGCTTCAGCTCCCCGGACGAGCTGGACCAGGGCGACTTCCGCCGCACCAATCCGCGCTTCACCGAGGCCAATCTGGCGGCCAACCTCCGGCTCGCGGACAAGGTGAAGGAGATCGCCGCCGAGAAGGGCGTCACCCCGGCCCAGCTGGCGATCGCCTGGGTGCTGGCCCGCGGCGAGCACCTCGTGCCGATCCCGGGCACCAAGCGCCGCACCTACCTGGAGCAGAACGCGGGTGCGGTCGACGTCGAGCTGACCGACGGGGACCTCGCCCGCATCGACGCCGAACTGCCCGAGGTGGCGGGCGAACGCTACGACGAGGACGGGATGCGGGCGGTGAACCGCTGAACGGCCGCCGCTGAACGGCCGAGCGACCGTCCTGGTTCACGCGTTCAGCCGGTTTTGCGACGCTCTGCAGAGGGGACTTCGGAGAGGCTCGGGGGACGGCCGTCCTCTCCGAGACCCCTGAAAGAGTGGAGATTCTCATGCCGGTTCGTCGCATGGTCGGAGCGTGGGTTTCGGCAGCGGTGCTGGGGACGACGCTGTCCCTGGCGTCGGCAACACCGGCGAACGCCGCCCAAGGCACGTTCACCTACGTTCTGCGCAACGGGACCGTCCACACGCTCTCCGACCCGAAGTCGGGCGTGTGCCACAACCTGCTGCTGGACGAAGCAGTGGCCGAGGAGAACGCCACCGACAGATACGCAGTGCTGTACACCGAGCGCGACTGCGTGGCCGGCGGCACCCTGGTGGCACCCGGCCACGAGAAGGAACTCCCGTTCCGTAGCGTCCTCTTCTCCTCGGCCCCGTGATGAGGCCCAGCACGGATTCCCCGGCCTGAACCGTCGTTGGCCGGTCGTGGGGGGGGGGCGGCGGCGGGGGGGGGGCGACCCCCCCCCCCCCCCCCCCCCCCGCCCCCCCCCCACCCCCCCCCCCCCCCCCCCGGGGGCCCCCCCCCCCCCCCCCCCGCCCGACCCGGG
>NZ_JBHYWI010000054.1:19502-60035 GCF_042751525.1 Kitasatospora sp. NPDC059408
GTCCGGATCCCCCTGGCGAAGCGCCGTAGACGCCGCCGACCGCAACCCGGTCGGGGGGGCGGCGCGCCGCCCCCCCCCGACCCCCGGCCCCCGCAGACCACGTCCCTCCTCGCGACCATCCCTTGCCGGCCTGCGGAGCCGCAGCAAAGTGCGCCGCGGAAAACCGGGTGCCCGCGCGGTGTCCGCCGGGCACAATCGTCGGCGATGCCTCAGCTGACTGCCGACCGGCTGCTCGCCGCCGTCGAACCGTTGCCTCACCCGCTCCGGCTGCGCGAGGTGGCCCGCACCGCCGCCTCCCTCGCCTCCTCCGAACTGCTGTCACTGATCGCCGAGTTGGACGGCCGTGGGCCGTACGAACGTCGGCTCGCCGCGTTGGCCGCCCTCGCCGGACGGCAGGCGCGCCATCTGATCGACCGGATCGACGACCCCGACCCGGTGGTGCGCCGCTACGCGCTCCGGGCGGTCGGGAAACTGCCCGTCCCGGGCGACGACCTCGAGTTCGCGATGCTCACCGCCTCGAAGGCGGTCCGTGCGGAGGTGGCCCGCGCCATCCTGCGGGCCGGGCGTACGGCGGTGGCCGACCGGCTGGTGCCGGTCGTGCGCAGGCGCTGGGGCGTGGCCGAGGCGGCGCGGCTGCTGCCGGTCTGCTCGGCCGAGGTCGTTGCCGCCGAACTGCCGCTGCTGGCGCATGCGATCACCCTCTCCACCTCGCTCGGCCGCCGCCACCCGGTCGTCGTGCTGGACGAGTCCGGGCGTCAACTCGCCGACTTGCCATACGGGTTGAGGCAGGGCTTCTGGGAGCGGAACGCCCTCGGCCTGGCGGCTGCCGCCACCCGCGAACCGGCCCGGGTGCTGGAGCTGCTGGAGCGCCACCCCGTGGGCGCCCTCCCCCATCCACTGCGGGACCGGCTCGCCGACCTCGCCGCCGTCTCCACCGCCGCCGCCGAACGGACCGTCCGCCTTCTGCTCGCGATCGGCCGTCAGCGCTACGACCCGCCGCTGCGGGCGGACTTGGCCCGCCGACTGGCCGCCGCCCGGCCGCACGGCCTCGCCGCGCTCGCGCACCGAGACGGCAGGGACCACCTGACGTTGCTGCGCCTGATGCCCCCGGCCCGACGGGCCGCCTTCTACGACGAGGTGGCGGCGCTGCCGGGCCCGAACCGCGCCTGGGACTCCGTCGACGTCCTCGCCGTGCTGCCCGCGAAGGAGCGGCACGCGCGGGCGCGGGCCCGGCTGGCCGCGGACAGCCAGGACGTCGGCCGGCTCGTCCTGCTGCCGGTCGCCGAGGCACGGGCGGCGCTGCTGGCCGAGACCCGCACAGCCGATGTCCTGGACCGCGGCTGGGCCTGGGCGCAGCTGGTCCGCCAGGCGGAACTCTCCGGGGAGCCGGGCGCGTTGTACGAAGCGCTCGAACTGCTCGTACGACTGCGCAACGAGCAGGACCTGGTCCGCCGTGAGGCGCTGGACGCGGTCGCGGCCGTCCCGCCGCGGCTCTTCGACGATGCCACCGCCGGGCCTCTGGAGCGGCTCACCGACGACGCCTTGACGGCGCGCGACTGCTCGGCGGTCACCCGCGCCGCCCTCGTGCGGCTCGCGGGGGCCGTCCTCGGCGAGCACGCGGGCGGGCCGGCCCGCGAGCTGGTCGCCTGGGCCGTCCGCACCGTCGAACGGACCGGCGGCATCGGCCTGACCCTCCCGCCACGGCGCGAAGGGGCGGCGGTCGACGAGCTGTGGGAGGCCTTGGAACGCTCGGCCCGGACCCGGGACGCCGCACTGCTGCTCACGCTGGCCGAGACGCTCGGCGCCCGGTCACGACGAGTCCCCGCGCTCGGCGAGCTCCTGGAACGCGTCCTGCACGCGGGCGGCGACACCGCCGTCGAAAGGGCCGTCGCACAGCTGCTGCGCAACCCCGCCGCCGGCCCCGAACTCGTGGCCCGGCTGCTGGCGCTGAGGCCGTCGGCCATCACCCTGGCCCCGGTCCGGGCCGCACTGGCCAGGGTCCGCACCGATCTGCTCGACCTCCTGCTCGCGACTCCCCTGACCGAGGGGGACCTCGCCGACGCCGGCCGCTGGCTCCCCGCCCACCAGCACGCGGCCGTCGAACAGCTCACCCGTACGGTCGACGACCCCGCGCGGACCCTGGACGAGCGCGCCGCAGCCCTGCGCGCCGCCGCCCGGATCCCCGTCCACGGCGAAGCCCTGCTGTATCGGTACGCGGACTCCGCCGAGACCGTCCTGGCCGAGGCCGCGCTCGCCGCGCTGCCCTGGACGGAACGTCCAGCCGGTGCGCTGCCCGAGTTGCTCTCCCACGCCGCGGACGACCGGGCCCGGGTCGCCCTGTACGCGGCGGGCCGCGCCGCCCGGTTCGCGCCGAGCGCCGGACTCCTCCCGGGGCTGCGCCGCATCGCGCTCGACCCGGGGACGAAGGCGACCAGCCGCAAGCAGGCCGTCCGGCTCGCCGCCGCACACCTGGTCCTGTCCGACGCGGCCGCCCTGCTGCGCGAGGCGTACGCCGCGCCCGAGCAGCACCCGGACGTCCGTGCCGCCGTCCTGGCGACGATCGGCGAACGGATCGCCGACCTGCCGTTGTGGGACGTGCTCGATGACGCGGCCGACGGACCGCCGGATCTGCACACGATGCTCGTCCAGCACCTGCGCCCGCACGAGGTGCCCGCCGGGCAGCGCCCCGAATTCGCGCGCCTGATGGCCCGGTTGGCTACTGGCGACGGCCTCTTCACCGCCGTACCCGCGCAAGGACACCTCGTCTCCTGGGGACGGTACGCGCCGGAGGCCGTGCGGGCACTCGTCCCTCTCGTGACCGATCTTGCCGAGCGGGACCGCTGGCAGGGGGCGGCCCGGACGCTGACCGGGATGGCGTTGTCGGACGCCCCGCACCCGCTCGGCGGCTGCGCGCCGGGCAGCGTCCTGGCGGACGCGCTGAGCGCGCTGATGGAGTCCGTGCACGCCGGGGACCCGGCCCTCCCCGGCCGCGACCAGCCGGCCCGGCAGCGGATCGCCAAGCTCACCGGCTCGCTCTGGAGCAACGACGCCCCCGCGGAAACCTTCCGGGCCACCGTGCGCGAGGTCGCCGCACTCCTGCTGACCGAACCCGCGCTCCTGCCCGAGGCCACTGCCCAACTGGTCACGGCGCTCGACCTGGACGCCCCCGACACGGGCGAGCGCCTCGCCGAACTGGCCGCGCTCGTCGCCGACCGCCCGGCGCTCGCCGTGACCACCGCCGAGGCGGTGCGCCGACGCGGCTACGGACGACCCGAGGCTCCCGAGCACGCCTTGGCGGCCGCCCGCCGGCTGGCCGCCGAGGACGGACTCGCTCCCGGCCTGTTCGCCGTCGCACTGACGACGGTGGGGGCGCAGCTCGGCTGGCCCGCTGCCTGGCGGGAGGTGCTGCACGGCCTGCGCCGCCACCCGCGGCCGGACGTCCGCGACGCCGCGCGGGCGGTGTTCACCGATCCGGCGTGAGCGGACGTCGTGGGGACGCGCGGCGCGGAGGGCGCCCGAGCCGGACTGCGAGCGATGACCCGGCGACCGACTCGCCGTCCCGTGGTGTCCGGGGCGGATGGCGTGATCGGTCATGTGCCGTGGCCCGAAAGTGTCTTGATGGACAGTCACATCCGGTGAAAGCGTGGACACGTTCCGTGTTGATCGCGTGGCCGACGGCAGCCCTTCGGTCACCCGGCATGAGGTGGCAGCTTGAGGGAGACGCAGCACCTGGCGAAGGTCTACAGCGACCGGGCCTACGTGCACACCACGACCGTGCGGCACCAGGGCAGCACGGTCGCGTTCGCGATGGACGACCAACGGCGCATCGTCTACAGCGTCCTGGACCTGTCACAGCACGACGAGGCGAAGGGGGAGGCGGACGCGGCCTACTGGTCGGAAGACCCGTTGCCGCTGCGCTTCCCCTCCGAGGTGGCGCGGGTCGGCTACGCGGTGGCGGGGACCGTGCGGATGCCCGTCGTCAAGCGCGGCGGGCGGGTCGAGGCGGACGCGGCGGAGCGGCTGGACGACCAGGAGCTGGACCGGTTCCTGTCCAGCACGGCACGGCTCGGCGCCGCCGCCCCCTTCCACGTCCTCTCCGACGGCACCCACCTGTACGTGCTGCGCCAGTCGGTGCGCGCCGACCACCCGGACGCGGTGTTCCGGCTCACCGACGGCACCCGCTCCTCCGGCGACCCGGCGCGCACCGACTACCTGGCCACGGGCGGTCGGGCCAAGGTCCCGGCGGTCGACGCCACCCTGCTGTGCGACCGGTTCGTGCTGGCCGGCGGCGAGTTGAAGCCGGTGCTGGAGGTCCGCTACCGGCGCAGCCGGCACAAGGGCCGCCCGGACTCCGCCAAGGACAGCCTCGGCACGCAGGACATGGAGGGCCGGCCGTTCGTCGAACCGACCCAGGAGCTGTCCTTCGTCCGCAACCTCTCCGAGGGCCGGTTCACCGCCCTGCTGGTACCCACCGCCGTGCACGGCCGGGAGCGCTGGCAGATCTTCGCGCACAACGACGCCACGGGCCGGATCGACGGCTTCAGCGTCGAGCGCGGCCGGGACGGCCTGTTCAACACCCAGGGCGCCCAGGCCTGGACCAGCCCCGACCCGCGCCACCGGGACGCCGTCTACGAGAGCTCGCCCGGCACGTGCCCGTTCACCGGCCGGCCGCTGGTCCCGGCGGCGAGCGAGAACGGCCGGGCCGGGACGGCCCTGCGCTTCGACGGCGTCGACGACGTGGCCGAACTGCCGAGCAGCGCCCTCGACCTGGCCGACTCCGACTTCACCGTGGAGTTCTGGGCCCGGCGCACCGCCACCGGCGGCCGCGAGGACTTCCTGATCGGCCACGGCGCCTCCAAGGGCGTCCGGCTGCGGACCCTGCACATCGGCTTCCGGGGTGACGACACCTTCACGTTCGCCTTCTACGGCGACGACCTGAACATCCCGCAGCGCACCGCGGACACCGACTGGCACCACTGGGCCTGTGTCTTCGTCCGGGACACCCGCGAGCAGATCGTCTACCGCGACGGCGTCGAACTCGGCCGCCGCACCACGGACATGCCGTACGCCGGCCTCGGCGGACTCACCCTGGGGCGCGGCATCCGCTCGTACGGGCGCGGCGAGCTCGACGAGGTCCGGATCTGGCTCCGCCCGCGCGGCGGCGCCGAGATCGCCGCCGACCGCGGCCGCCGGCTGATCGGCAACGAACCCGGGCTGGCCGTCTACTACCGCTTCGACGAGGGCGCCGGCACCACGCTGCACGACCAGACCGACCACGCCCGGCACGCCGCGTTGAGCGGCGGCCCCGCCTGGGTCACGTCGGAGGCCCCCGTCGGCGAGGACTCCGGGGTGAGCCGCAGCAGCTTCGCCTTCACCGGGCGCCGGGTGGTCTCCGGCCTGTCCGCGCTGCTGCACCACCAGCAGGAGGCCGCGCCCGCCGGCTACGACCAGACGTCCAAGCCGGTCAAGCGCCAGGCCAGGGTGCTGCTCGCCTGCACCACCGGCGGGCCCGACCCGGTGACCGGCCAGGCCACCGACGAGGCCCACGTCGCCACCGTGGACCTCGGCGTCGGCCGGGACGGCCGGCTGGCGCAGGTCCCGGAGGAGCTGGCCCTGCCGCTGCTGGCCGCGCCGGAGTCCAGCGGGAACGTGGAGGCGGCCGGCGACTTGGACGCGCAGGTGGCCCGGCTGAGCCAGGACATCGCCGCCACGGAGGCCGAGATCACCCGCCTCCAGCTGGAGACCGCCGAGGCCCCCGACGTCGAACGGCAACGCGCCGAGGCGCGCACCGCGTTGGAGAGCGACGTCACCTACTGGCGCTACCGGCTGCGGTTCAAGCTGCAGAAGGACGGCAAGGACCAGTACCTCGCGGTGCAGGGCGACCGCAAGGACAGCATCACCCCGCTGGTGCGCACCGCCGACCGGCAGGCCGCGTCAACGATCTGGACCTTCGAACCGACCGGCACCACGCTCAACGGCTACCCCTGCTACTTCGTCAGGAACGCCAACTCCGGACTCGACATGAACGTCGACAACCGGAGGACCGGCAACGACATCCCCCTGATCCAGTACCCCCGGGAGACCGACAACGCCGCCACCCACTTCGCGCTCGACGGCTGGAACGGCAACAGCCTGGTGGCCCGGCACAGCTACCAGCTGGTCGCGGCCCGGGACAGCCAGGGCGACCGCATCGTTCAGTACGACTACGCGACGGCGAAGGCTTCCGGCGAGGGCGTCCTGGTCCCGGAGCGGATCGACAACTCGCTGAAGACCAACCCCACCACCGACCGGCTGAACCGGCAGATCTCCGAGCTCACCCAGCGCCTGGAACTCCTCGGCATCAAGCAGGACCGGCTCGCCCAGCTGCGCCGCGACCTGGCCGCCCAGCAGGCCGGCCTGGTCGCCAAGCAGGAGGAGCTGGGCCGGCTCACCGGCGGGGTGCGCGGCTCCGACGACATCGCCCTGCCCGTGCCGCAGCTGACCGTCGACCGCACCGGGCTGAGCGCGTCCGGGGCACTGCTGGGCTTCGCCCGCGCCGCCGACCGCCCGTTCCTGCTGGACAGCGCCACCGGCAACGTCGTGCTCTACTTCCGGGGCGGCAACGGCCAGTTCTTCGCCGCGTACTACGACAGCCAGGTGCTGCGTCCCTCCCGGCAGCTGGCCGCCGGCGGGCGGACGGTCTCCTTCACGGCCCGGGACGCGAACACCGACCTCACCGGGACCGGGATCACCGTCGAGGCCGGGGACAGCCCGATGCAGGTCACCCTCACCATCCGGCACGACGGCCGGACCGAGAAGTGGTCGCACCTGCCCCGCCGGGCCGAGGACTTCGCCGCCGTGGTCAACGGCGCGGCCGAGCAGCCCGTCACGATCGGCACAGTGCTGCGGATCGACGGAGACGTGGTGCAGTTCACCGAGGGCACCCTCGCGCCGCTGGCCGGGCCCGGCTTCGTGACCGTCGGCGGCCACGGCTTCCGCTTCGAGGGCAGCCACCCCGCCGGGTCGAAGTCGCTGCGTCTGGGCGCGGGCGCGGACCGGACCCTGCTGAAGCCCGGGATGAGCGTGCAGCGGGTGCGCTACGACCACCGCTGGTCCGAGTCCTCGCAGCCCGGTACCACTCTCGCGGAGGGCTCCCGGCTGATCACCGTCGACCCCGGGGGCCTGGCCGAACTGCCACTGGGCAGCGCGGACGGCCTGGTGCGCGGCCACGGCGGGCGCTGGCGGGCCGACATGCCGGGCCGGGCCTACGCCTTCGACGGCAAGGGCCGGTTCCTGGCCCTGCCCGCCGGGCAGTTGCCCCGGGCCGCGACCCCGGGCGACCTCACCCTGGAGACCTGGGTCAACCCGGAGCGGGTCGAAGGGCCGGTGCGGCTGCTGCATGCCAACGCCGGGGACACCCCGTACGGCCTCGGCCTGCTCGGTACCCAGGCGACCTCCGGGCTGGTCTTCGACGGCGTGGACGACGCCGCCGTGGTGCCCGGCGCCTTCGGCTTCGGCGACGGCGACTTCACGGTGGAGTTCTGGGCCCAGCGAACCGCGATCGACAGCCGGTCGCACTACGTGCTCGGCCACAGCGGCGACCAGGGCCGGGCCGGCGAGAGCCTGCACATCGGCTTCCGCTCGAACGGCTTCTTCACCTTCGGCTTCTACGGCGACGACCTGGACACCACCCAGCGGTTCTCCGACACCAAGTGGCACCACTGGGCGTGCGTCTTCCAGCGCGAGACCCGCCGACAGGTGATCTACCTGGACGGCCAGGAGATCGCCCGCCGCACCGCCGACGCCCCGTACCGCGGACAGGGCCGGTTCTCGTTGGGCTCGGTGGCCTGCTGGCCCCGCGAGTTCGCCGCCGTCCGGCTGGACGAGGTGCGGCTCTGGTCCAAGGCGCGTGGCGGCGACGAGCTGCGGGCCGACCAGGGGCGGCGGCTGAACGGCAACGAGGCGGGGCTGCTCGGCTACTGGACGTACTCGGCGCCGGCACCCGGCGCGCAGGCCGTGCTGGCCGACCGCTCCGGCAACAACCGGCACGCCGAACTGCGCGGCATGCCCACCCCCGTCCCGGCCCGCGCACCGATCGCCGCCGGCGGCTACCGGGCCGTCGCGGCGGTCGGCGACCGCCGGGTGGTCAGCCGGGAGTCCTTCCCGCTGCGCGAGTGGAGCCACCTCGCCCTGGCCTACCAGCAGTCCTGGGCAGTGGAGTTGACCGGCGACGCCTACCTCGAAGTCCCGGACGACGACGCGCTGGACATCGCCGACGACCTGACCCTGGAGGTGTTCGCCCGCGTCGACCGCCTCGGCGAGACCCAGGGCCTGCTCTCCAAGGGCCGCACCGCCGACGGCGTCGGCGGCAGCGTGCCGTACCGGCTGGCCGTCCTCCCGGACGGGCGACTGGAGTTCGCCTTCGAGGAGCCCGACGGCCGGGCCGTGCGCTTCACCTCCACCGAGGGCGTGCGGGCCGGGCAGTTCCACCGCATCGCCGTGGTCCGCAAGGGCGGCCGCTCGATGCAGGAGCAGAAGGGCACCAAGCAGATCACCGCCACCGGCGCCGACGGCAAGCCGGTCACTCAGAGCGTCGAGCTGGTGGAGTCGCTCGCCGTGCGCGAGTGGCAGGACATCCGCTTCCACCTGGACGGCCGGGAGATCGGGGCCGGCCGCTACGAGGGCCCCGGGCCGCGCGGCAACGACGCGCCGCTGGAGCTCGGCCGGGCTCGCGAGGGCGCCACCGTCCAGCAGCTGACCGGGGTGCTCGCCGAGGTCCGGATCTGGGGCACCGCCCGGGACGCCGCCCGGCTCGCCACCGCCGTCACCGCCCGCGACCGCGGCCTGGTCGCGCACTGGCGCTTCGAGGAGAACGCGGGCAGCACCACGGCCGACGCCACCGGCTCGCACCCGGCCCGGCTGCGCGGCGCCCGCTGGGTGCGCAACCCCGACCCGCGCGGCAGCGTCTTCCGCCTGTACCGCAACGGCGTCGCCGTCGCCTGCGATCCGGCCGGCACCCCGGGCCTGCCCGACACCGCCGCCTTCGCGGAGAACGGCGACGCGCAGCTGACCCTGGGCGCGGTGCTCAAGGGCGGCAAACCCGCCGAGGCGTTCGACGGCGTGCTGGAGGAAGTGCGGATCTGGCGCACCGCCCGCACCCACGAGCAACTGCTGGACAACCTGTTCACCCGGCTCAAGGGCGAGAAGGAGGACCTGGTCGCCTACTGGCCGTTCGACCGGGACTCCACCGAGGCGAGCGCCGCCCAGGTCCGCGACGAGGGCCTGCGCGGCAACCACCTGGAGTTCGGCCCGGAAGCCACCCGCCCGCGCACGGTGCTGTCCAGCGCACCGGTCTCCAACGACGCCGCCCAGGTGCGTTCGGCCCTGGCCGGCCTGCGCACCCCGTTCCACCAGAGCGTCTCCGCCGCCCCGGCGGTCGCCGAGTACGCCGACATGCAGTACGGCTCGCGCGGCGAGGCGTTCGGCGTCCTCAAGCGCGCCTACAGCTACCTCCAGGACGGCCGCTGGCACCTGATCACCGGCTACAAGGTCGGCGAGCTGGTCAGCGAGTGGGTCAGCCAGGTCCAGTTCGACCCGCAGCTGATCGGCTACGTCGAGGGTGCCCCGCCGATCCCCTCGGAGAACCTCACCGCGGGCCTGACCGACCCGGGCAGCGACACCTTCGAGGGCGCCTCCACGGTCAAGCTCACCGAGGCCGAACAGGTCGTCCGCTCGTTGTCCTCCGCCAAGGAGCGCAGCGTGGACGCCGCCTTCGGCTTCGCGCTCTCCAACGAGGTGGACGTCGACGTCTGGATGATCACCGCTCCGCTGGGCTTCGGCATCGCCAAGTCCATCGCCAAGGGCGGGGTCTCGGCGAGCGTGCGGGGCAACCTGGAGTTCTCCAACAGCTGGGCCGAGGACACCTCCGTCTCCCAGGGCGAGAACACCGCCCGGACCACCAAGGTCACGCTCACCGGCCACTGGGAGGACCCGGGCCGGGTGCTCAACCCCACCGCCGGCCGGCGGTACGTTCCGGCCAACACCGGCTTCGCCGTCGTCCAGTCGCAGACCGCCGACGTCTTCGCGCTGCGCCTGGCGCACAGCGGCGCACTGGTGGCCTACCGCATCCAGCCTAACCCGGACATCCCCAAGGACTGGAACGTCGTCCCCTTCCCGATCAACCCGCGCTACACCAAGCAGGGCACCCTGGACGGCACCGTCGGCTTCGACGAGCGCGGCAAGGTCGCCGACCCCGACTACCAGGGGGCCCGCGACCGGGGCGAGTACAGCTACTTCAAGCCTCGCGAGGCGTACGCGCTCAAGCGCCGCATCCAGCGCGACCAACAGCGCCTGCACAGCTACTACGACAGCGTCTCCACCGAGACCCACGCCCCCGACCCGCTCGCCCAGCGGGCCGGCCGGGTGCTCGGCGGCGCGATCGGCGCGGACGCCTCGCCGGCCCGCGGCCGGGACGCCACCGACAGCGCGACGGGGCAGGGATTCTCCCGCCGAGACCTGGTCAACACCTACGTGTGGACGGCCGCCGGGGGCTTCTTCGCCGAGACCACCGAGACCACCGACGTGGTCAGCGAGACCACGGCCGGCTCGTACTCGCTCTCCGGGTCGGTGGGCACCTCGATCGGCACGTCGTTCCAGATCGCCGGCATCGGCGTCGGCGCCCAGCTCGACGCCTCGGTGGGCGGCGGGATGACCAGCACCCGGGCCCGCGGCAAGGAGGCCACCCGCTCCTTCGGCCTGGAGGTCGAGGTCGCACCCAGCAGCAACCTGCAGAGCTACGACGGCGACCGCAACCCGGTCTTCGACCGTGACGGACAGCCCGTCAAGGTGCCCGGAAAGGTCGACGCCTACCGCTTCCTCAGCTTCTACCTCGGGGAGGACAGCGAGCACTTCGACACCTTCTTCCACAAGGTCGTCGACCCCCTCTGGCTGGAGAACGGGCACGACCCCAACGCGGCGGCGCTGCGCCAGGCCCGCCAGTCGGACCGCAAGCCGCCGTGCTGGCGGGTCCTGCACCGGGTCACCTTCGTCAGCCGGGTCCTGCCCGACATCCCCCCGGCCGACGCGCCCCCGCTGGAGAAGGCGATGCGGCAGCTGGACGTGGAGAGCAACTACGAACTCGTCCGCCGCCTCGACCCGTACGTGAAGTCCGCCGCCACCGGCCTGCCCGAACTGGCCGACGCCACCCGCACCACGCTCGCCCGGGAACTGCCGGAGCTGCTCCCGCACGCCGACGACGTGATCGGCTTCCTCGCCCAGTACTACGGCGTCGAGGCCTGAGCCCCGGGTCCTGGTGCGGGTCCGCCCGCGCCAGGGCCCGGATCCGACGTCCGACCGGTCCCCGTCGGGACCGTAGGTTGTCGAACGCCGCGCCGCCGCACCGGAATCCCGGCGCGGCGGCGCGGCGTTCCTACCCGGCTGTCACGCCGGGCCGGCCAGGGCGGGGATCAGCCGGACGGCTTCGGGGGCGTGGGCGTTGTGGTGCTCGGCCCAGGTGGTCAGGGCGCTCTGGCAGGCGTGGTCGAGGTGCCGGAGTCCGGTGAGGTCCAGTTCGACGACGCGGTCGGCGGGCAGGGCCTCCAGGGCGTCCAGGAGCTTGGGCAGCCGGAGGAACGTGGCGTTGCCGGTCAGGCGGACCCGGACGACGCCGTCGGGACGCTCGTCCGTCTCCACGTGCAGGCGGGACGTCTCCCAGGCGCTCTTGAGGATCGACAGGCCCAGGCCGATCAGCACGCCTTCGAACATGTTGACCGTGACGATGGCGACGGCGGTGGCGGCGAGGACGAGTGCCTCCGGGCGGTGCTCGCGCCACAGCGGTCCGAGCTGCTTGAACGGCAGCAGCTTGAACCCGGCGTGGACGAGCACACCGGCGAGGGCCGCGACGGGGATGACGGCGAGGGCCGCCGGGAGCAGCGCGGCGAAGAGCAGCAGCCACACGCCGTGCAGCACGCGGGACGCCTTGGTCCGGGCGCCGGCCTGGACGTTGGTCGCGCTGCGGACGATGACCGCGGTCATCGGCAGGGCGCCGAGGGCGCCGCAGAGCGCGTTGCCCGCTCCCTGGGCCATGAGCTCCTTGTCGTAGTCGGTGCGCGGCCCGTCGTGGATCCGGTCGACGGCGGCCGCGCTGAAGAGGCTCTCGGCGGAGGCGACGAGCGTGAAGGCCACGATCGTGACGATCAGGGCGGGGGTGAACTGGCCGAGCACGCCGGCGTCGGGCGGCTGGATGGCGTCCAGGAGGCCCTTGACCTCGACCTTCTTCACCGGGCCGTCGAGCAGCCAGGCGGCGCCGGTGGCGAGCAGGACGGCCACGAGCGCGCCCGGGACGACCCGTACCCTGGCCGGCAGCCGTTGCCACAGGACGATCACGGCGATGGTGCCCGCGCCGATCGCGAAGGACTGGCGGGCGGCGGGTGAGGAGACGAGCTGGGACAGGAGGCCGGGCAGGCCGAGGAGCTTGTCGACGCCGCTCGCGGGGGCGGGCCTGTCGGCCATCGCGTAGAGCTGGCCGGCGATGATGACCAGGCCGATGCCGGCCAGCATGCCCTCGACCACGGCGACGGAGATCGCGCGGAACCACCGGCCCCAGCGCAATGCGCCGAGCAGCAGCTGGAGCAGGCCGGTCGCGGCGACGACGACGCCGAGCGCGGGCAGGCCGAAGCGCTGCACGGTCTCGGCGACCAGGACGGTCAACCCGGCCGCCGGGCCGCTGACCTGGAGACTGCTGCCGGGCAGCATGCCGGTGACCAGGCCGCCGACGATGCCGGTGATGAGGCCGAGTTCGGCGGGCACGCCCGAGGCGACGGCGACGCCCACGCACAGCGGCAGGGCGACGAGGAACACGACGAGCGAAGCGGTGACGTCGTACTTGAGAGTGGGAAAGCGCATGGGAGCCCTCATCCGTGGAGGTTCGTCGGTGGTGGGCCGCGGCATCACAGCGGCAGGAAGGCGTCGGTGCCGGGGCGGTGGGTGAGGACCGCGCCGGTGTGCACCTCGTAGAACCAGCCGTGCAGCGCGAGGCGGCCCGCGTCGACGCGGCGGGCGACGCTCGGATGGGTGTGCAGCCTCGCCAGCTGGTCCAGGACGTGGCGCTGCACGGGGCCGGCGAGGTCCTGGTCCGGCTCCTGGCCGGGTGTCAGTTCGGCGCCCTCGGCGAGCCAGTCCCGCACCGCGGGCACGCCGGTGAGGTCGTCGCCGCGCACGACGGCGCCCACGGCGCCGCAGTGGGAGTGGCCGCACACCACGACGTCCGCGACGCCCAGGACCTCGACCGCGTACTCGATGGTCGCGGCCTCGGCCGACGGCACGCGCGGCCGGTACGGCGGGACGATGTTGCCGGCGGTCCGCATCTCGAAGAGGTCGCCGGGGCGGGCGCCGGTGACGGCGGAGGGGATGATGCGGGAGTCGGAGCAGGTGATGAACAGGGCCTGCGGGTGCTGGCCGGCCGCGAGCCGCTCGAAGTCGTCGGCGGTCTGTGCGGCGCGGCGGTGGAAGGTGCGGGCGTGGTCGATGAATGCTTGCATGTCGGTGCCTCGGGCCCTTCGGAAGTCTTGTGGGGATGGAGACTTCGGGACCGTGCCCGCTCGGTACGGAGGCAGGTTGCAGCGCGACGGTGACGGCAGGGGCAGCACTGCCGTGGACCGTCGCGAACCGCCGTGACGCGCGGTGGCGTGGACGTGTGGGTGTCCGTGCCACCGGTGAGCGCGCCACCGGTGAGCGTGCGGGCGCGGTCGGCGCCGATCAGCAGCGGAACACCTGGAGGACCGCCGCTCTGGGCTGTCTGCGGGCCCAGTACGGCGCGTCGGGGCCACCGGCCGGCGACGCGATCCCGGGGGAGGGCGCTTCGTCGGCGAGGACGGAGGTCAACTCGGGTCGGCGCTCCTGGACTTCGACGTTCCGGGGCCGGGTCCAGCAGAGGCCGGGCAGGTTCTTGGGAGCCGGCGCGTCCTCGGCGAGTTTCGCCTGTGCGACGACCCGTGGGCAGCCGTCCTCCCGGAGGAGCGCGGCCGTGGACTGGGAGAGCATCAGTACGCCGAGCACGGCCAGGAGGGCCACGGCGACGGCACCGACGACCCTCCCGACCAGAGACATTGCCGATTCCTTCCGCACCCTTGGCTTTTTCTTGAACTCCTGTCGAGGATGACGAGCGTGAAAGGGAGTCAGTTCCGATAGGCCGGTGAACAATGCGTGAATCAGTATTGCCGGATGAGTGAGAACGGGGCGCGGCCGGGGTGGTATTCGGCATGGCCCATCACGAATTCATCACCCTTTTCTGATCGGAATCCGATGGTCCGGGTATTCGCAATTGCCGCCCTGTCGGACGGGGAGTCGGGGCCGGCGTCACCTCATGGACGACCGCGCCGAGGGCCGTCGCCCGTGCGCGCCTGTTCATGACTCGTTCGCCGTGCTCGCTCATGCCGCCGCGTCGAGGTCGGAGGCGAGCAGGTCGGCGAGCTCCTTGAGCGCGTCCTGGGCGCCGTCGCCGACCGCGGCGAGCTCCAGGGTCTCGCCGCAGCCGGCGGCCAGGGCGAGGACGGACAGCAGGCTGCGGGCGTCGACCGGCGGCCGGCCCGGCCGGCCGACGGTGACCTTGACCGCCTGGCGGGCCGCGGCCTGGACGAGCAGGGACGCCGGGCGGGCGTGCAGGCCGCTCCGGGAGCCGACGGTGACCTGGATCGAGTGCATGGGAGTCCTTGGAGGAGGTGGAGGAGGTGGAGGAAGTGACCGCCGACCCGGGTGGGAACCGGGTCGGCAGCGGAGTGGGGCACGGTGGCCCGCGCACGGGGTGAAGCGCGGGCCACCGTGTTCGCGCCGGGTCTTCGCGGTACGGGGGCAGTGACGGAGACCGGGCGGTCGGTGGTTTCACGCCCGTTAGCGTGTTGTTTTGTTTGGTTCTACGCCCGGACATCGAGGGATGTCAACACATTCGGGCAATCGGGGTTCGCGGGCCCAGAGCTGGCGCGATCGCTTGCTTTTTCGGCCGGAGCGCGTATGGTCGGGCCTCATCAGGCGTAAACGGACATGAAACGGACCCGATCCCACATGTATGCACCCGAGCGGCAGCAACAGATCCTCCGCCTGGCCCAGGAGCAGGGCAGGGTGGACGTGCCGACGCTGGCCGAGGACTTCGGCGTCACGCAGGAGACCATCCGGCGTGACCTGAGCGCCATGGACCGGGCCGGACTGCTGCACCGGGTGCACGGCGGCGCCCTGCCCGCCGGCGCACTGCACCTGGAACCCGGCCTGGCCGAACGGGACTCCACCGCCGCCGCCGAGAAGGAGCGCATCGCCAAGGCGGCCCTGGCCCTCCTGCCCGCGGAGGGCAGCGTGATCCTGGACGCGGGGACGACCGTCTCCCGGCTGGCCGGCCTGCTGCCCGCCGACTGCGCCCTCACCGTCGTCACCAACGCCCTCCCCGTCGCCGCCAGGCTCGCCGACCACCCGGCGCTCGCCCTCCACCTGGTCGGCGGGCGGCTGCGCCACCGCACCCAGGCCGCCGTCGACGCCTGGGCGCTGCGCGACCTGGCCGACGTCCACGCGGACGTCGCGGTCGTCGCCACCAACGGCTTCTCCCCGGAGGGCGGGCTGTCCACCCCGGACCTCGCCGAGGCGGCCGTCAAACGCGCCATGCTCACCGGCGCCCGCCGCGTGGTGCTGGTCGCCGACTCCTCCAAGTACGGCGTCCGCCACTTCGCCCGGTTCGGCTCGCTGGACCAGGTCGACGTGCTCGTCACGGACACTGGACTGACCGACGAGCAGACCGCAGAGATCGAGAACCTCGGACCGGAAGTCATCCGCGCATGATCGTCACCATCACCCCGAACCCCAGCCTCGACCGCACCTACGAGCTGGGAACGCTCACCCCGGGCGAGGTCAACCGGGCCGCGCACGACCGGCTCGACCCCGGCGGCAAGGGCGTCAACGTCTCCCGCGCGCTCGCGGCCGCCGGCCACCGCACCACCGCCCTCCTGCCGCTGGGCGGCCCCTCCGGGCACCTGCTCGCCGACCTGCTGCGCCGCCAGGGCATCGACGTCGCGGCGGTCGCGATCTCGGGCGACACCCGCATCAACGTCTCGATCGCCGAGGACGGCGGCAGCCTCACGAAGGTCAACGCGGTGGGCCCCGAGCTCAGCGCCGCCGAGTCGGCCGCGCTGCTGGCGCTGGTCCGCCAGGACCACCTGGGGAACGACGTCGACTGGCTGGCCTGCTGCGGCAGCCTGCCGCGCGGACTGGCACCGGAGTGGTACGCGGAACTGGTCGCCCAGGTGCACTCGGGGGGCGCCCGGATCGCCCTGGACACCTCCGGCCCCGCGCTGCTCGCCGCGCTGTCGGCCCGTCCCGACGTGGTCAAGCCCAACCGCGAGGAACTCGCGGAGGCCGTGGGCCGCCCGGTCGCCACCGTCGGCGACGCCGTCGACGCGGCCGGGGAACTGCGCAAGCGCGGCGCCCAGCAGGTCCTCGCCAGCCTCGGTGCGGACGGGATGCTGCTGATCGCCGACGAGGGCAGCTGGTACGGCAGCGCACCGGTCGCCGCCGTCCGCAGCGACGTGGGAGCGGGCGACGCCTCGCTCGCGGGCTTCCTCGGAGCCGGTGGCACCGGCCCCGGGGCACTCGCGGCGGCCCTGGCGCACGGGGCCGCCGCCGTACAACTGCCGGGGAGCGTCATGCCGACCCCGGCCGATCTGGACCCGGCCGCGGTGGTCGTGACGGCGGACATCCCGCTCGAACGGCCGCTCCGCGGTTGAGCCCGCGGCTGAGTCCGCGGTTGAGCCCGCGGCTGAGTCCGCGGTTGAGAACGGCCTCTGCCTTGAGGCACCACGCCCGACCGTGTGGGACGGAACGGCGACCATTCCCGGGGGCAAGGGAACACTGTCAGGCACCAGTCGAAGGACCGACACGATGAGCGACACCAGCGGACTGATCACACCCGCACTCGTTGATCTCCACCTCGCCCCCCAGGACAAGAGCGAAGCCCTCCGCGCCCTCGCCCAGCGGCTGGTCGCCGAGGGCCGGGTCACCGACCTCGACGGCTTCCTCGCCGACGTCGCCGCCCGCGAGGCCCAGGCCCCGACCGGGATGGGCGACGGGATCGGCATCCCGCACTGCAGATCGCCCCACGTCACGCGGCCGAGCGTGGCCTTCGGCCGGAGCGCCAGGGGAGTGGACTTCGACGCCCCGGACGGGCGGCCCGCCGACCTGATCTTCATGATCGCGGCACCGGCGGGCGCGGACGACGCCCACCTGCGGATCCTCGCCGCGCTGGCCGGCCGGCTGATGGATCCCGCGTTCACCGGCGCCCTGCGCGATGCCGAGAGCCCGGGCGCCGTCGCGGCCCTGGTCAACGGCGAGGAGCCGCCGGCCGCTGCTGCTCCGGAGCCCGCCGCCGTCGCGGAGTCGCCCGCTCCGGCAACGGCCGCTCCGGAGACGGCGGACGCCGACGCCGGGCTTCGGCTGGTCGCGGTGACCTCGTGCCCGACCGGCATTGCTCACACCTACATGGCCGCCAAGGCGCTCGAACTGGCCGCCGCGCGGGCGGGTGTGCGGATCCAGGTCGAGACCCAGGGGTCCGCCGGGACGACGCCGCTGGCTCCCGAGGTGATCGCGGCGGCCGACGCGGTGATCTTCGCCCATGACGTCGAGGTCCGCGACCGCGCCCGCTTCGCCGGCAAGCCGACCGTGGACGTGGGCGTGAAGGCCGCCGTCAACCGGGCCGACGACCTGATCGCCCAGGCCGCCGGGCTGGTCACCGAGACCGGCAGCGGCGCCCGTGCAGCCGCCGCCCCGCTCGCCGCACCGAACGCGCCGAGCGCACCGAGCGGGACGACGGGCGAACACTGGGCCCAGCGGCTGCGCAAGTACCTGATGACGGGCGTCAGTTACATGATCCCGTTCGTCGCGGCCGGCGGCCTGCTGATCGCCCTCGCCTTCGCGATCGGCGGGTACCGGATCGCCTCCGCCCCGTCCGTGCTGGGCCATTTCGACTGGACCTCCTCGCACAGCTGGGCGGCGATGCTGTTCCAGACCGGCAAGACGTCCTTCGGCTTCCTGGTCCCGGTCCTCTCCGGATACATCGCCTGGGCGATCGCGGACCGGGCGGCGCTGGCCGCCGGCATCGCCGGTGGTGCCGTCTCGGTGGCGGTCGGCGCCGGCTTCCTCGGCGGCATCGTGTCCGGCCTGGCCGCGGGCTTCCTGGTGCTGTGGATGATCCGGTGGAACGTGCCGCGGGCGATCCGGGGCATCATGCCGGTGGTGGTGATCCCGCTCCTGTCGGTGGCGGCGGTCGGCTTCCTGATGTTCGTGGTGGTGGGCTCGCCGATCGCCTCGGCGATGAGCGGCCTGACCGACTGGCTGAACGGCCTCTCCGGCTCCAACGCGATCCTCCTCGGCGTGCTGCTCGGCGCGATGATGGCCTTCGACATGGGCGGCCCGCTCAACAAGGTCGCCTACACCTTCGCGGCCGGTGCGCTCACCGCCGCGGGCACCACCCCGGACGCCGGCAGCCTGAAGGTGATGGCCGCCGTGATGGCCGCGGGCATGACCCCGCCGCTGGGCATGGCGCTGGCGACCGTCGTCCGGCGCCGGCTGTTCACCCCCGAGGAGCGCGAGAACGGCAAGGCGGCCTGGGTGCTCGGAGCGTCGTTCATCACCGAAGGCGCCATCCCCTTCGCGGCGGCCGATCCGCTGCGGGTCATCCCGGCGAACATGGTGGGCAGCATGACCGCCGGCGGCCTGGTGATGGCCTTCGGCTCCACCCTGCGGGCCCCGCACGGCGGAATCTGGGTGCTCCCGCTGATCGGCAGCCCCTTCCTGTACCTGGTCGCGGTCGTGGCCGGCACGGTGGTCACCACGGGAGTGGTCGTCGTGCTCAAGGGGATGCGCAGGCCCGCCGTCCCGGCGGCCCCGGACGCCGTGCGGTCGGGCGCCGAGCAGGAGCTGGTCGGCGCCTGACCGGACGGCCCGCGAGGTGCGTCCGGGGTGATCCGGCAGTCGGCAGCGGAACATATCGTTGTGGCGATCACCATCGGAGCACACACACGGGGGCACACATGACCGTTCATCGGCCAGGACTGCCGGAGGACCTTCCGCCGGCCGAGGAACTGTGGGCGCGCTGGGCGCTTCTCGCCGCCCTTGAGGCGACCACCGAGTACGAGGAGCGCCCGCCGCGTCACCGGACGGGCCGGTGGATCGATGACGACGGCCTCCACTGGGACGACTGCGGCTGCACCTGGTGGGTCATGTCGAAGGAGGGCGAGGGCCGGTTCGTGCTCTACGGCGAGGACGAGGCGAGCCGCGTCAAGTGGCACGAGCCGGCGATCGACGTGCTGGCTGGCGGCCCGGACTGGCTGCCCTACGAGGAACTGCGGGACCGGCTCGAAGGCCACGAGATCGGCTGCGTCTACTGGTACGAGAACGGCGCCTGGGCCCGGGCGCCGTACCCGGACGACCTCGGCGACGACGGCCTGGACTGCGGCATGAGCTGCTTCGTCGAACGCGGCGAGGTCCTGGGCGAGCTGACGGACAACCTGGACGACACGGTCGACGGGCCGAGCGCGGACAGCCTCCTGGCCGACGCGGAAGCGTACCGGCTGGATCCGCGCAGGCTGCTGGAACGGCTGGCCGAGACCAACCAGTACGACGATCCATTGGACCGGCCGGCCATCGTCCGGGCGCTGGTCCGCGCAGGTCTGACGGGGGAGTTCGCGGCGCCCGTCACGCCCTGACGGGCAGGACGGCGGTGGCTGTCACGCCCTGACGGGCGGTGCGGGGTGCGGCCGGCCAGGCCGGTCGGCGTCGGCCGATCGGCGTCCGGCGGGCCGCACCCGGCGGGGGTTACAGGGTGCGGGTGAGGCGATCGGTCAGCAGGCGGGTGAAGCGGGCCGGGTCGGGCAGGTCGCCGCCTTCCGCCAGCAGGGCACTGCCGTGGACGAGTTCGGCGAGGTCGGCGAGTGCCGGGTCGTCCGCGTTCGTCTCGTGTGCCCCGCGCAGGGCGGTGATGAGCGGGTGGGTGGGGTTGAGTTCGAGGATCCGCTTGACGGCGGGGAGTTCCTGGCCCATCGCCCGGTACATCTTCTCCAGGGTGGGGGTCAGGTCCTGCGCGTCGCCGACCAGGCACGCCGCGGAGGTGGTCAGGCGGGTGGAGAGGCGGACCTGCTTGACGTGCTCGGCCAGGGTGGTTTGGAGCCAGCCGAGGAGGGCGGCGAAGTCCTGTTCGCGCCGGGCCTTCTCGGTCTTCGCCTCGTCGCTGCCGTCGCCGTCGGAGTCGTCGTCGAGGTCGACCTGGCCCTTGGCGATCGACTGGAAGCGGTGGCCGTCGAAGGAGGGGATCTGGTCGGTCCAGATCTCGTCGATGGGGTCGGTGAGGATCAGGACCTCGTAGCCCTTGGCGGTGAAGGCCTCCATGTGCGGGGAGTTCTCCACCATCGCCCGGTTCTCGCCGGTCAGGTAGTAGATGGTGTCCTGGCCGTCCTTCATCCGCGCGACGTACTCGCGCAGCGCGGTCGGCTCCTGCGGATCGTTGGTCGAGGCGACGCTGACCAGCTCCAGCAGGGCGTCGGTGTTGTCGCGGTCCTCGATCAGGCCTTCCTTGAGGACGCGGCCGAACTGGTCCCACAGCTTGAGGTAGGCCCCGGTGTCGGTGGCCCGCGTGCTCTTGAGGGCGCCGAGGACCTTCTTGACCAGGCGCCGGCGCACGGCGGTGATCTGGCGGTCGTGCTGCAGGATCTCGCGGGAGACGTTGAGGGAGAGGTCGTGGGCGTCGACGACGCCCTTGACGAACCGCAGGTAGTTCGGCATCAGCGCGTCGCAGTCGTCCATGATGAACACGCGCTTGACGTACAGCTGCACACCCCGCTTGGTGTCGCGGGAGAACAGGTCGAACGGGGCGTGGGCGGGGATGAACAGCAGCGCCTCGTACTCGAAGGTGCCCTCGGCGCGCATGTGGATCGTCTCGGCCGGGTCCTGCCAGTCGTGGCTGATCTGCTGGTAGAACTCGTTGTACTCGGCCTCGGTCACCTCGCTGCGCGGGCGGGCCCACAGCGCCTTCATCGAGTTCAGCGTCTCCGGCTCGCCCGGGCGCTCGGTCCCGTCCTGGTCCCCGGCGGCGGTCTCGGCGGCGGTCTCGGCGGCCATGCGGATGGGCCAGCGGATGAAGTCCGAGTACTGCTTGACGATCTGGCGGACCTTCCACGCGGCCAGGTAGTCGCCCAGCCCGTCCTCGCCGTCCGCCGGCTTGAGGTGCAGCGTGACCGACGTGCCCACCGGCAGGTCGCCGGCCTCCGCGATCGTGTAGGTCCCCTCGCCGTCGGACTCCCACACGGTGCCCTGCTCGGAGCCGGCCCGGCGCGTCCGCAGGGTGACCTTGTCGGCGACCATGAACGCCGAGTAGAAGCCGACCCCGAACTGGCCGATCAGGCTCTGTGCGGCGGCCGCGTCCTTGGTCTCCTTGATCTTCGCCAGCAGGCTCGCGGTGCCGGACTTGGCGATGGTGCCGATCAGGTCGACGACGTCGTCGCGGGTCATGCCGATGCCGTTGTCCCGCACCGTCAGGGTGCGGGCGTCCCGGTCGATGTCCAGCGTGATGTGCAGGTCGGAGGTGTCGGCGTCGAGGCCGGTGTCGGTGAGGGACTCCAGGCGGAGCTTGTCGAGGGCGTCGGAGGCGTTGGAGATCAGCTCGCGCAGGAAGATGTCCTTGTTCGAGTAGATCGAGTGGATCACCAGCTGCAGCAGCTGGCGGGTCTCCGCCTGGAACTCCAGCGTCTGGGTCGGGCTGGCCACGGGGGGCGTCTCCTTCGAGAAGTGGAATGGGTTCGGAACGGTGGGGAAGGCAGGGGCGGCCCGCACGCCGAGAGCCGTCGGAGCATCAACTCGCGCTCCCCGCACGAGCGGTGCTCCTGCGGGTCGGCGGGTCACGGCGTGGGGGTCACGGCCCGGCCGGTGGTCTGTGGCGCTGCCGGCCGCTGGCGGCGCGCAACTGGTCTGTACGGGCGGCGAGTTGATCGAGCCGGTCGGCGATCTTCGGGTGGCTCGCTCCCAGGAGGGGGCGGGCTGCGGCGAGCGGGGCGAGCAGGCGGACGGGGTCGTCGTGGCCGAGTGCCACCAGGAGGCGTTCCACGGCGGGGGCCGCCTGGGGGGCGAGGTCGTCCAGGGCGCCGATCTGACCCGCGAGGCGGCGCAGGTCGGCGGCGTTCTCGCGCGCCCAGCCGGTCACCGCGCGGTCGGCCGCGCGCTGGTCGCGGGTGGCCTGGACGCGCTGCTCGCCGGTGCTGCCCGCCCGGGTGCCCGCCTCGGCGTCGGGACGCAGGCGCAGGTAGCGCCGCTCGGCGGCCTGGCGGCTCCGGACCCCCATGGGCTCGGCGAGGTCGGCCCAGGTCGCGCCGGCGCCGCGGGCGGTCTCGATCAGGCCGGTCTCCCAGCCGGCGAGCTCCTCGCGCAGGTGGCGCAGCAGAAGCAGCGCGGACAGGGCCTCCCGCGGGTCGTCCTGGCCCGCGTCGTCCGCGGGTGCGTGGCGGGCGGTGCGGGCGGCGGCGTCCATCATGCCCAGCGCGGTGGCGGCAGCGAGGAACGAGGCCGGGCTCAGCCCGGCCGCGCCGGTGTTCTGCGTGTTCAGTGCCGTCGCCCTTTCGCTGACCAGAGAACTGTCATCGCATGGATGACAGGCTACGCGAACGCCGTCGCGTGACACCAGTAGCCTTGACCGGCGACAACGACATCCGTGACGACTCCGAACTCGGTAAGGAGCACCCCGTGCCACTCGTTTCCGTGGTGATGCCGGTACACAATTCGGCGGCCACTCTCGGCGCGTCGGTACGTTCCGTGCTTGCGCAGACGCACGCCGACGTCGAGCTGCTGATCACCGACGACGCGTCCACCGACGACTCCATGGACCTGCTGCAGGACTTGGCCCGCCGCGACGAGCGCGTGCGCCCGCAGGCGGCACCCGAGCAGGGCGGCGCGGCCAGGGCCCGCAACCTCGCCATGGCGCGGGCGCGGGGAGAGTACGTGGCGCTGCTGGACAGCGACGACATGTGGCTCCCGGAGAAGCTGGAGCGGCAGCTCGCGTTCGCCGCCGAGGGCGATGCCCCGCTGACGTTCACCTCGTACTACAAGGTCGCCGGCGACTACACGGGCGAGGCCTGCGACTTCACGCCGAACGGGCGGGTGGTCGCGGCGCGGGAGCGCGTGACGTACCGGGACATGCTGGTGCAGGACCACATCGGGGCCCTGACCGCCATGTACGACCGGACGGTGCTGGGCACGAGGCTGATGCCGGACATGCCGAAGCGGCAGGACTACGCGCTGTGGCTGGCGATCATGCGGGACGGGCACCCCGCCCGGGGCCTCCAGGAACCGCTGGCGGTCTACCGGGCCGGCCGGGCGGGGTCGCTGTCCTCGAACAAGCTGGCGCTGGTCGAGCACAACTGGGCGCTGTACCGCGACCACGAGCGGCTGTCGGTCCTCCGCTCGGTCGGGGCGCTGGCCGGGGCGACGTGGCACTCCGTGCGGAAGTCGCGGATCTAGCGCCGCGGCCCGGGCACGTCCGGCTGGTACGGCTGCGCCTCCCGGGGGCCGGCGGCAGGTACAGGCGGCGGTCCGTGAAGGTGAGGTGGGCGGCGCCGGGGACGCTGAGCCGGTGGCTCGTCGCGGAGTCGGCGGCCGGCGATGTCCACGGCCGACCACGTCGGTGCCTGGCCGTGAAGCCCAGCCGGGCGATGGATCTTTAGGCCGGAAAGTCGCTATCCGAAACCGGTGTTCGAACCGTAGGAATGGCTTCACGGCCCGACCGGCCGCCCCCGAACAGAAGGAGCCATCACCCATGATCCGCCTCCGCACCACCTGTATGGCCATCGCCGGCACCGCGGCGATGTTCGCCCTGACCGCGGCGCCCGCCCAGGCCGCCCCGGGCGACGTCACGACCACGTGCGGAAGCACTCTCACCCCGGCCGGCTACGTCGATGTGAGTTGGGGTTACAGCAGCAGTTGCGGTACGCAGAGCTTCAGCCCGAACATCAAGCAGATAAAGCAGCTCACCGGACTGCCCGTCGGCACCGTGGTCCAGGCCTGCTCCACCACCTACCCGCCCGCGGGCTGGGTCCAGACCGGCTCGTACTACACCAGCAGCTGCGTCGCCTGGTCGAACCCGAGCTTCAACAACAACGCCTGGCAGCTGAAGCGCGTCTCCTGATCCGGCGACTCCGGCTGCATCCCGGCCCCTGCCCCTGCCCCTGACCGGCCTCAAGGAGGAGGCGCTCGGCCGCGCCGGGTGGCGGGACACCGCCGAGCGGGTGCTGCTCCTGATTGTCGGGAGACACGGCGGCCCTTGCTGCGTTGGGCCCGCGCGATGTCGGTCGGCTGTCAGCGGGGACGGTGTCCTGTCGGTGGGATGTGAGTGGCCTCCGGGACCGTTGGGAAGCGGGCGTGGCCGGCTGTGAAGGCGCGGCCACGCTCTCCTCCAGATCCCATTCGAGCTTCCGGGAGCGCGCCATGTCCTCCGTACCTCACGTCCCGCGCTGGGACGTCCACCGCCTGCCTCGCGCCGGGGGAAAGTGCTTCCTCGTCACCGGCGGCAACGCGGGCATCGGGTACTTCGTCGCCGAGCAGCTGGCCGGCACCGGGGCCACGGTCGTCCTCGGCAGCCGGGACCGGGCCAAGTCCGAAGCCGCGATCGGCTCCATCGGTTCGCGCGTGCCCGGCGCCGATGTGAAGCACGTGCTCCTGGACCTGGCCGACCTCGCCTCGCTCAAGGCGTCGGTGGACGCGCTCGGGCTGGACCGCCTCGACGCGGTCGTCCACAACGCCGGTGTGGCGCTCGACCATCCGCCGCGCCGTGAAACGGCGGACGGACACGAGCTGATGTTCGCGACCAACCACCTGGGGCACTTCGCGCTGACCCACCACCTGGCCCCGCTGCTCACGGCGACACCGGGGAGCCGGGTCGTCACCACCGGCAGCTTCGCCGCCAAGTCCGAACGCCTGGACCTCGACGACCTCCAGAGCGCGCACGACTACCGGCCCAAGCGCGCCTATGCGCGCTCCAAGCTGGCCCAGATGCTCTTCGCCCTCGAACTCGACCGCCGCCTGCGCGCCGCCGACAGCACGACGGTGAGCGTGCTCGTCCACCCCGGTGGCGCGCTCGACTCCCTCACGCCCTCCCGCCCGCCGGTCCACGTCCGCACCACCGGCGAGCGGCTGAGCCGGCTGCCGCTCGGACTCGTCGTCCAGGGCAAAGATGCCGCCGCATGGCCCGCCGTCCGGGCCGTACTCGACCCGGCCGTGCGGGGCGGCCGGATGCTGAGTCCCCGGGCGTTCGGACTGCGCGGTACGCCCAGGACCGAACCCCTCTGGAACCACCTGGCCGACACCGTGACCGCGGCACGCCTCTGGACGGCCAGCCGCGACCTGACCGGCACCGACCCGACGTTCAGTACGGCGGACACCGCCGTCCTCTCCAGGGATCCGGGTGGGCCGACGGGCGCTCGGGAGCGCTCCCCGGGCCAGGTGAACAGGTCCCGCTGAGGGCTCGGGGTCGGCAGGCCCGCACACCTCGCCGCCCACTCCCGTCCGCGCGCCCTGCTCGGCCCCCGCGGTGGGGCCGACCGTGCCTCCCACGTGTGCAACTCGTTGACCGGGCATGCGAACGATCACAGCAGCCGCACACACCCGGCGCGCTCTGCTCGCCACGGGGGCCGGGGCGGCCACCGGCCTCGCGCTGACCGCCACCGGGCAGGCGCGGGCGGCGCGACCGTTCGACGGGCGGCCGGGACGGCGGGTCGCCGTGCTCGGCGGCGGGGTCGCCGGTCTGAGCGCGGCGCAGGAACTGGCCGAACGCGGCTACCGGGTGACGGTCTACGAGCGCAACGCGGTGCTGGGCGGCAAGGCCCGCAGCATGGACGTGCCCGGCACCGCCCGGAGCGGCCGGCGCCCGCTGCCCGGCGAACACGGATTCCGCTTCTTCCCCGGCTTCTACCGCAACCTGCCCGACACCCTGCGCCGGATCCCGGTGTCCGGCGGGCCGCTCGGCCGCACCGTCCACGACAACCTGGTGAACGCCACCGAGGAGCTGTTCCCCCGAGCCGGAGGACGCCCGGCGCTGCGGCTGCCGTTCCGCACCGTGACCACGCTCCCGGTGCTCGGCGAACTGCTGCCCGACGCACTGCTCCAGACGCTGACGGGGCTGCTGGACACCGCCCTGCACCTGCCGGCCACCGAGGTGGCGTACTTCGCCAACCGGCTGCTGGTCCACTTCACCAGCTGCGAACTGCGCCGCTACGAGCAGTGGGAGCGCGTGCCGTGGTGGCGGTTCATCCGGGCCGGCGAGATGTCCTACGACTACCAGCGGCTGCTCGGCGTCGGCATCACCCGCAACGTCGTCGCGACCAGGGCCGAGGAGGCCAGCACCCGCTCCGTCGCCCGGATCCTCCAGGCGTTCGTCTACAACATCCTGGGCCAGGGCAACGACGGCGAGCCGGACCGCGTCCTCAACGCCCCGACCGGCGAGGCCTGGATCGGCCCCTGGGAGGCCCACCTGCGCTCCCTCGGCGTCCGGTTCGAACTCGGCGCCGAGGTGGAGGAGTTGACGTACCGGGACGGCCGGATCGCCGGCGTTCGGCTGCGGGATGCGAACACCCCCGTACTCGCCGACCACTACCTCAGCGCGATGCCGGTCGAACACGCCCGCGCCACCTGGGGCCCCGGGCTGCGCGCCGCCGACCCGCAACTCGCCCGCTGCGACCGGCTCCGCACCGACTGGATGGTCGGCGTCCAGTTCTACCTGCGCCGCCGCACCCCGATCGTGCACGGCCACGTCGATCTGGTCGACTCGCCCTGGGCCGTCACCTGCATCGGCCAGGCCCAGTTCTGGCCCGACCGGGACTTCCGCCGGGACTACGGCGACGGTCAGGTGGCCGACTGCCTCTCGGCGATCGTCTCGCAGTGGGACACGCCGGGGATCGTCTACGGCAAGCCCGCGCTCAAGTGCTCCCGCGAGGAGGTGGTGCGCGAGACCTGGGCGCAGCTCAAGGACTCCCTCAACAGCGGCGGCCGGCGCGTCCTGGACGACGCGGACCTGGTCACCTGGTTCATCGACCCGGCCGTCACCGGCCTCGGCGGCCCGGAGCCGGCCAACCGCGAGCAGCTGCTCATCCACCCGGCGGGCACGGTGTACAACCGTCCGTCCGCCGCGACCGCCGTCCCCAACCTCTTCCTGGCCGGCGACTACGTCGCCACCGACATCGACCTGGCCACCATGGAGGGCGCCAACGAATCCGCCCGCCGGGCCGTCAACGCCCTGCTCGACACCGACGGTTCACCGGCCCCGCGCTGCCAGGTGTGGCCGCTGTACCGGCCGCCGGAACTGGCCGCCCTCCAACAGCAGGACGAGGCCCGCTACCGCCGGGGCCTGCCGAACGCCCTCGACCTGGGCTGACGCCCGGCTGCCGGGCGTCCGAGGGCCGAGGCCGGTGGAGGAAAGCGGCGGGGGAGCCGTCCGGCCACGTCGAACCGTAATTCCCCAGGGTTCTGTGCCGCCGGACGGCGGCTCGCGCAGTCGGGAACCAGTGCGGTCAGTCTGATCGTTCCATCGGCATGCCATCCGTTCTCATCCTTGGAATCGACCCGCATGCCGTGCAGGGCATGGACGGGGACGTCATCCGCGCGGCCCTCGACCGGGAGCTGGCACGCTTTGGCGAGCACGACATCGATGCGTCCATGGCGCTGGTCGCGTTGGATGAGTCCGCGGAGTCCACGATGGTGTCAGCACTGTCCGAGAGCGACTGGGACGTTGTCGTCGTCGGGGGTGGGATCCGCAAGCCGGAACCGCTCTTGCCGCTCTTCGAGCAGGTCGTGAACCTGGTCCGGCGGTATGCACCGAACGCGGCAATCGCCTTCAACACCAGCGGCGGTGACAGCGTGGAAGCAGCCAAGCGGTGGCTTTGAACCCGGGCTGCCGGGCTGGTTGATCCGCGATATGGGTCCCGCGGCGGGGCCAGTGGGTGTGAATCGGGGCTCCTTGTCGGGTGGCGACGGGGAGCGTCAGCGGTCGGTGGCGTCGGTGGCGCGGGTGCGCCAGTAGGTGGCTTCGGCGGGTTCGTCTTCGGCGTCGGCGAGTTCGGCCAGGAGTAGGAGTACGGCTGCGGGGAGGCCGTCGGGGGCGGGTGGGGGTGGGGTGGGGAGTTCGCGGGGTGCCGAGGCCGAGGGGCCGCTGGGCATGGCCAGGACTTCGCGGGCGCGGGCCTCGTCGCCCAGGCGTTGGAGGAGGGACGTGTAGTGGACGCGGGCCCGGGCGGCGATGTCGGGGTCCTCGGCGTGGATGGCGGTCTCGAACCAGGTGGCGGCGTCCTGTTCGCGGTCGGGCATGCTGTCGACGACCAGGGCCAGCAGGAGGACCGCCTCCGGGTGGTGCGGGCTCTGCGCGTCCTCGGCGACCGGGCGCAGCACCTCCTCGGCGCGGGCGAAGTCGCGTAGACGGAACAGGGTGCTGCCGAGGTAGCGGCGGACGAGGTGGTGGAGGTCGGGCCCGGTGGTCTCCAGCGCTTCGGTCAGGGCGTCGCGGGCGCGGGGGAAGTCGTTGCGGGCGCGCAGGGCGATGCCGAGGAGGGCCGTGGCGCGCGGGGTGTCGGGGCTCGCCGGGAGCTCCCGTGCGGCTTCCATGAGGCGGACGGCGGCGTCGAGTTCGCCGACTTCCAGGAGGTCCTCGCCGGCGGCGACGTAGGCGGGAACGGGGTCGTCGTCGGTGGCCAGGAGGTCGGCGACGCCCTGCGTGTCGTCGCGGTCCAGCAGGAGGGCGGCGAGCATGGCCCGGGCGACCCCGGTGACGTCGGAGGGCTCGTCGGCGAGCACCGCGCGCAGCAACTCCTCGGCACGGCCCTCCTCTTCGGTGCCCAGGAGCTGTGTGGCCAGGTGGAAACGGGCGAGCTGCAGGGCCGGGCCGCCGGCGGTGTCGACGGCGGTGCGCAGGTGGGTGAGGCCCTCCGCCTCGCGGCCCGGGGTGAGGACGAGGAGCACGCCCAGCAGGGCGACGCCGGTGCCCGCCGCGACGGCGTGGCCGGAGGCCATGAGTTCGCGCAGGAGCGCCTCGGCCTCGTCGGGGCGGTCGAGGTCCACCAGGAGGGTGGCGAGGTCGATCCGGGCGACCAGTGACCATTCGGGGTGGCCGGAGGCGACGGCCCGGCGGTAGGCGTCGACGGCCTCGTCGGGGCGGCCGACGGCGACCATCAGGTCGCCGAGGAGGTCGGCCGCGCGGGGGCCGAGGTCGGGGTGCGGGGAGCGGGCCGTCTCGGTCAGGAGGGCGGCCGCCTCGTCGGCGTCGTCGAACGCGGCGGCCGACCGCGGGTCGGGGACGGCGCCGACGAGCAGGAGGGCCAGGTCGACCCGGGCCTGCCAGGACCACACGTGGTGCCCGTGGGCGATGGCCCGGCGGTAGGCGTCGACGGCCTCCTCGGGCCGGCCCCGCAGCACGTGGACGTCGCCGAGCAGGTCGGCCGCGCGCGGCGCCTCGAAGCGGTGGCCGGAGGCGGAGACCTCGGCCAGCAGCGCGCACGTGCCGGTGTCGTCCCCGTCGCGGCTGTAGAGGACGCAGGCCAGGCCGTTGCGGCTGGTCATGGACCAGTCCCGGTGGTCGGTGGACATGGCACGGCGGAACCACTCCTCGGCCTCGGCGTACCGACCCTCGCCCAGGTGCCAGTGGCCGAGGACGGACATCGCCTCGGGGCTGCGGTCGGGGTGGCCGAGGTCGACGACCTGCCGCAGGTGGGCGATGCCCTCGTCGGTGTCGCCGAGGAAGACCCGGGCGACGCCCAGGCACAGCCTGGCCCCGACCTCCACCCACGGCCCGCCGTTGGCGACGGCGAGCTCCAGCAGTTCCGCCGCCTCGCCGTAGCGGGACCGTACGATCAGCAGCTCGCCGAGCGCGCCCTGGGCGATCGGGCGCGCCTCGGGGTCACCGTCCGCCAGGACCGAGCGCAACAGCTCCTCCGCCCGGCCGAGTTCGCCCCGTCCGACCAGGAGCCCGCCGAGGCCGGCGCGGGCCATGCCGGAGATCGAGGAGGCGGCGGACGTGCCGACCGCCCGGGACAGGGTCCACGGCTGGTCGGCCGGCGGGTCGGCGGCGGCCGGCGCGGAGCGCAGCGCCGGGACGCGCTTGCCCTGATCCGCTCCGCCGATGCCCGGTGTCCCGGCGAGCACGGCCGTGCTGCCCTGGCCGCTGAGGGCCTGGCCGAGCCGGGCGGTGGCGGACGGCGGCATCTGCTCGACGCCGTGCGCGAGCACCGCGGTGAGCAGCCGCTCGGCCTGCTCGGCCTCGCCGAGCTGCCAGAGCACGCCGGCGAGTGCGATCTGGGCCAGCAGCGAGATCTCCGGGTCCGGCGCACCGACCGCCCGCTCCAGGAGGGCGCGGGCGGACTCGTGCTCGCCGCGGCCGGAGAGCAGGCTCCCGAGTTCGGCCTGGGCCAGCTCCGCGACGTCGTCGACGCCGGAGTCGGCGGCGCGCCGGAGGAGCGTCTCGGCCTCGGCGAACTCGCGGCGGTAGACGAGGATCGTGCTGAGGACCAGGGCGGCGCCGGCGGTGAGGTCGTCGTCCGTGTCCTCGGCGACGACCCGGCGCAGCTGCTGCTCGGCGATGTCGGCGCGGTCGTGCAGGACGGCCACCATGCCGAGGGTGGCCAGGTCGGCGCCGTCCAGCAGTTGGGCGGCGAGCTCCCAGGCCGCGTCGTCGACCGCCTCGGCGTCAACGGCGGTGTCGAGGTACTCGGCGACGTAGGGGAAGACCTCGTAGCCGGGCCGCCCGGCGTCGTCGCGCGCGCGGACGAGCAGGGCGATGCCCGCCTGCGCGCGGTCGCGGGCCCAGGCGAGCGCGGTGCGGTACGGCTCGTCGCCGGGGTCCAGGTCGAGCTCGACGAAGCGCAGCCGGTAGCGGTCGAACAGCTCACGCAGGGTCGGTTCGTCGAGCAGGACGGGGGAGCCGATGCGCGCCCAGTCGGCGGCGGCGCGGACCAGCAGGCGGCCCTCGGGGCAGCTCTCCGGCCCGGCCTCCAGGCGGGTCTCCAGGGCGGGCGCGGCGACGAGCATCTCGCCGAGGCCGCGCAGCGAGAGGTCCTCCTGCGGGTAGAGGTCGGCGGCGGCCTCGCGCTCCTCGTCGGTGAGGGTGTGCGGCAGGTGCACGACGGTGGCGCGGCGCAGCACCTCGCGGGTGGCGCGGCCGACCTCGTTCTCCAGGCCGGCGAGCTCCTCGCGGTGGCGGTGGGTCAGGGTGCCGACGACCAGGCAGGGCGGGTCGTGCTGGAGCAGGAGGTCCAGCGCGTGGGCGTCGAGCGCACCGGAGAGCAGGTAGTGGTGCAGGTCGTCGAGCCAGACGACGACCTGGCCGGGGGAGTGCGGCAGGCCGGCCCGGGCGAGCTCCTCCAGGTCGCGCCGGCCGCGCCGGGGGACGACGAGCCGGGCGGCGCCGTGGGCGCGGCTCAGACGCTCGTGCAGGGTGCGGGACTTGCCCGCCTTGGACCGGCCGGCCACCAGGACGAAGCCGCCGGCGGCGAGGGCGGTGTCCACCTCGCGGTCGGCGGCCGGTCGGTCGAGGTAGGGCTCGTAACCCCTCGCGGTGTAGGTGGACTCGCTGACGCCCAGGTCGTGCGGGTCGACCTGGTCGAGCCGGGGCAGCTCGCCGGACGGCGCGAGGGGCACGGCGAGCAGCCGGGCCAGGCGGTCGCGGCGCTCCTGCTCGGTGATGTCGTGGACGAGCGCGGCGAGCGGCGGCCAGAGCCGGGCGATCGGGTCGAGCGACAGCGCGAAGCCCACCCGGCGGTCGGCGCGGCCCGGCTTCTGCCGGCGCCCGAGGACGCCGATCACGGCGTGCAGGGTGTTGTTCCACACCGGTGCGCCGGAGAAGCCGGGTTCGGTGGCCCAGCCGGTCTGCGCGGTCGACTCCAGCTGGAGCCAGTCGCCCTCGGCGTACCCGACGATCTCGCCGCGGATCGGCACGCCGCCGGTCTTGTGCTCGGCGGGGAAGCCGTGGGCGCGGAAGGTGTGGCCGAACACGTCGGCGTCGGTGCGGCGCAGCGGCGCCGGCTCGGCCCCGGGCGGCGCCGGGGCGTCGAGCTCCAGGATCGCGACGTCGCCGGCCCACTCCTTGGGCGGGTGCCAGCCGCCGGGGAGGACGCGGGCGGGGACGGGCTCGTGCGCGGGCAGGAACGGGAAGCGGACGAGCACCGGGCCGTCCGGCGGCTCGGCGGGGGTGCCCGGGTCGACGACGTGGGCGCAGGTGAGGACGAGGCGCTCGGAGATGAGCGTGCCGCCGCCCTCGGGCAGGGGACGCCCGTGCGGCTGGATGCTGACGACCCAGGGCGCGCGGGCCGGGTTGGGCGCCACCGGTCAGCTCGCGGCGGCCGGACCGGTCTTCCAGCTGAGTTTGACGTCGAAGTGGCCCTCGGTGGCGGTCTTGGCGATGACGACGCCGGCCTCGGCGTTGAGCTTGATGCCGAAGGACACCTCGATCTCCTCGGGCTTGAGGTGCCGCAGCACCGCGAGGACGGATTCGAGCGTGGGGCGGCACGCGGTGAGCGCGGCGTCGAGGCGGTGCGCGGCCTCGGCGATGCCCTCGTCGCTGCGGGAGACGAGCTGGATGCCGGGGGAGTCGTCGTCGACCTCGACCACGAGGGAGGAGTCGTCCGGTCCCTGGAAGCGCAGCAACTCCGGCATGGTGACCCCCACTTGGTGACGTCGTGCGGTGGTGCGACGGTCGCAGGATAGCGGTCGGCGGGGGTGTGGCGGGGGTGTTCGGCGGAGCCGGGGTGCCGCAGGGGTGGGCGGCGGGGCCGCGAGGGGGGGAGGGGGTGCGCGTGGGGTCGTGCGGTGGTGCGACGGTCGCAGGATAGCGGTCGGCGGGGGTGTGGCGGGGGTGTTCGGCGGAGCCGGGCCCGCCGGCTCCGACTCGCTGCCTGAACGGTCCCCGGGAGCTTGGTCGTTGCGGGTGTCGGGTGGGCGTTTCGCGGTTACCATCGGGGCCCGGACGTGGGTGCGGCTGCGGGTACGGCTGGGGGTGGCGGCGTGGAGCGGGCCAGGCGGGAGATCGCGGCGGCGCTGGAGGCGGTGGGCGACGGCGAGGTCGTCGCGTCGCTGCGGGTGCTGGGGGCCGCATTGCAATGGGTGTGCGCCGAACTGCGCGGGATCGACGGCGGGCCCGGCGGCGCGTCCGCGCTTGAAGCGCTGTACGAGCTCGACGACGCCCTGACGGCCGGGGAGGGCCTGCGCGACGCGGTCGACGTGCTGTTCGACGCGGTGCTCGCCGGGGCGGCCGTCCGGCGCGACGTCGGCGACCTCGCGGACCGGCTGCGGGCGGCCAAGCGGGCCGTGCAGGCCGAACGGGAGGCGCTCGACGAACTGGAGCAGCGCGAGCACGAGTTGCGCCGCCGCCTCGCCGAGCTCACCGAACTGCGCCGACAGGTCGACGACTTGCGGCGCCTGGAGCGGATCGTCTCGGCGCTCGACGGGCTCGCCCGCCAGCAGGAGGTCATCACCGCCCGCCTGCTGGCCCTGCGCGGCAAGGACACCGGCGTGGAGGACGTCCTGCGCACGAGCGCCGACCGGCTCGTGCGGCTCTCCGAGGAGCAGCTCGCCGCGCTCTCGCCGCAGACCCGCGACCGGCTCGCCCGCGCCCAGGACGTGGACGACCAACTCACCGTCGAGCAGCGGCGGTTCGAGGAGAGCAGTGCTCGCCTGGCCGAGGTGCGGGACCGCCTGGACAGCGTGCGCACCCGGCGCGTCGAGCAGCTAGCCTCGCTGCGCCTGCACGCCCACGCGGACGCCGAACTGGCCCGGGCGCTCGCGCCGGAGAGCGTGGAGGCGGACGGCTCGGACGGTTCCGACGGCGGGGCCCGCTCGGCGCTGGTCGAGGCCGAGGCGCTGGCGGCCTCGCTGGAGACGAGGCTCACCCGGGTCGACGAGATCCTCGCCGGGCTGCTGGAGCGCCGTGAGCAGGCGGACGACGGTACGCACGCCGCCCTGTCCTGGGCGGACCAGTAGTTCAGGAGAGCGGCGGCACGTCCTCCCCCGCGAAGGTGATCGGCTCCTCGGCGGGCCCGTCCCAGCCGTCCGGTCCGAGACGGCGCGCCAGCCTGGTCTCCATCGTCTGGAGCAGGCCGCCCACCGCCCGCGCGTTGCCGAAGTCGTGCGGGCGCGCCGCGCGTTGGGCGTCGAACCAGGCGGCGGCGCGGCGCGCGGCGTCGTCGGAGAGCCGGTAGCGCTGGGCCGCCGCCTGGTTGCGCAGGATCTGCACGAGGTCGGCGGTCGGGTAGTGGGCGAAGTGCAGGGTCTCGCCGAAGCGGGAGCGCAGGCCGCTGTTGGCGTCGAGGAAGCGCTGCATCTCGCGCGGGTAGCCGGCCGCGATGACGACGAGCCGGCCCGGGTTCTCCATCATCTCGCGCAGGAGGGTGTCGACGGCCTCCTCGCCGAAGTCGTTGCGGCCGTCGCCGGAGGCCAGGCTGTAGGCCTCGTCGATGAACAGGACCTTGTCGAGCGCGGAGCGGACCACCTCGCGCGTGCGCGGCGCGGTCTGGCCGACGTACTGGCCGACCAGGTCGGCGCGCGTCACCTCGACGACCTCGTCGGTGTGCAGGAGCCCGAGGGCGTGGCAGATGCGGCCGACCAGGCGGGCGACGGTGGTCTTGCCGGTGCCGGGCGGGCCGAGGAAGAGCATGTGCGGGACGGCGGTGCCGGGCAGGCCGCGGGCCTGGCGCAGGGCGAGGCGTTCGGTGAGGCCGGTGAGGAACTCGCGGACCTCGCGCAGGCCGACCAGGTGGTCGAGTTCGGCGAGCAGGTCGGCCGCGGCCGGGACGGGCTTCGGCGGGTAGGAGCGGTACCGTTCGGGCAGGTCGGCGGGGAGCAGCGGCAGGTGCACCTGCCGCTGGACGCGGCCCGCCCACGTGTCGAACAGGTCGTCGGCGAGCAGGCGCATCGCCCCGGCGTTGCCGAAGCCCTCGCGGGCGACGCGGTGCATGCCGGTCACGACCTGTTCCAGCAGCTCGCGGGTCTCCTTGGTCGGCGTGAGCTGACGTTCCGTCAGCATGCCGAGCAGGATGGTGAGGAGGGTCTCCGGGTCGTAGTCGGGGAACTCGATGTGGGCCCGGATCCGGCGGTCGAGGCCCGGGTCGGCGGCGAGGAACTCGCGCATCTTGTCCGGGTAGCCGGCGAGCACCACGACCAGCCGGTGGCGGTCGTTCTCCATGCGGGCCAGCAGTGCGGTGATCGCCTGCCCGCCGAAGCCGTCGCGCTGGTCGCTGAGCGCGTAGGCCTCGTCGAGGAAGAGGACGCCGTCGAGGGCGCGGTCGATCAGGGCGTTGGTCCGCTCGGCGGTCTGGCCGACGTAGCCCGCCACGAGGTCGGAGGCGTCGGCCTCGATCAGGTGGCCGCGGCGCAGCAGCCCGAGGTCGCGGTAGATCTCGCCGATCAGCCGGGCGACGGTGGTCTTGCCGGTGCCGGGGTTGCCGGTGAAGAGGAGGTGCTGGGTGGCGGCGTCGCGCCGGGCGGGCAGGGCGCGTTCGGCCTCGATGCGGTTGCGCAGGCGGTGGAGGTGGCGTTTGACGGGCGCCAGGCCCGGCATGGCCTCCAGGCGCGCCCAGGGGCTCTCGTCGTGCGGGGTGACGGTGGTGACCAGGCGCCGTTCGAGGACGGTGCGCCGGTCGAGCGGGGCGCCGTCGGAGATGAGCAGACGCAGGTCCTCGCGCCAGGCGGAGGCGCGGCGCGGGGTGCTCGCGAAGGAGCGCACGAGCGGCGCGAGTTCCCGCCAGTCGCCGATGCGCAGGTGTTCGCGGAGGCGCAACTGCTGGACCATGCGGTCGAGTTCGGACTCGTCCGGGTAGCCGACCCGGAACGCCCCGCCCCGGGCGGGCTGGTCGATCTCGGTGCGCAGGAAGGCGGCGAGGGCGGGGTAGACGCGCCGGTCGGCGACCACCCGCTCGACCTCCTCCAGCGTGGAGCGGCGGAAGACGAAGATCCACCGGTTGCGGCCGAGCCGGTCCTGGGCCCGGTCGGCGAGGGCGCCGGCCAGCTGCCGGGAGGCCTCGTTGTGGACGAGGGTCTCCTCGGCCTGGATGTAGACGACGGCGGTGGGCACCTCGCGCTGCCGCAGCTGGCCGAGGTGCGTCATGACCGCGAAGGGGTCGGCGACGCCGGTGACGGGGGCGGGCACCGCGGCCGGGGCCGGGGCCGGCGGCGCGTCGGGGGCGAGCCGGAGGGAGCCGAGGGGCCCGCGCAGCCGCCGCATCGCGCCGGCCGGCCGCGCGGGCGCGGGCTCCCCGCCCGGCCGGCTCAGCCGCCGCGACTCCGGGTCACGGAAGTACAGCGGGCGGCTGAGCGAGGAGTAGACGATGCGCTGGTAGCCCTCGGCGTGGAGCAGCTCCCAGAGGGTCTCCTCCAGGGTGCGCACCCGGTAGTCCGGGTCGACGAAGACGTCGTCCACGCCGGGGCCGTACAGGACGGTGAAGGGCTCGTCGGTGCTCAGGCGCAGGTCGCGGAAGCGTTCGCCGCGCGCGAGTGTGGTCATGCGCCCTCGCCCCGGGGCTTGGGCCGCAGGTCGTAGCGGGGGTCGTCGGTCCTGAGGTCGGGGGTGCCGGGTTCGAGGCGCGGCATCGGGACGGGGGCGTGCGCCTGGTGGCCGCCGGCCTCCAGCATCCGCCGGACCGCCTCGGCGCGGGCCCGCTGGTCGGCCTCCGCCTCGGTGTCGCGGTCGGAGGAGATCACCCGGATCACGTTGCGGCCCGAGGCCGGGTCGGCGGTGTCGATGTCGATGACGATCTCGCTGCCGGTCTCGTGCCGGAGCCGGGTGATGTGGGCGCCGCGCTGGTCGGAGCCGACGAAGTCGTCCTCGACGTAGGCGTAGAACGCGGTCTCGGCCAGCGCCTGGACCACCTCGTCGGCGAGGTTGACGCGGATCTGCGAGGCGAGCTGGCACAGGCGTGCCTGCCGCACGGTGTCGGCCAGTTGCGCCTCCAGGGCCGGCGCCTCCTCCCGGCAGATGCGCTCCAGCTCCTCGGTCGTGGTGGCCTCGTCGCGCGAGCGCGCCAGCAACTCGTCGAGGTGGTCGCGGAGTTCGTCCAGGGCGCCGGCCGACCAGAAGCCGACGTCGAGCGAGTAGCCGGGGATCTCCCGCTGATCCGGTCCGACGACCGGCAGCTGCGCGCTGCGCCGAACCTGCTGCTCGACCAGCAGCACCGCCTGGACGGCCGCGGACTGCCAGGACCGGCGCAGCAGTTCGGCCTGCTCGATGCGGACGCGGAGCTCGCTGAGGGTGTAGTAGCCCTCCTGGGCCACCGCGAGCGCGGCGTCGTAGCGGCCGAGGTCGTGGTTGCCGCGCGCCTGGCCGAGGCGCAGTCGGACGGCGTCCAACTCGCCCGGGGCGTAGCGCTCGTGGGGGAGGGTGTCGGTGATGAGATCGGCCATGGAGCCGGCGTCGGCGAGCCAGGTGGCGGAGAGCTGTTCGGCCCTGATGCGGTCGTGCTGCAACTCCTTGACGTCGGCGGTGAGTCCGGCGATCTCGGCGCGGCGCTCGCGGCGTTCCTCGGCGAGATCGGTCTCGAACTTCCGCCGCTGCTCGTCGAGTTGCGTTCGCGTCTCGGCGCGCAGCTCTCCGGCCGTATGGGTCAGCCGCTGGTGGAGGTCGGCGGCCTGCTGGTGGAGGCGCCGGTTGGTCTCCTCCTCCAGCGCGCGGTTCTGGTCGCTGAGCCGGCGGACGGCCTCCTCGCTCTGCTGCTGGCGGCGCCGCACGGCCTCGAACTCGCCGGCCATGTCGGCGCGGGCCTGCTCGCGCACGCCCTGGATGAGCTTGGGGAGGTCCCGGCGGACCGTCTTCAGCTCGTCGGCGCTCTTCAGCAGGCGGTACCACTGGGACTCGTCCACCTGGATCTGCTTGCGGCCGCTCATCGTGCCCTCCCTGGGTCTGCTTGCGCGATCCGGTTCCGTACGGTGGTGACGGCCGTGTCGAAGGCCTCCAGGAGGCCCGTGGGCGGCACGCCGACGAGCAGGGCCTCGGGCCCGTCGAGGGCGATCTCGGCGCTGCGCGGGCCGTTCTCGTAGTCGTGGTCCTCGGCCCGGGAACGGCTGCTGAGCCGGTGCACCCGTTGGTTGGTGCTGCCGCGCAGGCCGCGTCCGGTGTTGTGCCCGGCCACGTAGAGGCCGTCCACGAGCACGTCGACGAGGGCGAGCAGGCGGGGGACGCCCGGGTGCGGCGGATGCTCGCGGAGGCGTTCCAGGCGGTGGCCGGTGAAGCAGAGGACGGAGACGTCCCGCCGGGCGCGCGCCAGTTCGACGGTCTCGGCCAGGGCGGTGGCCTGGGCCATCGGCTCGCCGCCGGAGAGCGTCAGGCCGGTGACCCGCTCGTTCGCGAGCAACTCGGCGGCGAGCGCCTCCGGGGCGACGAGCCGGGCGGGCCGGTCCGGGATCCAGTCCGGGGACATGCAGCCGCGGCACGTGAACGGGCAGCCCTGCACCCACACGACCGAGCGCAGCCCCGGGCCGAGCGCCCGGGTGCCGACGTGCGTCGCGGCGACGTTCACCGCAGTGGCGGTCACGACGGCCGCCCCGGCGGTTCGGCCGGCACCGGCTGGTAGACGAACGCCGTGCCCGCGGCCACCACCCGGCTGCCGGGTGCGCAGGTGACGGAGCTCGCGCGGGCCTGAGAGCCGTCCGGGCTGTAGCGGATGCGCAGGTCGATCCGGGCGCCGCGCTCCGACACCCGGCGCCGGCCGCGCACCCGCCCGGCCCCGCCCAGCGCCGGGCGAAGCTGCACCCGGCGGCCGGTGAGCGGGACGTGTTCGGGGATCTGCTCGCCGAAGGCCGGCTCGATGAGCAGCACGCCGTTCAGCGCGGGCCGGTACACCCGCAGCCACGCGAGGACGAGCACCAGCAGGACCAGCAGCGGCAGGCCGATCAGGAGCGGCAGGGTCGCCGCCGAGCCGACCCGCCCGGAGACGTCCACCGGGAGCCCGGCCGGCTGGAGCGCCGGCGGGATGTCGAGCTGGAGGTCCGGCGTGAGGGCGGGCTGCCACGGCGAGCCGACCGTCCCCGTGACCTTCAGGGTGGAGCTCGTGTGCTCCACGTGCTGCGGGGTCAGCAGTCCGCCGTCGAGCCGGCCGGTGATCCGCACCGGGATGTCCTGGGTGGAGCGGGGGGAGAGGATCAGCGAGGACGGCAGCCCCGACACCTCGAAGGGGTGGCCGGCGACGGACACGGCGATGCCGTCGACCGAGAGGGGCAGGCGGGCGGCGTGCGAGGTGAACGAGAGCGTGCCCGTCGCCTCGCCCTTGCCCAGGTCGAGCGTCGGCGGCCCCGACCAGGACACGGTGACGCCCTGTCCGTGGTCCGGCGCGAGCATCGCGCGGGCCTGCCGGAGGCGGGTGTCCTCGCCCGCGCGCTGGAGGTAGGAGCCGAGGTCCTGGATGCTGCCGGGCACGAGCTCCCGGGTGTCGGCGACGACCTGGCGCAGCAGCTCCGCGCCGGTCGCGCCCGTCGCCAGGGGCAGGGCGTAGCCGACGAGGTCGGTGTGCCCGGCGAGCTTGGCGGCGCGCGCGTGCAGGGCGGCCGTCCAGGTGGAGGTGGCGGCGACGGGGTAGGCACTGCCGGCCGCCGGGGCGTTCTCGCCGTCCGTCATCAGCACCACGGAGGCGATCGGCAGGGCGTCGCTGCGCTCCAGCTCGCCGAGCGCGGCGTTGAGGGCCGCGCCGATGTCGGTGTCGCCGTTGGCACTCGGGGCGGCGGGCAGGCGGGACAGGATGTCCGTCGGGTTCCCGGCGGCGCCGATGTAGCGGGCGACGACGGTGGTGTCGAAGGTGTACAGGGCGACGTGGTCCGCGCCGGTGAGCCCCGAGAGGAAGGTCTGGAGCGTCTGGCGGACCGTCCCGTAGCGGCCCTGCTGCGTCATCGACGGGGACGTGTCGACGAGGACGACGTAGTCGGCGGGCTGGTGTTCGAGACCGAGGGCCTGGTAGACCTCGGCGCGCGTGGGACGGTTCGGGTCGGCCGCGTGCGCGGCACCGGGCCGGAGCAGGCCCGGCAGGAGGATGGCCAGCAGGAGGATGGGCAGCAGGAGCGCGGCCGGCGGCCGGGCCGTGCGCGACGGATTCATCGGTGGTCTCCCTCAAGGACGCCCGGCAGTTCGCCGAGCGGGTACTCGTGCGGCTCGCCGGAGCCGCCCGCGGGCCGCAGCACGAGCCGGGTCGGGCCGGCCGCCGCCATCGCGATCCCGATGTGGAAGCGTTCGCCCGCCCGGCTCGCCGGCAGGGTGACCGCCCCGACCCGGACGGCGGGCCCGCCGGCCCCGTCCCGGACCCGCACCTCGGCCTCGCGCGGCCGCTCGCCGGCGCCCCCGACGGCGATCCGGCGCCCGGCCCGCTCGGCGAACACGGTGGCGCCGCCCGGCACCAGGCGGCCCGGCCCGCACAGCGTCAGCTCGGTCTCGGCGAGCCGCCCGCGGTGGACCCGCCGCGCGCCGATCAGCACCTCGTACGGGTACCGGTCGGCCGGGTCGACGAGCCCGGCCGCCACCAGGGCGGCGCCCAGGACGGC
>NZ_JBHYWI010000055.1:0-59058 GCF_042751525.1 Kitasatospora sp. NPDC059408
GCGTTCGCCGGGTTCTTCCGCCGGGTCAAGTCCGGCGAGACGCCCGGCTACCCGCGCTTTCGGGGGGTGAACTGGTTCGACACGGTGGACTTCCCCAAGGACGGGGACGGCTGCCGCTGGGATTCCACCCCGCACGATCCGGTGACCCGCGTCCGGTTCCAGGGCGTCGGGCACGTCAAGGTCAACCAGCACCGCCCGGTGGCCGGCAAGGTCAAGACCGTGTCCGTCAAGCGCGAGGGCAAGCGCTGGTACGTGATCCTGACCGCCCAACAGGGCGAGCCCGAGCCGCTGCCCGCGACCGGCTCCGTGGTCGGCATCGACATGGGCATAGCCAACTTCCTCGCCGACTCGGGCGGCGAGTTCGTTCCCAACCCGCGCCACGGGCGGAAGGCCGCCGCGAAGCTCGAAGCCGCTCAGCAGGCCCTCAGCCGGTTCAAGTGGCGCAGCAACCGCCGCCGCAAGGCCGTCGCCAAGGTCGTCGACCTGCACCGCAAGGTGCGCCGCCAGCGACTCGACCACGACCACAAGACCGCCCTCGGTCTGGTCCGCGCGCACGATTTCATCGCGCACGAAGACCTCAGGATCCGCAGCATGGTCAAGGCTCCCGTGCCGAAGCCCGACCCCGGCCGGCCGGGTGTGTTCCTGCCGAACGGTGCGGCGGCCAAGGCCGGGCTGAACAAGTCGATCAACGATGCCGGTTGGGGGGTGTTCCTCACGATCCTCGCCGGCAAGGCTGAAAGCGCCGGCCGGGAAGTGATCGCCGTGGACCCCCGCAACACCTCCCGCACCTGCCCCGAATGCGGGCACATCGCGGCGGAGAACCGGCCCACACAGGACACCTTCCACTGTGTGGCCTGCGGCCACCGCGCCCACGCCGACACGGTGGGAGCCACCAACGTTCTACGGGCAGGGCTTGTCCGTCGCAACGCCCGGAAGGGTTAGCGAGAAGCCCCCGGCTTCAGCCGGGGGAGGAGTCACCTCTTCCTCCTCCATCTGCGTCTGCGCCGCGCCCCTCACGGCGCGGCACGCCTCCTCGGCCGGCAGGGCGAACACCAGGACCTCGGCCCGCAGACCCCGCTGCCCCACGAACCGGCTCGCCCGGCCCGTCTCCCGGAACCCCGCCCGCCGCAGCATCCGCGCCGACGCGGTGTTGCGCACGTCGCACTCGGCCGTCACCCGCCGCACGCCCCGCGCCCGCAGGTGCGCGGCGACGGCGCCCATCGCCTCGCCGGCGTAGCCGCGGCGCTGGTGCTCGGGCGCCACCGTGATCCCCAGCAGCGCCCACAGGCCGCCGCCGCGGGCCGCCACCGTCCCCACCGCCAGGTCGCCGATCAGCCCCGGGCGCTCCCGCAGCTCGATCGCCCACTGGAAGAACCCGGGCCCCTGCGGCGACTCCGTCCGGTAGCCCGCCACGATCGCCGCCGCCTGCGCCGGGTCGATCGGTGAGCGCCAGCTCTGGAAGCGGGCCACCTCGGGGTCGCTGCGGTAGCGCGCCAGCGCGGGCGCGTCGTCGAGGCGAAAGCGCCTCAGCCGCAGCCGGTCGGTCAGGATCACGGCACCTCCCCGTTCCGGTGGACGCCCGGCCGCTCCGGCCGACACCCGCAGTCCACCAGCCGCCCGTCAACGAGGAGTCAATGCCCGGTCGACGGGCCCCGGCCGCGGGTGCACGGCCCGGGCAGGCGCACCCGGCGCGAGTACACCGGCACGGCGCCGGCGGCCGCACCGGGCTGCGCGAAGCACTCGAGGAGCAAGTCGCCGCGCACGTCGTCGAGTTCGCCGGGCGCCTGCGCCAGCAGCGCATCCGCCCACCCGTCGAGGGACGCCTCCCTCAGCGCGGCGTCCGGAACCCGGGCGAACTCCCCGGGACCCACCGCCGCCCACCCGGGCCCGCCGTCCGCCCGGAACCGCAGCCGCCACCAGTACGCCTGCCAGTACGGCCGCCTCACCGGGACCCGTCCGCCTCCTGCGCCAGGACGCCCTGGGCCAGCACGCCCTGGCCCAGGACACCCTGGGCCAGCACGCCCTGCGCCAGCGGCGCGAACACCAGGCCCCAGTTGCCCGGCAGATGACGTATCGCCGCCGTCAGATGGAAACGCACCACCGCCCACTCGTCGGGCCGCGCCTGCGCGCCGAACTCCCGCACCGCCTCCAGGCAGTCGTCGACGAGCTCCGCCAACTCGTCGTCGTCCCCGTCGTCGTCCCCGCCGGCGAACCCGAGCCCGTCCAGCGCCTCCTGCACCTCCGGCGGCGCCGCCCCGAACCAGTCGTCCCACCCGGTCACCGCGCCCAGCAGGTACAGCAGGTAGCCCCCGGCCTCCGGCAGAGCGCCGCCCAACCGCGCCGAGACGACGTCCCGCTGGGCGTCGTCGCAGCCCAGCTCCGTGTGCCCGGCCGCAGCGGCCACCAGGCCCGCCCAGTGGGCCTCGTCGTGCCGGCCGCTGGTCTGGCGCATGTGCGCGCTCGCGAAGGCGGCCATCGCCCCGGCGTCGTCGAACAGCGGGGAGAGCACCAGGTCGCTGCGGTAGTCGAAGCCGAAGTAGTAGCGGCGCCCGTCCAGCGTGAGCGACTCGATGCCGCCCACGTGACCGACCCGGCCGTCCAGCGGAGCACACTGCGCGAAGAGTTCCCGTTCCATGGCGGGGACCATAGCGCCCGCCGCCGACACCGCTTCTAGACTGGCCAGATGACGGGGAACGAGGGCTTCGGCGGCACGGCGGGACGGCTTGCGGAGCACGCGCACGACCTCCACGCCGCCGACCGCTTCGCGATCGCCGGCATCCCCGTCCCCGAGGACCTCGCCCCGGCGGACCCCGCCGCCGGCACCTGGGTGCCCCACCTCGCCCAGCACGCCCTCGCCCTGCCACCGGCCGCGAGGGGCGAACTGCGCCGCCACCTCGCCGCGCTCCCGCAGCAGGAGCCGGTGCGCCCGCTGCCCGAACCGCGCGCCTACGAGCAGTACCCGCCCGGCCCCGGCGCCGTCCTCATGCGCCGGGCCCGCAACCGCAACCTCAACTGGCTCAACCTGGCCAAGACCCTGTACGTCGTCACCGGCCGCTGCTGGTCCGCCGTCACCTACGGCGGCGTCGGGCGCGGCACCGTGGCGCTCACCCCCGACCTGCTGGCCGACTTCGCCGCCGTGATCGACATCCCCGCCGACCGCCTGGCGGCGCTCACCGGCCTCGAACCGCCCGCCCCCGCGCCGCGAACGGCCACCGCCGGCATCGCCGAACTCCTGTGGGACGCCCGCCGCCTCACCGCAACCCAGCTGCGCCGGGCCACCGACCACGCGCGCGCCCTGCACCGCCCGTAGCCGCCGTAGCCGCCGGGGGCGTCAGGGCCGCGCCGCCCAGTGCTCCTGGGCCTGTGCCCGCACCGCCGCCAGCGCGCGCTCCCGGTCCACCGGCGGCGGCGCGAACCGCCCGCCGCAGGCCCGGACGTGCTCCTCGAAGCGGTCGCGCCAGAACTCCACCGTCCAGCCCGGCCACCGCCCCGCCATCTCGTACGCCTGCGCGCACGCACCCAGCGTCCACCACCCGACCCGGCGCCGCGCCGGATCGACGTGGATCCCGGCCTCGGCCCGTACCCGGCACACCCCGTGGTCCGGGCCGAGCGCCACGCGCTCCAGCAGCGCCGGGCCCTCCCGCACGGGATGGTCGCCGCCGCCCGCCACCAGGTGGCAGCGCTGCGAACCGACCGTCACCACCGCCACCATCGGCTCCGGCTCAGCCAATTCCGCGTCGTCCGCGTCGACCAGGAAACCCGGCGACACCCGCCGCTCCCGGTCCCGGACGGCCTCCGGGTCCAGCCCCAGGTACGTCCGCAGGTCCGCCGGACCGTCGAAGGCCCACCGCACCTCCCACCCCGCCCACGCCTCGCGCAGCAGCTCTAGGGCCGCCGCCCGGTGGAGCATCGTGGTGCTCGGCCCCTCCCACGCGAACACCAGCAGCACCCGCCGCCGGTGGTCGACGAGCGCCGCGCCCTGGCACAGCACGTCGTCCGGCCACCAGTCACCGGGCTGGAGGCCGGGCAGCAGCGCGAGCGCCCGCCCGGGCCCGGCGAGCAGCGCGAGGTCGAGCCCCACCGCCCCGAACCGGGACAGGTAGAGCTCGTGCTCGCCGCTCTCACGGACGACGACGATGGTGCAACGGTCGGCCATCCGCCCAGCCTGGCGCGACGGAGCAGCGCGGCGCCACCGGATTCGCGGTCGCGAGGAGCGGGAAACCGGCCCGCCCGACCGCCTGCTCCGGCGGGTGCACACCCCGATCCGCCAGGACGTGCGGCAGAGTGAGGGAGCGTCCGCACGACACCCGCACCGGAGGACACCGCCGTGCTCTCGACCGACTTTGCCCTCGGCGCACCGAACTGGGTCGACCTCGGCACCCCCGACGTCGAGGCCGCCGCCGCCTTCTACCGCGCCCTGTTCGGCTGGGAGTTCGAGCCGGCCGGGCCGCAGGCCGGCGGGTACGGATTCTTCGTCCTCGACGGCAGGACCGTCGCCGCCGCCGGCCCGCCGACCGAGGAAGGCGCCACCCCCGCCTGGACGCTCTACTTCGGCACATCCGACGCCGACGCCGCCGCCAAGGCCGTCGAAACCGCCGCAGGCACCGTCCGCGTCCCCCCGACGGACGTCTTCGACGCCGGGCGCATGGCCCACTTCACCGACCCCACCGGTGCGGACTTCGCCGTCTGGCAGCCGCGCGCCACCCGGGGCCTGGACACCGTCGCCGCACCCGGCGCCCTGTGCTGGACCGAGCTGTACACCACCGACGCCACCGCCGCCCGCGACTTCTACCGCACCGTGTTCGCCTGGACCTTCCGGGACGTGCCCATGGGCCCCGGCCTGTCCTACGCGACGTTCTCCCCGGCGGGCGACGGACCGCACGGAGAGCAGGGCGGCATCTTCCAGCTGCTGCAGGACAACCTCGACGCCGGCTCGGCCTCCGAGTGGCATCCCTACTTCGCCGTCACCGACTGCGACATCGCCTTCGCCACCGCCACCGGACACGGCGCCACCACCCTCATCCCGCCGATGGACGCCCCGGGCGTGGGCCGCCTGGCCATGCTCACCGACCCGGCCGGCGCCGTTTTCGCCCTGCTCACCCCCCGCGCCGGGGCCGACGGCCTGAGCCCGGGCCCGCCCGCCCCCGCGGCGTTCTCCCGCACCTGCTGCGCCTGTTCGAAGAGGGCGTCGGTGCAGTCGGCCAGTACACCGCCCAGGAGCAGTTCGGGGGCGTAGAAGGTGTCCGCCCGGGCCGTCACCTCGCGGACGGACAGGTCGATCTGGGGGATGCCGGAGCTGCGGATGGCGTCGACGGAGCTCGCCCAGACGATGCGGCGCAGCCCGGCCCAGATCATCGCGCCGGTGCACATCGGGCAGGGCTCGCCGGTGGTGTAGAGGGTGGCGGCGGCCCAGCCGTCGTTGCCGTGCCGGGCGACGTAGTCGGCGATGGCGGCGGTCTCGCCGTGCAGGAGCGGGCTGGAGGCCTTGGCGTTGACGCCGCGCGCCAGGACCTCGCCGGTGTCGGTGGCGACGATGACCGCGCCGAAGGGGTACGCGGGGTTGGTGCGGGCGAGGTCGACGGCCAGCCACATGAACCGCTCGTGCTCGCCGTCGCCGCCCGCGGCACGCGGCGGGGCGGCGGCCGGGAGCGCGGTGCCGGCCAGCGCCTGCAGGATCCGGCGTCGGGCGACGTCCATACGGCCCCTCCTCGTTGGCGGCGTCCCACGCTAGCGGGAACCGGTGCGGGGCGTGGGAAGTCGGCCGATCCGACGTCCCACGCCGTGTGGCCGATGCCTTCAACTTCCGTGGCGGCGAAGTGCGGTGATGGTGTGTCCGGCGATCGCCTCGGGGGTGCCGGTGGCGTCGACCGTGACGAGGAGGCCCTGGGCGGCGTAGTGCCGGGTGAGGGGCTGCGCCCTCTCCTCGTGCTGGGTGAAGCGGGCGCGGACCTTCGTCTCCTCGTCGTCGTCGCGCTGGTAGAGCTCGCTGCCGCAGGCGGGGCAGATGCCGTCGCCGGGCGGGGGGTTGTTCGGCGGCTCGTACGTGTGGGACGCATCGGTGCGGCACAGGCGGCGGTCGGTGTACGGGCGGATGTGGCGTTCCAGTTCCTCCTCGGGCAGGCGCAGGTGCACGACGGCGTCGAGGGGCGTGCCGCGCCGGTGGAGCAGTTCGTCCAGGGCCCGTGCCTGGGTGGTGTTGAGCGGGTGGTTGGTGAGGACGAAGCCTGAAGGGGAGGCCTGGTGCAGGTGGTCCGCGACGATCGCGCTGCTGATCTCGTCCGGGATCCGCTCGCCGGATTTCATGAACTCGTAGGCCCGGCGGCCCAGTTCGGTGCGCTCGCGGAGGTGGGCGCGGATGAGGTCGCCGAAGCCGATGCGGGGCACCGCGAGGGCGCCGGCCAGTGATGCGCCCGGGGATTCCCGCGGCCACGCCGGTGGTTCCAGGAGGACGATTCGCATCGGTCGATCTTGTCAGGCTGCCGCCGTGGAGCGGGAGGGCGGAGTGGGAAGTCGGCCGGGCCGACTTCCCACTCGGGTGCGTTATGCCGTGCCGAGGTGGCGGCTCAGGAAGAGGGCCGGGTCCTCGAAGGCGGGGACGTCGCCGTGGCCGCCGGGGTTGGCGTGCAGGGTCTTCTCCTTGGAGGCGAAGGCGTCGAACAGGCCCAGGGCCAGCTCGCGCGGGACCTCGGCGTCGTCCCACTGGAGCAGGAACTCCACCGGGACGGTGACCTGCCGGGCCGCCGCCAGCAGTCCCTCGTGCGGGATGAACCCGCCGCCGAAGATCGCGGCCCGGATCCTCGGCTCGGCGGCCGCCAGCGGGATGCCGATCGCCGTGCCGAGGGTGATGCCTCCGCCGTAGCCGATCGGTGCGTCGGGGCCGATCTCGGGCAGCCGCTGGAGGGCGTCGAGCGTGGCCCGCCATTCCGGGACGGCGAGTTCGGCGAGGTGGGTGCCGTAGGCGGCGACGATCGGGCCCAGCGGCTCGCCGTCCTGGCGGGCCCGGATCATGTCGGCCCGGGCCCGGTCGTCGACGGCCGTGCGGGGACGCTCCCCGTGACCGGGCGCGTCGATGGCCACGACCGTGTACCCGCAGGTCCGCACGAGGTGCCGGGCGCGGTCGGCCTGGGCCGGGGTCTTCTTGTGCAGTCCGCCGCCGTGGCCCATCAGGACCAGCGGCGCCTGCCGGCAGCCGGCTTCGGGCGACCACAGGACGCCGGGGACCTCACCGAGGAGGAAGTCGCGCTCGCGGACACCGGCGGAGGCGGTGTCGGAAATGAAGTGGAGAGAGGACATAGGAATCACCTTCCGGGACATGCGTCGTTCTCGGCGCTCCCGGCGAAAGACCTATGCCGTGACGGGGAGAGGGAGCACCCACGTGGTTACTGCGTTCACGGGGCCCACCTCCTGACGTGCGGTCACGGTTACGGGAGGGGATGCTAGCAGTCCCCACGGGGCTGCGCGCAACCGTTCCTATTCAGTGAGCAGGAGTGGGTCTTGGACCCACGGTTGATCACTGCGCGCATCCCGAACGGTGTTGGATGCCCGGCTGGTCGCCCGCGTTCTCGTTGTCCCCGTCCGGCTGCGTGCATCGTGTGCACGGTCCGTGGCGGGGTGGCGGGTTTCCTCACGCCTCCGGATGCCCGAGGGGGCCTGGACGGTCCGATGCCCGCGACGATCACTCCGGTCGTCGTGGGGCGGTGCCGTCCGTCGCCGGATCGGGAGTCCGAGGGCGCGTCGCCCGATCGCGATGCTCGCGGCATCGTGCCGGGTGGTTGTGCGGGTGGGCGTGGCGAGTGGCTCCTGCCAGTGCTGCGCGCCCCACCGGGAGGTGTAGGCGGGGTCCACGGCGACGATGACCAGGTCCAGCTCGGCGGCTATGGAGACGAGCCGGGCACGGAGTCTGCCGGTGGGAATGCCCGAGATGAGCTGCCGGAACCGCTTCCTGCGGCCGTGCTTCTCGCGGGTGGTCTCGGCGGTGAAGTCCAGGTTCTCCAGGCCGATCGCCGTGACACCACAGCGCTTCGCCCAGTGGAGGAGCTGCGTGATGGCATGCCGGATCTGAGTGTCGCGGTGGGTGGCCGTGCCCGTCAGGTCGTAGGGGAACCGCTGGGGCTCGCCGACCGGGTTGCCGTGGACATCGAGTCGCCAGCACGCGAAGTGGTCGGCGTTGGTGTCCACGCCGGCCATCCCGGCCGCGCGGGCCGCGGACAGCGGCATGGTCTTCACGACGGGCCGGGTCCAGGAGGCGTCCAGATACCAGCGCCCCCGGGACACGTCCAGGTGGATGCGGTACGCCACCGCCCGGTTGGCCTCGATGCGGTCGGCCCACTCCTGCCCCTGGTGCGGGAATGTCACCTTCGCGGCCAGGACGTACCGGCCGTGCTTTGCGTTCGCCAGGCCGGCGAGCGGGGCGGGCAGCTTGATCGACACCTCGCCGTCCGGGGTGACGCGGATCGTCTCGTTGCCGAACCGCTTGCCGGACTCGCCATCGGCGGCGAGGAACCACCGCGCGCTCTCCCACTTCTCCCGCCACCGGGCCTCGGTCAGATTCGCGGCAGCGAGGTTGTGCCGGGTGCCCAGCAGCTTCCGGCCGCCGCGCACCACACGCACGATGCCGTTGTCGCGGTCGGCGGCGACAGCCGCGCGTCGCTCCTCAAGAACGTACAGACGCCGGGCCTTGACGAACCACTCGTGCCTGGAACGGTATCCGCCGGGCTGCCGCCTGCCACCCTTCTCCCCGATCGGCAGGGACAGGCGGTGGGAGACCGTCCTGATCCCGGCGTCCAGGGAGTCCAGATACGCGGCCTGCCCGCGGCGCGACAGCGCCCACTGGTCGTGTGTGGCCTTGGTGATCGAGCCCGCCCAGCGGGACGACGACGCACCGGTCAGATCCCGCTTTCGGGCCGCCCACGTGGTCGCCGAGTGATCCAGGCCGTCGGCGCACCGGGCCTTGAGATCCCGGGACGCCAGCGAACCGAGGTGCCCGCCGACCAGCCGCAGCACCCTCTCGTCCTCGGGGGTCAGGCCCTTGAGACGGTCACGGACCGTCACACCCGACGGGCCAAGGGAAACGAACGGCGCGTCGATCCGCCGCAGCGGCTTCCCCGGCCCAGTCACGCCAACCCCCTCTCCGTCAGCGCCACCACCCTCACACACGCCACTGACAGTCGCCTCATCCGCCCAACAAGCCATGATCGAAAACAAACTCACGGACACCCATGCGCACGAAAACGACCTCGACCCCCAGCAGTTCACAACCCCTTTTCCTTCCCACGGGATGTCCCCGTGAGCACGCACTGCGAGCCGGTCTTCACCTGCTTCTTGGGGGACGACACCCCCGAACCGGCCCTGGACACCCTGCGCCGGCACCCGCGGCACCCGCGGCGCCGGCGGCACACGGCTGAGACGAACGGGCGGCCGCCGTCAGCCCAGGACGGCCAGCACGTCCCGCTCGCTCCAGTGCCCGGCCGCGCCCGGGCGGGTGGCGAGGTAGGCGGCGCAGCGGCGGGCGCTCCAGCCGTGGGACTGTGCGAGTCCGGCGGCCAGGGTGCGCAGGTAGGGCGCGGTGGGCGGGTTGAGGCGGGCGGCGGCGAGGCCGCCGGGGGCGGTGAAGGTGAGCAGGGGCAGGCCGTCGAGCGTGCCCGCGCGCAGCAGGGTCTCGTAGCGGCCGGGGCCCGTGCGGTCGCGGCCGTGGGTGAGGACGCGGGTGAGGTCGAGGTCGGTTCCGGGGGAGCGGTGCATCTCCTGCGCGGCGACGTCGCCGAACTGGCCGTCCGACAGCAGGTACGCGCGGCAGGGGACGCGGCCCTCGGCGTCCGGGTCGTAGAAGGAGACGCCGCCGCCCCAGGTCGGGGAGTGCCAGGCGAAGTACATCGTCCCGGGCAGGGTCACCGCGGCGTCGCGCCGCGGCGGGCGCGGGTCGCGGCATCCGGGGTAGTGGCGTGCGCCGCCCTCGGGGCGCCCGCCGGCGAGGTAGCAGGCCATGCGGGCGGCGTCCAGGTTCGACCCGTACGCCGCGTACCAGACCAGGCTCACGGACGACGACGCTAGCAAGGGCGGCCGGGAGAAGCGGGGAGGCGGGGAGGTCCGGGGGAGTGCGAGGGGCGGGGGAGGTCCGGGGACGCCCGGTGGGGAGTTCGGGGGGATGTCCGGGAGATCGTCCTGGGCCGGTCCACGGCGTCCCCGGCACCTCCTACGTCGAATGCGTGTACGTCCTGTCGCCGGCCCCCGCGCTTCCCTCACCAATCCCTCACCCGGGCCCCGGGGGCCGCCCCCGGTGCGTTCCCGAAGAGTCCGCCCAGGTCAACGCCGCCGTCACGGTGTGTCGTCCGGGTGAACGGTTCGCACACCCCCGCGGAGGCGGCGCCCCCGCCGCAGCCGGTAGCGTTCCGGTCGCATGGCGTTCATCACTCCCATCCCTCCCGTCACGGCGCCGTCCTCCCGCAGCCGCTACCCTTCACCAGCGAAAACACCCCATAAAGACCGAAATCACATTCGAATCGTTCCCCTGCCGTCCCGTGCGGCACAGATCGTGAGAATTTCCTTTGACCACGCTCCATCTGCATCCGCAGGACTCCCCACCGAGTCATGGTGAAAGAACGTGCTTCCACGGGCGTCACCCCGAGTGACGCCCGTGCGCGTTCGCACCCGCCCACCCCGCGGGTGACGCCGCACCCGAGCCAACAGACCTGACCCAGGAACCGGAGCCGAGGAAACCACCCCCCATGGACGCACGCCAGGACACGGCCGGCCCAGGCACGCTGCACCGCCCCCACCCCGGGTACGCGGCCGCCTGGCCGGTGGCCCAGCCCGCCCACCCGCGCAGCCTGCTCGACATCATCGCCGCCACCGCGGACGCCCACCCCCACGCGCCCGCCCTGGACACCGGCACCCGGGTGCTCGACTACCGCACCCTCCTGCAGGAGGTCGACGCCCTCGCCGGCACCCTGGCCGGCCACGGCATCGGATGCGGCGACCGCGTCGGCGTGCGCATCCCCTCCGGCACCGCCGACCTGTACGTCGCCGTCCTCGCCGTCCTGCGCTGCGGCGCCGCCTACGTGCCGGTGGACGCCGACGACCCCGACGAGCGCGCCGCCATGATCTGGCAGGACGCCCAGGTGTGCGCCGTCATCGGCGCCGGCCACCAGCTGAGCGCCGGCCCCCAGGCCCGCCCGTCGGGCCGCCCCGCCTGGCCCTCGCCCGCCGACGACGCCTGGATCATCTTCACCTCCGGCACCACCGGCCGCCCCAAGGGCGTCGCCGTCACCCACCGCAGCGCCGCCGCCTTCGTCGACGCCGAGGCCCGCCTGTTCCTCCAGCAGCGGCCGCTGGCCCCCGGCGACCGCGTCCTGGCCGGCCTGTCGGTGGCCTTCGACGCCTCCTGCGAGGAGATGTGGATCGCCTGGCGCCACGGCGCCTGCCTGGTGCCCGCCCCCCGCTCCCTCGTCAAGGCCGGCACCGACCTCGGCCCCTGGCTCGTCGAGCGCCGCATCACCGCCGTCTCCACCGTCCCCACCCTGCTCGCCCTGTGGCCCCAGGAGTGCCTGGACGCGGTGCGCCTGATCATCGTCGGCGGCGAGGCCTGCCCCGCCGAACTCGTCGAGCGCCTGGCCACCCCCGGACGCGAGTTCTGGAACACCTACGGCCCCACCGAGACCACCGTCGTCGCCACCGCCGCCCGCATGCTGCCCGGCCAGCCCGTGCGCATCGGCGCCCCCCTGGACGGCTGGGAGATCGCCGTCGTCGACCAGAACGGCCACCCCGTGCCCTGGTACGAGACCGGCGAACTGCTCATCACCGGCGTCGGCACCGCCCGCTACCTCGACCCCGCCAAGGACGCCGAGAAGTTCAGCCCCCACCCCGTCTTCGCCTCCCCGCGCGTCTACCGCAGCGGCGACCTCGTGCGCAACGACCCCGAAGGCCTCGTCTTCGTCGGCCGCGCCGACGACCAGGTCAAGCTCGGCGGCCGGCGCATCGAACTCGGCGAGATCGACGCCGCCCTCCAGGCCCTGCCCGACGTGCGCGCCGCGGCCGCCGCCGTCCGCAAGACCCCCGCGGGCGCCGACCTGCTGGTCGGCTACCTCGTCGCCCGCCCCGGCACCCACCCCGACCTCGCCGCCGCCCGCCAGCTGCTGCTGGAGCGCCTGCCCGCCCCGCTCGTGCCGGTCCTCGCCCTCGTCGAGTCCCTGCCCACCAAGACCTCAGGCAAGGTCGACCGCAACGCCCTGCCCTGGCCGCTGGCCACCACCGGCCGCCAGGACGCCGCGGCCGCCGGCCCCCTGGAGGGCACCGCCGGCTGGCTCGCCGGCCACTGGGAGGCCCTGCTCGGCATGGCCCCCGGCGCCGGCGACGACTTCTTCGCCCTCGGCGGCTCCAGCCTCACCGCCGCCCGCCTCGTCTCCGAACTGCGCACCCGCTACCCCGGCGTGTCCGTCGCCGACCTCTACGCCCACCCCGGCCTGAGCGCGATGGCCGCCCACCTCGACTCCCTCGCACCGCCGCACACCGGCGCCCGCACCCCCGAGGCCCCCGCGCCCCGCCGGCGCGACGTGCGCCGCACCCCCGCCAGCGCCGGCCTGTGGCAGACCATCGCCCTGTTCGGCCTCTTCACCCTCGCCGGCCTGCGCTGGGTCCTGGTCCTCACCGCCCTCGACAACCTCACCGGCGCCCACCTGCCCTGGGCCCCCCACTCCTCCTGGTGGCCCGTCCTCGCCGGCCTCCTCCTCTTCTACAGCGCCCCCGGCCGCACCCTGCTCGCCGCCGCGAGCGCCCGCGTCATCACCGCCGGCATCCGCCCCGGCAGCCACCCCCGCGGCGGCCACGTCCACCTGCGCCTGTGGCTCGCCGAACGCACCGTCGCCCTCTTCGGCGTCGGCGCCCTGCCCGGCACCCCCTGGGCCGCCCGCTACGCGCGCGCCCTGGGCTGCCGCGTCGGCAAGGACGTCCACCTGCACACCCTGCCCCCCGTCACCGGCCTCGCCCGCATCGGCACCGGCGCCGTCCTCGAATCCGAGGCCGACATCGCCGGCTGGTGGCTGGACGGCGACATCCTCCACCTCGGCCACGTCGAGATCGGCGAAGGCGCCCGCGTCGCCACCCGCTCCACCCTCATGCCCGGCGCCCGCGTCGGCGCCGGCGCCGACATCGCCCCCGGCTCCTGCGTCACCGGCACCGTCCCCGCCCGCGAACACTGGCACGGCTCCCCGGCCCGCCCCGCCCCCGAGGCACCCGCCGGCTGGCCCGCCCACCCCGCCCCGCGCGCACGCTCGCGCGCCTGGAACCTCGCCTACGGCACCGGCCTGACCCTCTTCGGCCTCCTGCCGCTGATCGCCGCCGCCCCGGCCCTCGCGATCATCTACCCGATGATCGACGCCGACCGCACCCTGGGCCAGGCCATCCTCCAGCTCCTGCCCCTCACCATCCCCCTGACCGTCCTCACCCTCTTCTGCCACGCCACGCTCATAGTCCTGGCCGTGCGCCTGTTCTCCCGCCCCCTGCGCCCCGGCCACCACCCCGCCCACGGCAAGGTCGCCTTCTGCGCCTGGGCCGTCCACCGCCTCACCGACACCGCCCGCCGCACCCTCTTCCCCCTCTACGCCAGCCTCTTCACCCCGCTGTGGCTGCGCCTGCTCGGGGCGAAGATCGGCCGGCGCGTCGAGGCCTCCACGGTCCTGTCCCTGCCCGGCCTCATGCGCGTGGACGACGGCGCCTTCCTCGCCGACGACACCCTCGTCGCCCCCTACGAGGTCCGCGCCGGCTGGCTGCACCTGGGCCCCGCCCAGGTCGGCAAGCGCTCCTTCGTCGGCAACTCCGGCATCGTCGGCCCCGGGCGCCACCTGCCCGACAACTCCCTCGTCGGCGTCCTGTCCGACACCCCCGCCCACGCCCCCGAGGGCTCCTCCTGGCTCGGGCGCCCCGCCTTCGCGCTGCCCCGCGTCGCCGACACCGGCGGCGAGGCCCGCACCTACGACCCGCCCCGGCGCCTGATGTGGGCGCGCGCCGGCGTCGAGCTGTGCCGCCTGCTGCCGATCGTCCTGGCCGTCGTCCTCGGCGACTTCGTCCTCGCCGCCTTCCAGGAGATCCGCGACGACTACGGCGTGCCCACCGCCATCGCCACCGGCGGACTGGTCCTCGCCCTGGCCGCCGTCATCGCCTGCGCGCTGACCACCGCCGCCAAGTGGCTGCTGGTGGGCCGCTTCCGCACCGACGAGCACCCCCTGTGGTCCTCCTTCGTGTGGCGCAACGAGCTCTACGACACCTTCGTCGAGGAACTCGCCATGCCCTTCGGCGGCTCCAGCATCACCGGCACCCCCTACCTCAACCTGTGGCTGCGCAGCCTGGGCGCGCGCATCGGGCGCGGCGTGTGGTGCGAGACCCACTGGCTGCCCGAGAGCGACCTCGTCACCGTCGAGGCCGGCGCCAGCGTCAACCGCGGCACCGTCCTGCAGACCCACCTCTTCCACGACCGCGTCATGCGCCTGGGCACCGTCCACCTCGGCGCGGGCTCCACCACCGGGCCGCACTCCATCGTGCTGCTCAACTCCGCCCTGGGCGAGGGCAGCACCGTCGGCCCGGCCTCCCTGGTCATGCGCGGCGAGAACGTCCCCGGCTCCACCCGCTGGCTCGGCAACCCCGTCGCCGCCTGGAACGCCGACCCCACCCCGCCCGCCGGCCGCCGCGCCGGCCGGGGAAGGCGCCGCGCCACGGTGTGACGCGAGTCACGCGCGTGAAGCGATGAGTGCGCGGTGCGATCACGGTCCTACCCCGTGAAACGCACCGCGCACCGCTATTTGTGTGCCACCCCGGAAGGACACCGCACCATGACCGCCACCCCCGTGAAGGGCCCCGCCGCCTACTTCCCGTCGATCGAGAAGAAGTACGGCCGCCCCGTCGCCGAGTGGAAGGACCTCATCCGCACCTCCCCGCTCACCAAGCACATGGAGCTCGTGGCCTGGCTCAAGACCGAGCACGGCCTGGGCCACGGCCACGCCAACGCCCTCGTCGCCCACACCCTCGCCGAGAGCGCCGGCGCCTGAGCGGGCCTGAGCGGGCCTGGGCGGGCCCTTGAACGGCGGCGGGGCCGGGGCCGCCTCCGGCACGATCGGATGGAAGGCGGCCCCGGCCCCGGCACGGGCGGGCATCGACATTGGCGCCCGTGCGGTGGTGCCGGGACCCATTCGACAACTTCAACAGCTGTTGAAGTCAACCCCGGACACTCCGTCAGGCCCGCGCGGGCGCCAGCCGTCCCGGCATCCGCCAGCCCTCCGCCAGGCGCGAGGGCGCAAGGCGCCGCCCGTCGCCGAAGAACTCGCAGAACTTCATGATCAGCGGGTCCCAGCCGACCGGGTCCACGTAGTGGTCGCTGCCGGGCACCAGCAGCCGCTCGTCCACGTGCGCGCGCACCACCTCCACCTCGAAGGCGGTGCACCGCTCGTTGCCCGCCAGCGGCGTGGCCGCCGCCAGCCGGCACTCCAGCTGCACCGGGCACTCCGCCGCGCGCGGCGCCCGCACCAGCTCCCCGGGCAGCTCGGTCAGCCCCGCCGCCTCGAACTTGCGCGGCTCGTAGCGGTAGCCCTGCTCCCGCCGGTACTCGGAGACGACCGGATTGCCGGTCAGCAGCGCCAGCCGGTCGACGGCGTCGACCATCGCGGACGAGGGCAGGTTGAGCACGCACTCGCCCTCGCGCAGCAGGTTCGCGGACGTCTGCGCGCTGTTGCCCAGCCCCAGCAGGCACGAGTGGCCCAGCCACCACGCGGACGACATCGGCGCCAGGTTCGCGCTGCCGTCCGCGTTGCGGGAGCCGATCAGCACCACCGGGGTGCCGAAGTAGAGGACCTTGAGATCGGTGACCTTGTGCATGCCCCCGACTCTGCCGCCGCCCCGCCGCCCGCGCTGGCGGGGATCGGACACGGCGCTCGGGAGCCGCTAGAGGATGTCGCCGTGGGTGGCGACCATGCGGGCCTGGCCGTCGGTCAGGCGGTAGGACAGGCCCACCACGCCCACGCTGCCCTCGGCGACCTTCGCCGCCAGCACCTGCGAGCGCTCCAACAGCAGGTCCACGCTCTGACGGATGTGCTCGTCGACGATCGCGTCCGGGTCCTCGATGCCCGCCGCCCTGGCCGACACCACGCTCGACGTCACCCGCTCCACCACGTCGCGCACGAAACCGCCCGGCAGCCGGCCCTCGTCCACCGCGTCCAGGGCCGCCGCCACCGCGCCGCACGAGTCGTGGCCCAGCACGATCACCAGCGGGCAGTCCAGCACGCTCACCCCGTACTCGATGCTGCCCAGCACCTCGGGACCCGCCACGTGCCCCGCCGTGCGCACCACGAACAGGTCGCCCAGACCCTGGTCGAAGATGATCTCGGCCGCCAGGCGCGAGTCAGAGCAGCCGAACAGCACCGCGAACGGGCGCTGCGCCGGGGCGAGCGCGGCCCGGCGCCCGGCGTCCTGGTTGGGGTGCTCGGGGGAGCCGGCGACGAACCGGGCGTTGCCCTCCAGCAGCGTCTGCAGGGCGTGGCGGGGGCCGGATATCGGGGAGGAGATCATGCCAGCACCCTAGATCGCCCCCGCCCGCACCCGCAGGGCGGGGGGCTGCGGCGCAGGCCGGCGGCCCGGGCGGCCCGCAGGTCAGCCCGCCGGCCGGCCCGTGGAGACGACCAGGCGCACCGTCGAACCCGCCGGGACCACGGCGCCGGCGAACGGCCCCGTCGACACGACCCTCCCGGCGGGCACGTTCTCGTCCGCCACCTCCTGGACCTCCCCGCGCAGGTCGGCCTCCCGCAGCACCTCCATGGCCGCCTCCCGGGTGAAGCCCGTGAGCGCGGGGACCGTCACCGGCGGGCCCTGCCTGGTGGGCATGGGCTCGGGCGGCTTGGCGAGCGGCGAGACGAGATAGGGGATGCCGTCGGACGGGGCGGCGGGGCCCGGAAGGTAGGGGGTCGGAAAGAGCTGCTTCGGGGTTGCCGGTGCTGCCGGGGTGGCCGCGGGCGGGGACGAGGGTGGCGGCGCGGACGGGGAGGCGGCCGGGGCCTGAGCCGCCGGGCGCCCCCCGGCGCCCGGCGCAGACGGGGAGGCGAACAGCAGCCCGCCCGCCACGACACCGGCCGCCACCGCGACGGCCACCGCCCCGCCCACGGCGGTGCGCCGGCGCGCGGTGCGCCGCACGATGGCGGCGGAGTCGACGGCGGGGACGGGCACGCGGTCGGCGAAATCGGTCATGGCGGCGAGCAGCTCCGTCTCGAACTCGGGATCGGGGGGCGGCAGTCGGGTCATGGGGCACCTTCACGCGAAGTCGAGGCAACGGGCGGCGAGGAGAGGGGCGGGTCCTCCTGGCGGGGCAGGACCTCGCGCAGCCGGGCCAGCCCGCGCGCGAGTTGGGAGCGCACCGAACCCGGCGAGATGTCCAGCGCCTGCGCGATCTCCCGGTCGCCCAGGTCGTGCAGGTAGTACAGGACCACCACCGTGCGCATCCCCATCGGCAGCGTGTGCAGCGCCGCGACGAGCTCCTCGCGCAGCTCCACCGACCGGTAGGCGTCGCGCGGATCGGCCGGCTCCCGGTACCCGGACGGCGCCAGCGGCGCGGTGCGCTGGCCCGGGCGGTTCAGGCGCCGGTGGCGGTCGTTGGCCAGGTTGACCAGGATCCGCCGCACGTACGCCTCCGGCGCGTCCGAGGCGGCCACCTTCCGCCAGTGCCGGCACGCCCGCTCCAGCGTCTCCTGCACCAGGTCCTCCGCCGCGTGCGCGTCTCCCGTCAGCACGTACGCCGTGCGGAACAGCGCCCCCGACCGCTGCTCCACGAAAGCGGCGAAGCCGATCCCGGGAGCGGCCCTGCGCAGCCTCACCCGTCGCCCCCGTTCTCCGTTGGCCGTCGCCCGTTGTCCTGGCATTGCGTCATGACTGCGCCGGGGCGCGTTCTGCTGCACGGCATAGGGTGAATGTGGCGCAGCTCACATTCCTTCGGCTGTGCCGGGGACGGGGGCAACCGGCGGGCCCCGCGCGGTGTCTTCGTCCCCGACGGCGGGCGGGCGGTGACGGCCCGTCGCCCGTCCCGACGATCCGGGGGATCCGATGCGCTCGCGCTTGCTGCCGATGGTGGCCGTGTCCGCACTGCTGACGTCCTGCGGCGCCGGCACGACGGCCGGCGTGTCCGCCGCCGGGACGGCGAACTGCCGTGCCGCGGACCTGACGTGGACGCTCACCCTGCTCACCGCCGAGGGCACGACCGCGCCGGACCCGGCGAACGCCGAGCTCGCCGCCGTCAACTCCGGCACCCGGCCCTGCGCCCTGGCCGGCTACCCGAAGCTGGAGCTCCACCGGGGCAAGGGACCGCAGGCCCGGGGGAGCGGCGAGGGCCGCCCGGCCGCGGTGACGCTCGGCGCGGGCCGGGCGGCGGTGTTCGCGCTGCGCTGGCCCGGGACGGACGGCAAGGGCACCAGCGGCACCTGCACCCCGCGGGTCACCACCGCCACCGCCACGGTGGCCGCCCCGGGCGAGGCCGCCGCCGTCCGCGTCCCGGTGACGGACCGCAGCGGCAGGCCGGCCGAGGCCACCGTCTGCGGCCCGGAGGTCCGCATGAGCCCGCCCGTCACCCGGTAGGTCAGGTGGCGGCGGGCAGGTGACGGCCCGCGGCGAGGGCGGCCACCGTGCGCAGCCGCCGGTAGTAGGCGGCGCAGTACTCCTCGTTGAGCCGGGGCATGATCGCGTCGAGGTCGGCGATGCACGCCCACAGCACGGCGGCGCCGTCGCCGTCGAGGCCGCCGTTCAGCTCCTGCATGACCAGCCCGGCGACGTTCGCGTCGAGGAGGACCAGGTCCACGCCGTCGACGTCCACGCCGCGGAAGCTCTCGGGGAACGGCGTCTCCAGGTGCGCCTCCCACAGCCGGTCGAGCCGCTGCACGGGCGGCGGCGGTGCGGGGCGCAGGAGCAGGCGGACGGCGTCGAAGACGGCGCGCACCAGGGCGACGGCCCGCTCCGGGCCGACGGCGCCGCTTGTCACGGCGCCCTGCGCGAGTTGCTCGCGCAGCCGTACGGCGCGGTCGAGTTCGGCGGCGAGGCCGGGGGCCAGGAGCCCTGCGGCGGCGGCCCGTTGGACCCGGACCCGCAGCGGCTCGTCGGCGTCCGCGGGTTCGGCGAGGACGTGGTCCAGGGCGAACAGGCCGTGCGTGACGGCGACGGTCGCGAACTCGTAGCGGTGGTAGGAGTGCCGGATCAGCTCGCGGGAGGTCTCCAGCGCGCTGGCGACGTGCATCGGAGTGCCGTCGGGTACCACCAGGTCGCCGATCAGGGCCTGCATGCCCGCGTAGTCCGGGGCGGCGCCCCACGAGCGCGGGTCGGGGGCGGGGGAGGGGGCGGTCATCGGGGCAGTCTCGCCCCCGGCGGCCTGAGGTGCCACCGGATTCGCCGGGCCAAGGGAGGATGGGGACATGACGACTCGTCCGCCCGTGCCCGTGGCCGCTCGTGACGCGCTGGAGGGGCTCGCCCTCGGGGACGCGTTCGGGGAGCGGTGGTTCCCGCTGTTCCGTGCGGCCCCGCAGGCCTACCGGGACATCCGGGCGCGCCGCACGCCCGAGGAGTCGCCCTGGCACTGGACGGACGACACGGCGATGGCCCTGTCCGTCCACCGGGTCCTGACCGTGCACGGCACCGTCGACCAGGACGCCCTCGCCGCCGCCTTCGGCGCCACCTACCTCGCCGACGCTTACCGCGGCTACGGCGCCGGCATGCACCGCCTGCTGCCCGCCCTCGCCGGCGACCCGTCCTCCTGGCGCACCCGCACGCGCGAACTCTTCGACGGCCAGGGCAGCTTCGGCAACGGCGCCGCGATGCGGGTCGCGCCGCTGGGCGCGTGGTTCGCCGGCGACGCCGAGGAGGCCGCCCGGCAGGCGGCGCTGTCGGCCGAGGTCACCCACGCCCACCCCGAGGGCGTGGCCGGGGCGGTCGCGGTGGCCGTCGCCGCCTGCCTGGCCGCCGCCTCGCGCGGCGGCCCGGCCCCGGACGGCGAGGAGTTCCTGAAGCAGGTCCTGCGGCACACCCCCGCGGGCGAGGTCCGCAACACCCTGGCCCTGGCCTGCGCGGTGCGCCCCGACGCCCGGCCCTGGCGCGCCGCCGACCTGCTCGGCAACGGGCAGCGCGTCAGCGCCGCCGACACCGTCCCCTTCGCGCTGTGGTCGGCCGCCGCGCACCTCGACAGCCTCACCGACGCCCTGTGGAGCACGGCCGAGGGCCTCGGCGACGTCGACACCACCTGCGCCATCACCGCCGGCACGGTCGCCGCCCGCACCGGCCTCTCCGGCGCCGACCCGCTGTGGCTCCAGCGGCGCGAGGCGCTGCCGGGGTGGGTGGGGGAGGGTTGACGCTCGTCCGGGCACAACGGGTGGACCCGTGTGCCGGGCCGTCGGCGCAGTGGGCGCCGTGACACACCCGACGCCGCCTCGTCCCCGGCCCCGTCCTCGCCCGAACACCTCGGCCCCCGGGCGGCCGGCCGGGGCGATGCGGGGCCGGTGGCCGGCGACGGGCCGCCCGTTCCCGGTCCTGCACACCGAGCGCTTTGCCCGGGCTCTGGCCGGGACGCTCACCGATCCCGGGCTGCGCGCCCTGCCGCTGACCTGCGGCATCGACCAGCGAGCGACAGCACGGACCTCCTGGGGCGGCCGGAGGCCGTCGTCGGGCCGTGAACGCCCGGGCGGGACGGTCGGGTCCCCGGCTCCCCTGTGGCCGGGGCGGGCGGCCGTCCCGCCCGGGGTCAGTTCCCGGGCCCGTCGGAGCGGCCCAGGCGTATGTAGGTGACCAGGGCCTGGACGAGCAGGGCCAGCGCCACCGCGGGGACCACCGGCCAGGGCACCACGTGGGCCATCGCCAGGATGGTCAGGAGCAGCAGCGCGGGGAACAGCACCGGCAGCACGGAGATGACGGCGGCGCGCACCCGCACGCGCCTGGGCATGGTGCTCATGCGTCACCCCGGCGGGCGAGGTCGAGGAAGTCGGCGAGGTCGCGCCACTGGTCGGCGGGGGCGTCGCTCTGGCCGGAGACGGCGGCCGGGTCCTCGCGCCAGGCGCCGCGCACGGCGCCGGACAGGGCGCGGTCGCCGCCGGAGAACAGGGCGCCCAGTTCGTCGATGCGCCGCACGACGCGCTGGACCTCCTGGCCGGCCGGGTCGGCGCCGGCCCGGCGCAGGGCCTCGGCGCGCCGGTAGAGCTGGGGCCACTCGATGTCGAGGTAGTAGTGGGCGGCGGGGCCGAGCGCGGCGGCGTGGTCGCGCAGGGCGTCGATCTGGTCGTCGTCGAGGTGGCGGCGCAGCGCGGGTTCGGTGCCGGGGGTGCCGGCGCCGCGCATGGCCTGCAGGACGCGGATGAGGGCGGCGGTGTCGGGGGTGCGTTCGGCGGCGAGTTCGCCGTGGATGTGGGCCAGGCGCTCGCGCAGCGCGGTCAGGGAGGCGAGGGCGGCGTCGATGCCGACGAGGTGTTCGCCGACCAGGCGCAGCGGGTCGATGCCGGCGTCCAGGCAGGTGGCGACGGTCTCCAGGCCGAGGCCGAGGCGGCGCAGCGCCAGGACGAGGTAGAGGCGCACCACGTCCTGTTCGGTGTACTCGCGGTGTCCGGAGGGGGTGCGGCGGGAGGGGCTGAGGAGGCCGATGTGGTCCCAGTGGTGCAGGGTGCGCACGGTCAGCCCGCTCGCTTCGGCGAGTGGGCCGACCTTCCACGTCTGTTCGGAGGTCATGGCGTAACGATGCCTCCTGACGTCGGGTGAGGTTCAAGCCCGCGGTGCCGACAGGATTGCGCGCAGGACGGTGAGCAGGTGGGTGTCGTCGGCGGGATCCGTCGGTGCCTGCCAGGCGATGTGGCCGTCGGGGCGCACGAGGACGGTGTGGTCCAGGGGTGCGGTGCGGACGGTGACGGGCAGGCCGGCGGCGGTGGCGGCCGCGGCCTGGCGCCGGCGGGCGCCGTCCGGGTGCGGGGTGAGGAGGGTGAAGCCGGGGCCGACGAGGTCGAGCGTGGAGCGGCCGTCGGGCAGGGGGCGGTGGGGCAGGCGGGCGCCGGGGCCGCCGTCGGGGTGGGTGCGCTCGGGGTCCACGGGCGGGCGCGTCCGGCTCCCGGCGACGGCGGTGGAGCGGTAGGCGGCGGTGAGCAGCAGCTCGTCGTCGATGCGGTAGCTGGTGCGGGCGCGGGAGTTGGCGAGCGACAGCTCGGTGACGGCGAGGGCGACGGGGCGGCGTTCGTCCTGGTAGGTGTCCAGCAGCGCCCGGCCGGCCGTGCCGTCCAGGACGGCGGCGAGCTTCCAGGCGAGGTTGTCCGCGTCGCCGATGCCGGTGTTCATGCCGTGCCCGCCGGTGGGCGGCATCACGTGGGCGGCGTCGCCCGCCAGCAGGACGCGCGAGCGGCGGTAGGCGGTGGCGGTGCGGGCGTCGCAGCGCCAGGTCGTGGTGTCGCGGACGGTGACCGGCAGGTCCGCCAACCCGGCCGCGTCGCGCACCAGTCGGGCCAGGCGGTGGTGGTCCGCGCGCAGGGCGGCAACGTCGTCCTCGGCGGGGTCGTACGGGTGCTGGTAGATCCACTGCCGGTCGTTGTCGACGGCCAGGAAGCCGCCGCGGCCGGGGGCGGTGAGGAAGTAGGAGGCGCTGGCCCGGTCGGCGACCACCGGCCCCAGCGGCGCCTCGAAGCGCACGCTCAGGAAGTGGCCCAGGCCCGTGAGCCCCTCCATGGCGATCCCGGCCCCGGTGCGCACCGGGCTGGAGGCGCCGTCGCAGCCGACCAGCCACTGCGCCCGCACGGTGCGGCGCTCCCCGCTGTCGCGGTCCTCCAGGAGTGCGTCCACGCCGTCGCCGTCCTGGGTGAACGACACCAGGCGGGTGGCGAAGCGGACGGAGCCGGGGGCGAGTTGGCGGGCGCGGCGGGCCAGGATCGTCTCCAGCACGTCCTGCGGGCACAGCAGCCCGGGGGAGGGGGTGCGCTCGGCGCCCTCGCCGGCAGCGGGGGCGAGGCCGGTGCGCACGAAGTCCGGGTCGACGAGGTCGCGGCCGCGGTAGAAGTACACGTGCGAGGACGGCAGCCCGGCCCGGCGCACCTCCTCCTCCAGGCCCAGACGCCGCAGGACCTCCATCGAACGGGCCGACACGCCACGGGCCTTGGGGTGCAGCGAGGTGCCCGGACGGGCCTCGACGAGCAGGTGCTCCACGCCGTACCCGGACAGCAGCAGCGACAGGGCCAGCCCGACCGGGCCCCCGCCGACCACCAGGACGGGCGTCGTCTCGGGGATGCGCATGCGGGGCCCTCCATCTTTCGTAACGCTTAACTGGTTGTTTTGACGTTACCATCGTGACGTGGAGAACGATCAAGCGAATAACCCCGAGGCCCCCGGCGACCCCCGGGACGACCGCCCCCGCGGCCTGTACTTCCTCACCGACCTCGCCAACGCCGTCCGCGACGACCCCGACCTGCCCGCAGCCGACCTCCGGGCCCTGCTCGCCCGCCACGGCGGCCCCGAGCTCATCCGCACCGACGCCGACGCCGACGCCCGCGAACTGCGCACCGCCACCGCCCACCTGACCCGCATCCTCGACCTCGACGACCAGGACGCCGCCGCCGACGCCATCAACGCCCTCCTCGACCGCCACCCGCCCCGCCCCCGCCTCGTGCGCCTGCCCGGCCGCCCCTGGGCCCTGCACACCCAGGCACCCCCCGACGCCGGTCCCACCCACTGGCTGCTGTCCACCGGCGCCCTCGCCCTCGGCCTGTGGCTCACCGAACGCGGCCGCTGCGCCTGGGGCCGCTGCGCCGCCGACGGCTGCGGCCGCTACTTCATCGACACCGGCCGCCGCACCCCCCGCCGCTACTGCAGCCCGCGCTGCGCGACCCGGGTGCGCGTGGCCGCCCACCGCACGCGGCGCTCGGACGGCTGACGGCTGACGGCGGGCGGCCTTCGGGGGCCGGGGGCGCTGGGCGGCCGGCGGACCGTGCGTCCAACCGGCCGGTTGGACCCTTCGTATGCTGGCCCCATGGGATGGGACACCGCGAAGACCAAGAGGCTGCTGCTCGACGCCGCCGTGGACGAGTTCGCCGCACACGGCCCCGAGGGCGCGCGCATCGACCGCATCGCCGCCGCGGCCGGCGTCAACAAGGAGCGCATCTACCCCTACTTCGGCGGCAAGCGGCAGCTCTTCGACGCCGTGGTCCAGCGCGAACTGGAGCAGCTCGCCGCCGCCGTGCCGATGGCGGAGGACGACGGACACCCGGTCGACCTCCCCGAGTACGCGGGCCGCGTCTTCGACTACCACCTCGCCCACCCGCACCTGCTGCGCCTGCTGCAGTGGGAGGCCCTGTGCGGCGAGCCCGGCGCGGAGGTCGCGGGGCAGGAGCGGCGGGCCGCGTACTACGCGCAGAAGGTCGCCGCGCTCGGCGGCGCCGGCCGGTCCGGGGCGCAGCCCCGCCCCGAGGACCTGCTGTACGCCGTCGTGGCGCTGGCCGGCTGGCAGTTCGCGGCGCCGCAGCTGGCCCGGATGATCCTCGGCGGGACGGCGCAGGAGGATCCGGCGGCCCGTCGCGCCGCCGTCGTCGACCTGGTGCGCAGGCTCGTGCGCTGACTTCCGGGTCTCCCTGCCCTCGGGGGTTCTCGCCCTCGGGTGCCGTCGCCCTCGGGGGCGTCGCCTTCGGGTGTTGTCGGCGGGCCGCATTTCCAACTGGCCGGTTGGAGGTGCGGCCCTTTCGCGCTAGTCTCCAACTCGTCAGTTGGAGTTTCTTCCGGCAAGGAGCCGACCGTGACCGTCATGCCCGCGCGCCCGCACGCCGCCCTCGTCCTGATCGAGTTCCAGCGCGAGTGGCTCGACCCCGAACACGGTGCTCTCCACCGCCTCGTGGCGGACCGCGACCTGCTCGACACCGCCGTGCGCGGGGCGGCCACCGCCCTGGCCGCCGCCCGTGCGCACGGTGTCCCCGTCGTGCACGTCCCGCTCGTCCTCACGCCCGGCGCGCCGGAGCTGGCGGGCTGGACCCCGGCCCGCCTGGGGCTGCGCGCGGCGATCCCGGCGGCGGGCACCTGGATCGAGGGCGGTGCGGGCACCGGGTTCGCCGAAGGTTTCCGCCCCGGGCCCGGCGAGCCGGTCGTGCGCGGCCGGGCTGGGGCCAGCGCCTTCGCCGGCTTCTCCGATCTCGACCTGATCCTGCGCCGGCTCGGCGTCACCGACCTGTACCTGGCCGGTTTCGCCACCCACGTGTGCGTCGAGTCCACCCTGCGCGAGGCCCACGACCGCGGCTACACCGCGCACGTCGTCCACGACGCCTGCGCGGCCTTCACCCGTGCCCAGCAGGACCACGTCCGCGAGCACGTGATCCACCACTTCGGCGCCGAGACCGACGCCGCCGCCTTCGCGGACGCGTGCGCGCGCACGGGCGGCTGGTGACCGCGGGGCCCTATCCTCGGGCCGTATCCTCGACCGGAGGCCGTACGACGGGGTGGGAGCGGTAGTTGGGCAGGCAGGAGATGCGCCGCACGGTCGACGCGCCGCTGCGGCGGGCGGGCCTGGAGGTGCTGGAGGGCGGGGTGCCGCAGCCGGTCCTGCCGGTGTCCGTGGTGGGTTTCGCGCTCCACCGCGACCCCGGACCGCAAGACCTGGGCCTGGTCTGCTTCGAGAGCGACGAACCGGACCTCGTCGCGCGGGCCAACCAGGGCTGGTACGAACTGGCCCTCTCCTGCGGCCTGTTCGGCGCCGACCGCGAGTTCCTGCTCGCCCTGCCCGTCCACCGCTTCAGCGCGCGGGCCGCGTCCCGGCACCGGCGCGAGCAGTGGCGCCGCGTGCGCCTGCTGGAGCGCTGGGACCTGATGGGCGCCGGCTGCTCGGTCACCGTCGGAACGCACGAACTCGGCCACCCCCAGCGCCTGCTCGGCTTCGGGCCCGGCCTGCCCGGCTTCGCGATGCTCTCCCTCGACGGCTCCGTCACCGTGCTCGGGACGACCGAGCAGAGCGGTATCGCCTTCCACGCGGTGTCCGACCCCGGGAAGACGGAGTCCGTGCGCGGCAGGCTCCAAGCGGCGGCGAACCGGGTGTGGGACCCGCGCGAGGAGTGGTTCATGGGGGCGGTTCGGGTGGAGCGCGAGGAGGCCCGGGCCTGGCTGCTTCGTCAACAGGGCTGAGCGCGCGGGCTGTTCACCGGAGCCGGAGCGCCGCCGCACCCCCGTGGCGGCGGCGCTCCGCTGCTCCCGTCCGTCCCCGGCCGGTGCGGCATCAGGCGGTGGTGGCGAGGGCGTAGTCGGGCAGGTCGATGTCGCCGGCCTTGGCGAACTGGGCGGCCAGGATGCTGCGCATCGGCCAGCGGCCCATCATCCGCATCGAGGCGGCGCGCAGGCGGATCATCGTGGCGCTGTTGGGGGCGTAGCCGTTCATGCCGCCGGGCGGCAGTTCCTGGGAGCGGGTGACGTAGGGGCGCATCAGCTCCTCGTAGCGGGCGAACGCGGCGCGGTGGCCGGTGCCGGCGGCGCGGGCGGCGGCGAGTTCGCCGGCCAGCAGGTAGGCGCCGACCAGGGCGAGGCTGGTGCCCAGGCCCGTGAGCGGGCTGGGGCAGTAGCCGGCGTCGCCGACGAGGGCGACGCGCCCGCGGGTGTAGTGGTCGAGGTGGATCTGGCCGTAGGAGTCGAAGAAGAAGTCCTCGGCGCGGGCCATGCCCGCCAGCAGCCGGTCCACCTCCCAGCCGGCTCCCGCGAAGCGCTCGGCGAGCAGGCGCTGCTGGGCGGCGGTGTCGCGCCGGTCCAGGCCCAGCGGCGCGGAACGGAAGCCGAGCGAGGCCTTGATCTCGCCGGGCAGCCGGCCGGGGCGGGCGCCGGCGACCAGGCCGCCGGGCGCGTTGTACATGAGGAACCAGCCGTCGAGGTCGATCTCGTCGCGGACGGTGAACCAGGCGTTGTAGCCGCCGAGCGGCCTGAAGTGGCCGTCGTCGCCGCCGAAGGCCAGGCGGCGCACCGTCGAGTGCAGCCCGTCGGCGCCGACGACCAGGGCGAAGCGGCGCGGCGCGGCCTTCTCGAAGGTGACGGTGACGCCGTCCGCGTCCTCCGCGAGGGCGGTGACGGTGTCGTCGAAGAGGTACTCCACCTCGTGGGCGGTGGAGCGGTACAGCAGGTCGGCGAGGTCGCCGCGCAGGATCTCGATCTCGGCGACGATGCCCTCGCCCTCGAACAGCTCGACCGGCATCCGGGCCGTCAGCCGCCCCCTGCGGTCGACGAGTCCGAGCCCGCGCTGGTCGACGTTGAGCGCGCGGGCCTGCTCCATGAGCCCCATCCGCTCGATGACGGTGCGCCCCGCGCCGCGCAGGTCCACGTTCTGCCCGCCGGGGCGCGGGGCGGGCGCGCGCTCGACGATGACCGGGTTGAAGCCGCCCCGGCGCAGCCAGTGGGCGAGGACGGGCCCGGCGATCCCGCCGCCGGAGATGAGGACGTCGTTGGTGCTGCTGCCGTCGGTGTGCGCGGGGTGCGTGGTGTGCGCGGTGGTGTTCTCCATGCCCCGAATGTACGGCGTACGCAACGCACTCAACAAGCCCTATCTGCGGGGTTTCCGGCGGCACCGCACTAGTGCACTAGGGCGGTCGGGCGGGCCCGCGAGGCGGCGGCGCAGGCCGCGCGGGGTGGGTGGTGCACTAGTGCGCTCGGCGGGCGGCGCGGAAATTTTTTTGCTACGGGTCACAGGCCCGGGTGGCCGACCAGTTCCAGGCTGCGGCGCCACAGTTCGGCGCGGGCCGCCGGGTCGTAGGCCTGTGCGTTGGCCCGGGTCTCGCGGGTGCGGTCGAAGTAGCGGCCGGTGACGCCCGCCAGCGCCGGACCGGTCACCAGGCGGTGGACGGCGGCCACGCCCTCCTCCAGGCTGTCGACCGAGTAGCCCATCTCCTCCAGCACCATTTTGGTGGGCATGAACGTCCCCGGGGTGCAGGCTGTTGACCGTCACCTCGCCGGCCGGCACGCGCGCCGCGAGCTCGAACCCGCAGGTGATCTGAACTCTTGGGTGCCAACCCCTGCTTTGGCTGGGGGCGGCCCATTTTTGGGCTCGGAGTCGCGAAGCGGCGCAGGTCTCTGCGTTGTCAGTGACGTGCGCTAGGTTGATCGCGGCTGTTGAAGGGGGGTGTTCCTCGTGTTGTCCGGGCGACGGTACCGTCTTGAACTCGATTCGGGGCAGGCTGAGTTGTGCGAGACATTCGGTGATGTCTGCCGTTCGGTGTGGAACACCGCTTTGGAGCAGCGCAGGGAGTACCGGCGGCGTGGGGCGTGGATGGACTACGTTCCGCAGGCTGCCGAGCTGGCGGAGGCGAAGCGGGAGTTCCCGTGGCTGACGGAGGCGCCTTCGCACGTGTTGCAGCAGACGTTGAGGGATCTGGACCGGGCGTGCCGGGAACACGGCACGTTCCGGGTGCGGTGGCGCTCCAAGGCCCGTTGGCGGCCGTCGTTCCGGTTCCCGGTGGGGAATCGGATCACGGTGGAGCGGACCGGCCGCAAATGGGGTCGGGCGAAGCTGCCGAAGCTCGGATGGGTCCGCTTCCGATGGTCCCGCCCGCTCGGCGGCCAGATCCGCTCGGCGACCGTTACCCGGCAAGGGCGGCACTGGTTCGTGTCGTTCCTGGTGGAGGACGGCAATCAGACCCCTGAGCGGCACGCGATGCCGAACGCCGCCGTGGGCGTGGACCGCGGCGTCAAATTCGCCGTGGCAACCAGCACAGGCGACTTCCACGACCGGCCGTATGTGACGCTGGGCGAGGCGAAGCGGCTGCGCCGCATGCAGCAACAGCTTGCCCGATGCACGCGCGGCAGCAACCGGCGCAAGGCGGTAGTGGCGAAGATCAACGCGATCACCGTCCGCGTCCGCAACCGGCGTGCGGACTTCTGTGCGCAGGCCGCCAACAAGCTGGCCACCCACAACGCGGTCGTGGTGCTGGAAGACCTCCGTGTAAAGAACATGACCGCCTCCGCCGCAGGAACAATTGAGCAGCCCGGCCGAGGCGTCCGTGCCAAGGCTGGACTGAACCGGGCCATCCTCGACAAGGGCTGGCACCTGCTCGAACTCGCGCTGCGCAATGCGGCGCGTACCACTGGCACTGCTGTGGTGCTGGTCAATCCCGCGTACACGTCGCAGACCTGCCACGCCTGCAAGCACGTGGACCCGAAGAACCGCGAGAGCCAAGCGGCCTTCGAGTGCACCGCCTGCGGACACCGGGACCACGCCGACGTGAACGCCGCGAAGAACATCCTCAACGCCGCAGGGCATGCGGTGTCAGGGCGTGGAGACCTCGGCACCAGCCGGTCCGTGAAACGCCAACCACCGGCCGCGCGCACCCGCGCGGAGGCAAAGCCCCCGCGCGGCACACGCGGCCGGAATCCCCGTGCCTTAGGGCGGGGAGGAAGTCAACTGGGCGAGTTTGCTCCGGCAGTACGCCCCCATCCCGTCGTAGTCGCACTCCAGCATCAGGTCGCGAAGTCCACCGGCTGCTTCCCGGGCGAGGCCACATGCACGACCCGCGCCGGCGCGCGGCGGCGGCAGGAGTTCGAGCTCCCTGGCGATGAGTGAGCGACCTTGCGGCCCCTGCCCCGCGACCCCCGCGATCGTGGTCGACGTCGGCTGCGCCGGCGAGGACGCCCGGTTGGAGGTCGTCCCAGGGCACGTGGACGCGGCCCGCGCCCTGGGCATGGCCGCCTTCGTCCACACGGGCACCGCGCAGACCCACGCCCGGATCGGGGAGTTCGCTGTCGGTCCCGGTTCGTAGCATGAGCCGCATGTCGGACGCCTTCACCGTGCTGTGGACCCACTACACCTGCGACGAGCTGCGCAAGGCCGGCCTTGCGGGCCGGCGGCCCCCGGCCGCCTTCAGTGGCGCCCACTCCTCCCTGCCCGCCTGGTCGGGCGCCCGCGCCGGGGACGAGGTGTACGCGGTGCACGTGCGGCAGCGGGAGGTGTTCGTGGTCAGCCGCATGCGGATCGTCGACCGTGAACGGCGCGACTGCTGCGGCCCCGCCCCGCAGGCCTGGGGCGAGCGCTCCCACCCCGGCCACCACGACTGGTGGGCGCTCGGCGCCGGCGGCTGCGGCGCCGAGGTCGTCCACGTCGACGCGACGCCCGTGCGCTTCGACCTCCCCGTCCCCGGCGACCTCCTGCCCCGCCTCACCTGGCGCAACCAGCGCGGCCGCACCCGGGGCCTGAAGTACGTCGTCGACGGCCGCCTGGAGCGCGCCGTCAGCCTCCAGGGCTTCTACCGCCTGACGCCCGAATCGGCCGCCGATCTCGCGGAGTTGGCCGACAGCGCGTGAACGCCCGCGTGCCCGGCACGGAGGTCCCTGCCGGGCACGCGCGTGGTGCGTGGGGTCAGCTGAAGGACACCTCGTAGACGCCGACGGAGCGGGGGGTGAAGTGGGCGACGCCGGTGAGGCCCTCGTACCGGAGGGTGCCGCCGGTGACGATGCCGTCGAAGTCCTTGAGGTCGGCCCCCGGCTTCGGGACGGGGATGACCGCGTCGAGGGCGATCTGGGCGCCGTCGCTGAACTTGAAGACGCTCGTGCACAGCACCTGGTCCGCGCTCGTGCCGGTCGCGTCCTTGTCGCAGTTGGCGTAGGCGGTGCCGATGTTCCTGCCATCGACGTCCTTCATCGAGGCCCTGCCGCCGAAGGCGTTGCCGAGCCCCTGGGCGGCGCCGCCGAGGTCGGCGGTTCCCGTACTGTCGAGGGTCATGTCCGGCACCTGCACCGCCCTGGTCGCGCGGTGGGCGCCGGCCTGGGGCTGGCTGTCCGCCATGGCGGGCATGCTCAGGGCGGCGGTCGTGCCGAGCGCCAGAGCGGCGGCGGCGAGGGTGAGGGAGCGCTTGACGGACATGACGCGGTGCATGGGTATTCCTCCGGTGGTCCGGGGCGGTGCTTTCGGGTTGAGCACCCGGAAGCCGGTGGAAGTCGACCACACGCGGTGATCCCCCGGCCGACCGTCGTCCCTGCGTGTCCTGCCGGGCGGCGCTTCGCCCATCCCTTGCGGGGCAAGGGATGGGGACGCCTACGAACGGTCCGGCTGTGCCGTCCGGGCGGTCACGCCCGTCACCCGTACGGGCCGTGAAGTTCACCCGCCCGGCACGCCACGGGCGGTACCGGGCACCCGGGAGGGGAAGCCGGTAGCGCCCGGGGCCTCACGTACGTCGTCCACGGCCGCCTGGAGCGCCCTCGCACAGGAAGTCGACGGAGCCGACTTCCTGCGCAAGGCCGGTCAGTGCTCGGAGAGGCCGCCGCGTGACCTACTCGACCACGGCCCGGGTGGCGGGGCCGCTCACGCGTGGCACCGCCACCCGGGTCCACTGGACGAGGCGGTCGAGCACTGCGAGCACGACGTCCTGGCGCCCGGGCGGCAGGAAGGGCCAGGTCAGCCAGGCCGGGGCGGACAACAGCACGACCGCCAGGAGCGGCAGCGCGAACAGTGCGACGAGAAAGGGGCGTGACAGCCACGCAGGCATGCGTCGACCTCCAGATGAATCCCGCGGAGGGGAACCGTGCCGGACGGCGACGCAAACTGGGCACCCCACGCGCTCAAGCGCGTGCAGCCTCCGGCCAGAGCCGACATCCGGTGATGCGGTCCGACTCTACCCGCAACTCGGCCCTGCCAAGGGACGGTTGAGTGCAAAGTTGGCGAGGAGTCCTGGGGCTGTCGATTGCGTCGACTCAGGCGGCGGCGCGGATGGCGGTGCCCCGGGACCAGAGTTCCTCGGTGTGCTCGGCGAAGCGGCCGAACATGCCGTCCTCCTCGCTGTGCCGGATGTGCATCATCGGCGAGTCGTGGCCGACGGTTCGGGCGAGGTGGGGAGTGACGAGGGCGTGCTCGTCGAAGCGGAAGACGGAGAGCCCGATGTGATTCGGCCCGTCGTCGAGGGCGCTGAAGCGGGCCTCGATGCCGTCGGCGTCGGCAAGCTTGGTGAGATTCTCCAGCGTGATCCTGATCCGGGTCGACACCGTGAGGGTCACATCCTCGATCTGCTCACGCAGGCGGGTCGTGTCAGAACTGGGGTCTCCCAACAGGAAACGGACCCGACAGCCGGCTTCGGCCTTGCGCCGGAGAGTCTGGGGGAGGTCGGGCTGCTCCAGCCAGAGGAAGTAGTTGGTGTACCCGGCCAGGAAGATCTCGGATCGGGTCTCGGCGATCAGCTGCGCCCAGACCGACTGAGGGCAGGCCGAGCGGTACGGATAGACGGCGAACACCCCTCGCTCGTGCCCGGAGTTGGACGAGATCACTCGTGGTATGGAGTGAGAAGTCGGCGGGGTCGACTTCTCACGTGAGCCGGCGGCCGTCGTGAGAGCGGATGTGGGGCGGTCCGGGGCGGAGGGCGTCGAGGATGCGGACGGCATAGACCTCGCTCATGCGGCCGGCGGCTTCGTCGGGGGTGAGCCAGGCGACGGCGGTCGTTTCGGCGGAGAGGCACTCGGCGCCGCTCTCGGGGTGGCAGCGGAAGACGAGGGCGACGATGCCGCGGGCCATGTTCTTGTAGACGCCGGTCAGTTGGCCGACGGTGACGTCGATCCCGGTCTCCTCGCGAATCTCGCGGCGCAGGCCGTCTTCGACGGTCTCGGCGAGTTCCAGAACTCCGCCCGGTGGTTCCCAAGCACCGTTGTCGGCGCGACGGATCGCCAGCACGCGCCCATCCTCGCGGACGACCGCCCCCGCGACGGAGACGGAGTGCAGCGGTGTTGACCGGGAAGTCTCGGTGTCGCTGTTCATGGACGGGAGGGTAGGGCTTTGGCGCGTGGCTACTCGGCGGGCGGCGTGCTGTACCGGGCCAGGACTTCGTCAGCTGTGGACTTGTCGACCAGGCGGAGGTCCCACGGGCCGGTGTTCACGTCGAACTCCTTGCCGAAGCCGACCCACTTGCCGGACATGCGCCAGCCGGTCGGATCGATGAGGAGCTGAACGGCCCCGTGATACCTGGCGCCCTGGTAGTAGCCGTCCTGCGCCGTCTGTTCGACCCAGGTGCCGGTGACGACGTTCCGGTCGATGGTCAGGTCGAAGGAGATCGGGGAGTCGGGATTGGACGACGCGCCGGGGAGCGATTGTCCGGTGATGCGGTTGCCGTGCTGAGCCAGGACTACGTGGTGAAGGCCGGTAAAGGTGCCGTTGCGGCTGCCGCTGTAGAACTCGTACCGGCTCAGCCATACCCCGGAGTGGTCGTCGGGCATGTCGTGCCCTCCTCGCGTCGCAGCGGCGTGGTTCGGATGCCTTGCCCGCCCCGGAGCTCGGGGCGGGCAAGGCCTGAAGGGCTGTTACCGGGCGTCGAACTCGTCAGCGCGGATAGCGGTGATGAAGGACTGCCAGGCGTCGGCGGTGAAGACGAGGGCGGGCCCGCTCGGGTCCTTGGAGTCGCGGACGGGCATGACGCCGGTGAAGCCGGGAGCCACCTCGATGCAGTTGCCGCCTTGCTGGCTGTAGGTCGACTTCACCCAGCGGGCGGTGCTCGAGTTGATGTCGGGCATGCGATCCCCTCCTGAGCTGTGGGCCCCGCCGCCCCGAGTCTGGGCGGCGGGGCCGAGAGCTGTGCTACCGGGCGTCGAACTCGTCGGCGCGGATGGCGGTGACGAAGGACTGCCAGGCATCGGCGGTGAAGACGAGGGCGGGGCCGTTGGGGTCCTTGGAGTCGCGGACGGGCATGACGCCGGTGAATCCGGGAGCCACCTCGATGCACTGGCCTCCGTCGGTGCTGCGGGAGGACTTGACCCAGCGGGCAGAGGACAGGTCGAGGCGGGAGCTCATGGTGCCAGTTCCTTCCGGATTCTTCTGATCATGGCCAGGGATTCGGCCCTTGGAGGTGCGTCTACCTGTAGCCGATCGTATCGTCTGCGCCACGAAATGACAGTGGCTCGATCCCGCTCCAGGAAGCCTCGGTGAAGCGTCTCGGTGTACCCGAGCTGGGAGTTGTCGCCGATGGTCAGCAGCGTGACGGCTGAGCGGAACGACCGGTGCACCCCCATGCTGAACGGAATGACCTGGATCATGACGTTGGGCCCGGCCGCGAGTTCTTCGAGGCGTTCGAGTTGTTCGGCCATGATGGATGGCCCTCCGAGCTGCCACCGGAGCACACTTTCGTCCAGAGCGGCGTAGACGAAAGGCAGAGGCGTGCGGGTCAGGAGCTTCTGCCTGGCCATGCGGATCGCGAGGCGTTCCTGGGCTTGCTCTGCGGTGACTTCGCCCAGATCCACGGCGCAGGTCAATTCGGCCTCGGCGTACGCCTGGGTCTGGAACAGGCCTGGGACGGCGCCGATCTCGAACAGCCTTATCTCCCGGGCCTGGGCCTCGAACTTCGTGAAGTCGGCGAACCCCTCGGCCAGGCCTGCGGAGTTGGAGGCCTGCAGCCACATCAGCGTCAGGGCGCCGTGGAGGCCGAGGGCCTTGTCGGCGGCCTCGGCGAATTTTCTGGACACCTGCTTCGTGGCAAGTTCGGCGACGCAGACCGTGGACGGGTTACACCCGATCTTCTTGGCGAGCTGAGCCTGGGTCAGGCCCGCTGCCTTGCGTGACCTGCGAAGGAGTACCCCGAATGGCGCCCACGGGCCTGACTCGGGGTCAATTTCCTTGATGTTCACCATGGGTGCTCCAAATTGGATGCCCGGGAAGACAAGTCCATCTTCGCTTCCGATGCTAGGTCTCCTCGCGCCACCATGAGCACAGAACGTGAAATATCGACTGCGGAGGGTTCTCGAAATCATGGTGCTGTCCAGACTCCACGGGTACGGGGTGCGGTGGGACCCGGAGGGGCGCTGCTACCGGGTGCGGAACGAAGTCACGGGGGAGTGGCTGCGCTGCGGCTCGACCGGTGAGCTCGCCTCTTTCCACTCCTTCTGCGCCGCGTTCTCGGCGTGGCGGGTGTTCGAGGTGCACCGTAGGACCGGTGTGTGATGGCCTCGATGCTCGACCGGGCGACTGCCGAGCAGCGGCGTGAAGCCGCGCTCGTTGCCGACGACTTGGCGGCCGTCCTCGCTCTGGGAGGGGTCAAGTTGCCCTCTCTGGAGGTGGACTGGGACTTCGGGCGCCGTACCGGCTGCTACCTGATCTCTCTCGGCGCCGCCCGTGTTCCGGAGGTGGGGCGGATCGTCGAACTGCTCCGCAAGGGGCTGCACTTCGAGCGCCTCGCCGCCGATGACGACTGAACTCGCCGCCCGCCTCCTCTGGCTGCTCGGCTTCGCCGCCCTGATCAACTGGTGTTTCTGGAACAGGAAGTAGCACCCCCCCATGCGCGACCCCCGCCTCCTCGCCAAGCCTCCCGTCTGCCGGCTCGGCTGCCTCGCCCTCGTCCGCAACCCCCGCGGCGACGTCCTCCTCGTCGACCCCGACTACATGGACGGGCTCATCCTCCCCGGCGGCGCCGCCCGCCCCAACGAGCCCCCGCACGAGGCCGCCGGCCGCCACCTCGCCGAGCAGACCGGCATCGGCGTGCGGCTCGCCGACGTGCTGGCCGTCGACTACACGCCCGCCGACCGCTACCTGGAGCGCCTCAACCTCGTTTTCGATGGCGGGATCACGGGCGCGCAGCCCGTCGCTGCGCCGCAGAGGCGCAGCGGGCTGCTGGGGGCGCGCTTCGTGCCGGTGAAGCAGCTGTCCGCCGTCATGGCGCCCGCGCAGGCGGCCCGTGTGGCCGAGGCGCTGGCGGGGCGGGCCGTGCCGTTGCTTCTGTGTGGGCAGCGTGCTTAAGCTTCGCGTCGATCATGTGTGCGAACGGCGAGGGAACTGCGAAATGGTGAGGCTCACGGAGCGCCGGCCCTGGGTACTGGGCGTCGGGGCGCTCGTCGTTGCCGGGCTCGGGACCGGCGGTGCCCTGCTGGCGTTCGGCGCCGGGGAGTCCGACCTCACGCAGACCCTGTGCGGGCAGCCGCGCGCCAAGGGCACTCCGCTCGGCGCGCTGCTGCCCAAGGGGCGTCCGGGCGTCGACGAGCGCAAGGCGCAGGCGGCGGGCAACGGGCAGGGCGCGCAGACGTCCTGTACGGTCTCCGTCGACGGGCAGGAGGCGCTGAGCATCGTCCTGTTCCGCCTCGGGCCCGACCAGCCGTCCGGCACCGACGGGCACGACCTGCGGGCCCTCGTGGGGCGCGGGCCGATCACCGGGGGCGGCGGGTCCGGCGTCACCGAGTACTGCGCGGGCAGCAGCACGGACATCGTCAGCGCCACCGTCCTCGCCCAGGGCGCGATCCGGTCCAAGCCGCACGCCGATTCCACCTCCTTCGACCATGCCCTGGGGCAGCTCGCGCAGGCCGTCGTCGCGGGGCAGCAGCAGGACGTGTGCCGTTAGGCGGCCTGGACTCGCCGTGTCGTAGGTGCCGGGAGGTGTCGGCCGGTGGCGCCGGGGGCGGGTGGGGCTCGCCCTGTCCCAACCTTCCTGCCGGCAGCGCGAGTTCAACCCGAGGGGTCGATCAGGTGCCGGTTGTCCCGGCTCCAGGCGAGGAGGGCCCGGAGGTTGTCGAGGTGTCCTTCGGCGACCCAGGTGGCCTGGGGTTCGTGGCCCTGTTCGGCCAGGCGCCGGTTGACGTCGATGTTCTGCTCCTGGACGGTGAGCACGGCGTCGACCAGGCCCGTCGTGTCGGTGAGGCCGTAGGCGGTGGCGAACAGCTCCAGGCGGTGACGGCGGTCGGGCGGCTTCGGGTAGCGCAGCCACCGGGTGCACGTGTCGTCATCGCGGAACGGCGCCGCGTATTCGAGGGCGTAGGCCACGTCGTGCAGCCGTGGGGCCGGACGTGCGTGGTCCCAGTCGATGATTCCCGCCGGCCGGGTGCCGTGCCAGACGGTGTTCCAGGGGCCGAAGTCGCCGTGGCAGACGACTTCGTCGCCGACCGGGCCGGCCGTCCTGGTGGACCAGCACGTCGTGTCCGGGGGCCGGTATCCGGCCACGGCGTCGTGGTAGTCGCGCAGGAGGCGGGCGAAGGTGATCAGGCCACGGTCGTCGACGACCTTGGCCCAGCCGTCCGGGCCGGATTCGCCGCCGATCCAGGTCAGCACCTCGCGGCCCTGCCCGTCGAAGCCGAGGACGCGGGGCGCGAGTTCGTAGCCGACGGCCTCCAGGTGGCGGAGCAGGCCGTGAACCGCCGGGGTCCACGGTCCGGCCGGCCGGTGGACCGTGTCGCCGATGCGCTCGACCCGGCCGAGATCTGGTGTGCTCACCTGGAAACCGTCGCGAGGAAACGGCCGTGGCGCAACCGGTTATCGTGCCGTCGCACCGGCCTCGGCCGGCCCTGGCCGGATCGGCAGGGTCGTGACGGCGAGACGCCGGGACAACCGGGGCCGAATGTGCCGAACGGCACTGATGGAGCGTCAGGGGCGGTTGTTACGGTTCCGCAGGAAGGTGGAACGAAAGCCGGGAAACCGGGGGAACGGGGGACAACATGACGGCCGACGGGTTCGAACTGCTCGCCCGGGCGCACGACCACCTGCTCGCCGCCGTCCGCGCGGTGCCCGCGGGCGGGTGGGACGCGCCCACGCTGTGCACCGAGTGGACGGTGTACCACCACGCCCGGCCGGACCAGCGGGCGCTGACGATGCGGATCACCGGCGCCGCGCCGGCCGGTGACCCATTCGCCTCCGATCGGGCGGTCGAGGGCGACGCCGTGGCCGAGGTGGCCGAGGTGGCCGAGTTGGAGCGGGTCTGCGCGCAGGCGCGGCCCGCGGGGGAGTCGGGGCGCGGGGCGGAGAGCGTCGGCACGCCCATGGGGCCGATGCCCGCCGCCCGGGGCGCCGCGGTGGCCGCGCTCGACGTGGCCGGGCACGCGTGGGACATCGCCGTCGCCACCGGCCGGCCGCTGCCGTTCGACGACGCGCCGGCGAGGGGCTGGAGGGCGTCGGGGCGTTCCTCATACCCGTCGTGCGCGACGGCTTCGGCACGTTGGCCGCCGTGCCGGTCGCGGGCGGCGCGGGTGCGGCGGACCGGCTGCCGGCCTTCTCCGGCCACGATCCGCGCTGGACCCCGGCCGCCGGCTGAGCCGGAGCCTTCCCGTCACGGCGCGGTCATCAGCGTCTTCAGCAGGTCGTCGCCCAGGCCCAGGCCCGTGGCGGAGACGTCGGGCAGGTGGTAGCTGCGGTACCAGTCGGCGGGCGCCTCCGGGTGGGGGCCGCTGACGGCGACGCGGCCGGTGCCGTAGGAGGCGACGGCGGCGGCGATGCGGTCGTTGGTGTAGCGGGCCAGGACGTCGGCGCCGGGGCCGTCGACGTCGAAGTAGGGGCCGTCCTGGAAGTACATCGGCTGCCGCTGCCCGCGCCAGGCGACGTCGACGAGGCCGTCCTTGTCGTCGGTGACGGTCGCGCCGGGGGTCTTGATGTACTCGCCGGAGTCGCCCGGCAGGAGGTCGTAGCCCGGGTCGCCGGCGAGGTAGCCGCCCATGCAGATGCCCAGGTAGCGGCCGCCGCCGCGCACGTAGTCGCGGATCAGCTCGGGGCGGAAGCCCGGGGTGCGGCGCAGCAGGCCCCACGCGGTGGTGACCTCCTGGCCGTTGGTGCCGCCCGGCTGGACGTACAGGGCGGCGCCGGCCAGCGCGGCGGGGCCGAAGCGCAGGTCCTCGTCGGGGCCGATGAAGCGGACGGTGAAGCCGTTGCGCTCCAGCAGGTCCTGCGCGGCCTCGGAGCAGCCGTCGCATGCGGCGGGGCCCCGGTAGACGACGGCGAGGGGGTGGGCCGGGTCCGCGCTCGCGGGGGCGGCGGCCGGCGCGGTGGGCGCGGGTGCGGCGTCCTCGGAACGGTCCTTGGCCTGCGGCGCGGCGCAGCCGGCGCTCGCGGCCAGCAGTGCGGCGGCCAGGCCCAGTGCCGCCGTGGCCCGGGCGGGACGGCGCCCACGCGTCATCGGCTGTTCCCCCAACGGTCGTGCCCCCAACGGTCTTGCCTCCAAAGGTCGTTCCCCCGGTGATCGTCCGCCGGGCCCGGTGGGCGCACGGCGTGCAGCGACGACGCTAAGGGGTGATCGTCGTCAGTGCACAATCGGCCCGGTGGGGGGGTGCGCGGCCGGGGAGGGAAAGCCGGTTGCGGTGCCGGGCCCGGTGGGCGCTAGGGTCCTCGCGTTCGGATAGCAAGATCGAAAGGGGCGGGCGATGGGCCTGGAGAGCATGCCGGGTGTCGAATGGAAGATCATGGACGCCAAGGGACGCAACTACTCCTACGACTCCAAGGAGGAGGCGCTGGAGGAACTGCACGAGTACGGGCCGGGCGCTTCGGTCTGGCGGCGCGAGGTCTACCGGGTGACGATCTTCTTCACCCGTTCGGTGAACGGATGGCAGCAGGTCCACCCCGCGCCTTCGGCCTGACGGCCGGCGGTCGGGCGACAGTCAGGCGACGGGCAGCAGGGCCGGGCGCGGGCCGGTGCCGCGGTGCAGGCGGCGCAGGAACGTGAGCACGCCCGGCGTTCCGGTGGCCCACGCGGGGGACTCGGTCAGCAGGGCCGTGCCGGGGAAGACCGGACGGTGGGGCGGGCCGCCGGCGCGCGACAGGACCAGGGCCGCGATCTGCCCGGCGGCCTCCCGGTGGCGCTCCTCGCCGGTGGCCGACGCCAGGTCGACGAGCAGCTCGCCGACCCCGGCCAGGCCGCAGCACTGCACCACCTGGCCCATCCGCGGCGCCAGTGCCCGGCACGCCCCGGCCGCCTCGGCGGCCAGGTCCACGTAGGCGTCCTCGCCCAGGCGCAGGCCCGCCTGGAGCAGCACCGTGCCGATCCCGGCCAGGCCGCGGCACCACGAGCCCCAGCGGCGGGTGGCGCCCGGCCGGGCGGCCTCCGCCGCCAGGCGCGGCAGCTCGGCGGCCAGGTCCTCGACGATGGCGCGCCCGGCCGCCTGCGTCGCCGCGTCGGGGGAGGGCAGGGCGAGGAGCAGGTGGGCCAGGCCGGCGCGGCCGTGGGCGAAGCCCTCGGCGAGGGCGGCGGTGCCCGGGTTCGGCTCCTCCTTCAGGTCCTGCGGCGCACCGTCGGTCAGGCGGCGGGCGCACGCGGCGGCCACGGCGAGGTGGCGCTGCGCACGGGCGCCGTCGCGGAGGCGGGCCATGAGCAGGTGCGCGGTGCCGATACCGGCCGCGCCCGAGATCTGGTCGGTGGGCACCAGGGCGCCCGGGTCCGAGGCGTCGGCGAGGGCGGGCTCCGGGGTGCCCAGCCGGGCATCGGCGTCGGCGTCGGCGGAGACGGGCTCCGGGGTGCCCAGGCGGGCGGCGGCGTGGGCGAGGAAGAGCTCGACGCCCGCCCGCCCGTCGTACAGGCCGGGCCCGAGCAGCCCGAGCGCCGGGTGCGCGGCCGTCCAGCGGGCGAGGGCGGCGGCGGCCTCGCGGGCGTCGGGGTGCTCGTCGGAGTGCTGGAGCAGTTCCAGGCCGAGGCCGGCGGCGCCGTCGTAGAGCGAGAGCAGCGTGCGCGGCCGGCTCGCGGCGGAAGGGGAGCCGAGCAGCTCGCGGGCCATCCGCACGCAGGTGCCGACGGTGTGGGCGACGACCTCCCCGAGGCCGTCCGCGCCGGGGCGGGCGACCTTGCGGCCGGCCGGGCGGCGGCCCTCCCGCAGGGCCGCCGCGGCCGCCGTGCGCTCCCCGGCGTCGAAGCTCAGCAGGCCCGCCACCACCGCGAGGGCCGGATGGTCCGGGGCGGGCAGGGCGGCGGCCAGACAGGCCAGGGTGCGGTCGCGGCAGGCGGCCGGGTCCGGGCCGATCGCCACCGGGTCCAGGCCGGTCAGCGCGAAGTGCAGGGTCGTGCCCAACGCGTAGTAGTCATCCGCGGGCCGGGCAGGCACCGAGGCGACGGGCAGACCGTAGCCCGGGGTCGCGCCGGCCGGGCGCTCACCGTCCAGGGCGCTGACCCCGAAGTCCACCAGCGACCACGAACCCGCCTCGCCCCGCACGACGTTCGCGGGCTTCAGATCGCACACCACCACGCCCCGCGCGTGCACCGCGTCCAGCACCCGCAGCAGCGCCCGGGCCGCCTCCCGCCAGCCGCGCCCGCCCGAATCCCCTTCCGCGTAAGGGCCGTGGGCGAGGACGTCGCGGCGCAGGTCGCGCGGCCCGCAGGCGCTCGTCACCAGGTACTCGTCCGCGCCGTGCCGGACGTAGTCGACCAGCCGCGGCACCCCCGCCACGCCCGCCAGCGCCGCCAGCACCCGCCGCTCGTGCCGCAGCCGCCCGCGCGCGTCGACGCCCTCGGTGTCCTCCCCGACGAACGCCCGCGCCTGCTTGACCACCACCCCCAGCCCGCTCGCCAGTTCGACACCCCGGTAGACGTGACCGCCGGGCGCGCGGCTGATCCCCGCGGTGATCCGGTAACGGCCCTCGCCTACGCACGTGCCCTTCGGCGGCGCGGCGGCGGTGACGGCGGCGGTGACGGCGGTGGTGACGGATGCGGCGGTGAACGGGTCCACGGCCCAAGGCGGTTGGGCGTACGAGGGCTGCGCGAGCCCCGGGAACGTCCGCCCGTCCGGACCGCTCATCAGCGCGACGTCCTGGTCCTGCGGGGCACGGAACGGGCCGTAGCGGTAGTAGACCGGCGAACCCGCGCGCACCTGCCGGTCGCTCACCACCCGCGGACCGTCCCACCCCGCCAGCAGCTGCGCCAACTCCTCACCCAGAGCCACGACTTCACCCTCACGCGGATACACCGTGACGGCCTTGCCGACGGCCGCCGCCCCGTGCACCCCGGAGTTCGTCGCGCCCAGCACGTCCGCGCCCGCCGCGAACTTCGCGTCGCACGTGCGGCGCAGCAGTACCGGCACCACCAGGTCCAGCAGGAGCGGCAGTTGGGCGGCGCGGGCCGAGACGTGCAGCTTCCAGCCGTGGGCGAGCGCGGGCATCGCACGGTCGTGCAGGTACAGCCACTGCCCGTCCGCGTGCAGACGCCGCCGTCCCCCGCCCTCCGGTGCCCGCGCGACCAGGCGGGCGAGCTGCGCGAGGTGCTCCGCCGGGTGCTCCCGCACCGAACCCCCTTGGAATGCCGGGCGGGTGAGCGCCCCCGTACCCGGAGTACCGCGCTCACCCGCCGGTCGGAATGGACCGCCCCGGTCCGGTCGGACGGGCTGCCCCCGTCCGGTCAGACGGACCGCTTCGGTCCCGTCGAACGGGCCGTTCGGGTCAGGAGTCGCCGCCGCACGGGAATCGCGTCGGAACCCAGGTCACGAACGGGTCGGCGAGACAGGCCGCCGGGGCGAGATCGGCGTCGAACTCGTCTTCGAACACGATCCCCGCCTCGTCGATCTCCAGCAGGCCCGCGTCGTGGATCTCCAACATGCTTGCAGTCACGGGTAGTTCCTCCCATCTACCGGGTTGGTGCCTTGCGGTCCGCACATCGTACTAACCCCCGTGCATCCGTCCTAGTGGTGTGACGCCACCTGCTTCGCGCTCGGAGCGGTACCGTTGGCCACCGACGTGCCGTTGGTCTATGTGGGTGAGGGATAAAACGGATGCAGAAGCGTGAGGTCGTGCGCTACGGAAGCGCACCCAGCCACTTCGTCGAGCTGTGGGACGCGGACCCGCAGGGCCCGCCCGCCCGGGGCCTGGCGGTGACCGTGCACGGCGGCTGGTGGCGCGACCGGCACGACCTCCACCTCATGGACGCCCTCGCCGCCGACCTCGCCGGCCGCGGCTGGTGCGTGGCCAACATCGAGTACCGCCGCACCGGCGGCGACGGCGGAGGCTGGCCGGACACCCTCACCGACGCCCTCGACGCGGTCGCCGCCGCCCACGCCGTGCGCCCCGCCCTCGCCGACCTCCCGTCGATCGCCGTCGGCCACTCCGCCGGCGGACAGCTCGCCCTGCTGACGGCCGCCGCCGGCCTCGTCAACGCCGCGGTCGCACTCGCACCGATCACCGACCTGCCGCGCTGCGCCGCCGAGGGCCTGGGCGAGGACGCCACCCCGCTGTTCGTCGGCACCCCCTACGACGACGACCCGGCCCCCTACCGCGAAGCCTCCCCGCTCCACCGCCTGCCCCTGGGCCGCCCCCACCTGATCGTCCACGGCGACCAGGACCAGCGCGTGCCCGTCACCCACAGCCGCGCCTACGTCGAGGCCGCGAAGGCGGCGGGGGACCCGGTGACGTACGTGGAGCACGCGGGCACCGACCACTTCCAGGTCGTGGACCCGCAGCACGCGAGCTGGGCGGCGGCCGTGGGCTGGCTGGAGAACCGCGCGGGATAGCCCCCCGACCAGGAGGCGCCTCAGCCCCGGCGGATCGCCTCCACCGCCCGCGACAGGTCCTCGTCCGCGATGTCCGGGTGCGACAGCAGCACCTCGTGCGCCGCCGTCAGCACCCGGCCACCGCCCGCCAGCGCCAGGTCCTTGGCGGCCAGGCGCACCGGGAAGTCAGACTCCCGGCTGCGGGCGCGGGCCACCACCCCCGCGAGCGGCCCGCCCCCCAGCACCTCCAGCGCCAGCTCCTGCGGCAGCCCGAACCCGTCCGCCACCGCCAGCGCCTCGCCGAGCGCCGTCACCCCGGCCACCACCGCGCCCATCACCACGACCTTCAGCGCCGCGCCCGAACCCGGCCCGCCGCAGCGCAGCACGCGCCCGAAGTGCTCCAGCACCGGCTGCGCCCGGTCGAGGTCGGCGCTCTCGCCGCCCGCGTAGATCGTCAGCGTGCCGTTCGCGGCCGGCCCGACGCTGCCCAGCACCGGCGCGTCCACCAGGGACGTCCCGGCGGGCAGCCGTTCGCGCAGGGCGGCCACCGCCTGCGGACCGACCGAGGACATGTCGATCCACAGCGCCCCCGGCGCCAGGTGCCCGAGGAAGTGCCCGGCCACCTCCTGGACCGCCGCCGGGTCGGTGAGCATCGTGATGACGACGTCCGCGCCCTCGACCGCCTCCGCCGGGCTCGCGGCGCGGGGCAGGTCGCCGGCGCGCTCGGGGCTGCGGTTCCAGACGGTCAACGGCAGTGCGGCGGCGGCCAGTCGACGGGCCATCGGCAGACCCATCCGGCCCAGGCCGAGGAAGGCGATCTTTCGGAGAGGAGCGTGCTCGGTGTTCATGGCCACCACGCTAGGCAGCCCCGAGCCAGGCGACAAACGAATGTCTCGCATGGTACCCATGCCTCATGGACATGGCTTGGCTCGACGTCTTCCGCACCGCCGCCCGCCTCGGTTCCTTCACCGCCGCCGGCGAGCACCTCGGCTTCACCCAGTCGGCGATCTCCCGTCAGATCTCCACCCTCGAAGCCGAACTCGGCGCCCCGCTGTTCGACCGCCTCGCCCGCGGCGTGCGCCTGACCGAACACGGCCGCGCCCTCCTCCCGCACGCCGAGGCCCTGCTGGAACGCCTCGACTCCACCCGCCGCGAACTCACCGCCCTGACCGAACTCGGCACCGGCCGCCTGCGCCTGGGCGCCTTTGACAGCGCCAACGCCGCCCTGGTGCCCACCGCCCTCGCCGCCTTCCGCGCCGCCCACCCCGAAGTGGCCGTCTCGCTCACCGAAGGACTCTCCGCCACCCTCCTCACCCGCCTCGCGGACGCCGACATCGACCTCGCCGTCGTCGCCTCTTACCCCGAACACCCCTACGACCACGAGCAGTTCGACCTCCAGCCGCTCGTCGAGGACCCGGTCCTGGTCGCCCTGCCCCGCGGCCACCGCCTCGCCCGGCGCCGGCGCCTGCGCCTGGCCGAACTCGCCGACGAGCCCTGGATCGCCGCCCGCCGCACCATCGAGACGACCCTGCTGGCCGCCTTCGTGCGCCAGGGCCTGCGCCCGCGCGTCGAGTACGCCGTCGCCGGCTGGACCGCCAAGCTCGGCCTCGTCGCCGCCGGACTCGGCCCCGCCCTCATCCCCTCCCTGGCCGCCCGCGCCGCCCGCCCCGACATCGCGCTGGTCGCCCTGCACCCCGACGACACCCCGGTGCGGCAGGTCTTCACCGCCGTGCGCCGCGGCCACCACCCGCCCCCGGCCACCGCCGCCTTCCTCGTCCACCTGCGCGAGGCGGCGGCACGCCCCTGACATCGACGTGATGCCCGTGTGACGCAGGTCACGGCGGGCGGCCGGCCGGGGATGTCACATCCGCGGCGCGGGCGGGGTCGAGGTAGTGAGAGCAACCGCGAACGGCGCACGCGAACAGCGAGCGCACCGACCAGAGGAGCCCGTCATGGAAGCCCGTTTCAACTACTACGCCACCGCCACCGGCGCGAAGTTCGTCAAGCTCATCAACTCGGCCGGCGCGGCCCTCAAGGACGCGGGCGTGCCCTACGCCACCACCCAGCTGGTGCTGCTGCGGGCCAGCCAGATCAACGGCTGCGGCATGTGCACCGACATGCACTACAAGGACGCCGTGCACGCCGGCGACCGGCCCGAGCGCCTCAACCTGGTGGCCGCCTGGCGCGAGGCGACGGTGTTCACCGACGCCGAGCGCGCCGCCCTGGAGCTGACCGAGGAGGCCACCCGCATCGCCGACGCCGCCGGCGGGGTCGGCGACGCGGTGTGGGAGAACGCCGTCAAGCACTACGACGAGGAGCAGCTCGCCTCGCTGGTGTCGACGATCGCCCTGATCAACGCCTACAACCGGCTGAACGTGATCTGCCGCGTCCCGGCGGGCGACTACCAGCCCGGCCAGTGGTGAGCCGCCCCCGCCTCCCCGCCCGCCCGTTTTCGCGAACGGGCGGGCGGGAGGCGGGGCGGGTCCCGGGCTCGTCCGGGTGAACCGCGCGGACGAAGCCGCAGCCGGGCGCGGCGTGGCCGGACGGCGACGCGGACACCCGGCCTGCCGCCTTCCGGTGTCCGCCGCCTTCCAGTGCCCGCCGCCTTCCGGTGTCCGCCGTCTCCGTCGCCCTCCCCGGGCGCTCGACAGGCCCGTTCCGGGCCGGTGTGGAACGGTGGGACGCAGGGGGCGGTCCTGGAGAGAGGAACGGTGTCATGTCATCGAAGAGGCGGCGCAAGAAGAAGGCGCGGGCCAGGCGCGGAGCCAACCACGGCCGTCGGCCGCAGTGCTGAGAACCGGCGACCACCGTCCCGCCGCGGCCGAGGAGGCCGCGGCGGGACTTCGCGCGCTCCCGGGGCGGTAGGCCCCGCCCGTCGCCCGTCGCCCGTCGCCCGTCGCCCGTCGCCCGTCGCCCGATCGGCCCCCCGGCGCCCACTCACGCCGCCCCGAAGCGCCACACCGCGTGCTCCAGGGCGCCCGGGTCGTGCCCGAGCAGGGCGGCGGCCTCCTCGTAGGCCGTGCGCAGCGGCCCGTAGCGCAGGTCGGTGAGGCCGGCGCCGGCGGCGAAGGTGCGCAGGTGGACGTCCACGGCGACGCCGGGGCGGCCGACGAGGCCCCCGAGGTAGTCCGCGGTCTTGGGGCCGACGCCGCGCACGGTGCGCAGGGCGGCCCGGTGGGCGGGCTCGCCGAGCCAGGCGTGCAGGTCCGCGCGGGTGTCGACGCCGTGGGCGGCCAGCAGACGGGCGAGGGCATGGGCGACGGCGACGCGGGCGGGACTGGCGAAGTCCATCGCCGCGGCGAGGTCCTCGCGCTCCAGCCGGGCCAGGAACCCGGTCACGGTGGCGGCGTCCGGCCACCTCTCCTGCAGCCGTACGATCCTCGGCCGGACCACCGCCTCGTAGCGCCGCCGCGCCTGGAAGGCGGCGTCGCAGATCACCGCCCCCATGTGGGACCAGCCGCCGGGTGCGGCGAACGGACCGTCACCGAGCACCTCCCGTATCCGGTCGGCGAGTTGACGGGCGGGCGCGGCGTACTCGGATTCGTCCACGGCCACGATGATCCCCGATCCCCAACGTCCCTGCTGCGGTGCGGCGTTCGTCCGTACCGGCATCGATCGGGAGCGGGCTCCCGCTCTTGAGCGGGTGCGGCGGCGGTGCTTGACTTTGCGGATGATCGGCGAGGCGGAGATGACGGACCTGTTCGGCGAGATGCTCAGCCGGCACCGGGTGGACACCCGGGCGCGGTGGCACAACGCCGTGTGGGCGCTGCTGGTGGCCGTGCCCACCGGCTGGCTCGGGCTGTGGGCGCTGCTCACCGTGGACGACGGCCGCTCGCGCGGCGGCCGGGTGATCGGCCTGGTGATCGGCCTGTCCCTGGGCGCGCTGTACGTCGCCGTGACGCAGGCCTGGCGCGCGCTGCGGGGCGGAGCGGGGGAGTACTTCGAGGTCCGCGAGCGCGGCCTCGTCCACGGCTCGCGGCGCGGCGCGGTGGGCTGGGAGTGGGACCAGGTCGTGTCGATCACGATCCCCGGCGCCCCGAGGGTCCACGGCCTCGCCCGCCGGCTGGGCAACGACTACCGCTGCCGCCTCGCCCTCGACGGCGGCGCGCGCCTGCACATCGACGGGCACGCCGCCGGGGCCTCCGGCCTGGGCCGGGCCGTGCTGCAGCACAGCCCGGACGCGCGGCGGTTGGCCGGGGACGAGTGGCAGGAGAAGGCGGGCGGCTGGTTCCTGGGCGGGGCGCTGGCGTTCCTGGCGGTGGGCGTCGCGATGGTCACCTACCTCGCGAGCCACGCGGACACCACCCGCAGGGTCACCGACGCGAACGGGATGGTCAGCGAGAAGACCGTGCAGGGCGTCAGTGACGGCGTGATCATGGCGGTCGGGCTGAGCCTGCCGGTGTGCGCGGTCGGCGCGATCACGTGCATCGTGCTGTACGTCCGGTACCGGAGGTACCGCCCGCGCTGACCCCCCCCACCCGGGCTTCCCCCGGCCGCCTGCCGGACCACGGACAACGGACCGCGGACAACGCACAGAGACCGCTCGCCCCTGTCGGGGCCGGGCGGTCTCTGCTGCTCGGGCGGGCCCATGCGCCAACACGGCCCGCTGCCGGTGTTCCCGAAATGTGTTGGAGTGAACAGCGCCCCCGGGCTCCGGACCCGCGGGTCCGGACGACGCCGCTGCAAATCGTCACATCCGGCCAGGGTGGCCTACAAGGGGATGTTGCACGAAAGCGCATCAATTATCGGTTTCAACACTTCGGCCTGCGCGTTCGTGACCGAGATCGTCCGGGACTGCGGGCAGGGGGCGGGACGCGGTCGCATCAATCTGCGCGACGTTCACCGAACCGATTGGGAATCACCCATACGCCTGACAGAGTGTTACCTCGCACGGGCCCTTCCGGTGACGCCAACCACGGGAAGACGTCCGGCTGTTGGAGTGACAGTGCTATAGGAGGTCTCGTCGATGACGAGGAAACGGAAGAAGCGCACCCCGGCCCGATGCGTCGCCGACGCCGCCACCCCGCCGCGCCCGCGGCAGACCGTGCGGCGGTCCGTGCGGCAGTCCGTACGGCAGTCCGTACGGCGCCCCTGGCGGCCCCGGTGGCCGTGGGGGCCCGGACCCGTCGAGACGGTCGTGATCGTGGTGGTCGTGACCGTGGTCGTCGCCGTGGCGGCCGTCCTGGTGGAGGCCGGCCTGTCGGCCCAGGCCGCGCTCGAACTGGCCACCGGCGGGCTGCTGCTGGGACTCAGGCTCCGGCGGGAGCGGGCCTAGAGAAACGCCCGCGAGAAACGTCTGCGAGAGACCCCCGCGATGGGACGCAGAGAGAAACCGGTCGCGGCGAGTGACCCGGCACTGGGCCGGCTGGCCGCGTGGCTGCGCGAGCAGCGCGAACGGGCCGGGCTGACGTACCGACAGCTCGCCGCCCGCACCAACTACCACCCCACCACCCTGCAACGGGCCGCCGGCGGGCGGACCGTGCCCAACTGGACGGTCGTCGAGGCCTTCACCCGCGAATGCGGCGGGGACCCCAAGGCCGCCCGCCGCAAATGGGCGCAGGCCAACTACTGGGCGCACGTGCCGCGCCCGTCGGGCCCCCAGCGCCGCAGGGCGCCCAGACCCCTGCACCCCGAACAGGTCGACTCCTTCGCCGACCTGCGCCGCGCGATGCACGAGATGCGGCGCAAGGCCGACTGGCCGCCCCTGGAGGAACTGGACCGCCGGGCCCGGGCCAGGGGCGCGCGCCTGCCCTCCAGCACCCTGGCCCTGGTCCTCAAGGGCGAGGCGCCGCTGCACAAGGCGGTGTTCCGCACCTACATGGAGGTCTGCGGGGTCCGCGAGACCCGCCGGGAACTGTGGGCGACGGCCTGGGACCGGGCGGCCATCGCCCGCACCCCGGTCTCCGTCAACCCCCGCACCTACCAGCGGGAGTTCACCCGCGCCATGCGCAACTCCAGCGGAGGCATCTCCACCGAGAACCTGCTCAAGCTGTGGGTCACGCTGCGCAACAGCCACGCCGCGGACCGGGCCGAGGACACCGGGGACAGCCCGCCGGTGCTCGTGTGACCGGGGCCCGCGGCCGGGACACCCACCAGGAAACCCCCGGCCGCGGGCCCGACCCGCCCGCGCCACCACGGGAACACTCATGCCAATACGACGCACTCCCGCCGCCGTCACCGCCCCCGCGCCCGCCCTGGGCCTGTGGGCGCTGCACGACCTCCACCGCCGGCACTACCTCGCCTACGCCGCCCTGCTGCTCTCCCCGGCCGAGGCCCAACTCGCCGTCCAGGGCGCCTTCGAGGACCTCGCCGGGCGCTGGCTGGAGGCCCTCGCCACCGCGAGCCCGGCCGCCTGCGCCTGGCAGGCGGTCCGCGACCGCGTCTGCACCCTGGCCGGCCCCCGCACGCTCGGCCCCGTCGCCCACCTCACCGCACCCCAGCAGGACGTCCTGCTGCTCCACCTCGCCCTCGACCTGCCCGCCGACCGGATCGCCGCCCTCACGGGCACCGAACCGGCCGCCGTGCACGTCCGGTTGCGTTCGCTGGCGTCGGCGCGGAGGCCGGGGTGAGGTGGGTGGGGTCGGGGCCGGGGGTACCGAACTGGCCGCCGTCCATGTCCGGTTGCGTTCGCTGGCGTCGGCGCGGAGGCCGGGGTGAGGGGCGGGTTATCGACAACTCAGCCGCAGGCACGGCGCGTTGGTCCGGTCCGTGGCGGTCCGTTCCGGTGGCGACGGCGAAACAGGTGCCACAGCCCCCGGCCGCCGCCGTGATCGGCGCGACGGCTACGGCAGCGGGGCGTTCGGCCGCGCCGTGCGGGCGTACGTGCGCACGGCCGCGACGGCCGGGGAGGTGGTGTAGACGCGGGCGAGGTCGACGAGGCGGTCGGCCTCCGACTCCAGGGCGGCGCACGGCGGTTCGGCGGGCGGGACGGCCTGCGGGGCGACCGGGGTGGGCAGGGTGCCGGCGGCCGCCCGTTCCAGGGCGGCGGCCAGCGCGGCCGCCTCCGCGGTCGCCGCGACGAGGGCGGCGGGCGGAGGGAAGCGGCGGGCGGCGGCGGTGAGCCACTGCGGGGTGCGCGGGTCGAGGTGGTGGCGCAGGATCAGGCGCGCGTCGTGGATCTCGATGATCCGCCGGTACAGGGCGAACTGGGGGTCGCGTGGCGGCAGCAGCCGCTGGGGAAGCAGCCGGTGGGCGGGCGCGAGCGCGATCTGCGGCAGCACGGTGTGCAGTTCGGTCCACAGCGGGGTCAGCGCCCGGTAGCGCCGGTGGGCCCGCAGCCACCCGCGGACGGGCGTCAGCACGGCCGGCCACAGCGTGGTCGACAGGCCCGCGGCCAGCAGCGCCGCGCACAGCAGCCCGAGAACGGCGGAGGCGCTGTCCTCGCCCGCGCTCTGGGCGCCGCTGGTGGCCGCGTCCACGACGTCGTCGATGCCCCAGGCGTCCCAGACCAGGCCCACGGCCAGCCCGAGGGTGAGCAGGTGCAGCCCGGTGCGCCGGTGCCCGCGGGCGGTGGCGCGCGCCCGGCGGGCGACCTGGCGCAGCAGCGCGGTGAGGCAGTACGCGATGTACAGGGTGCGCAGCCCGTTGTACGCGGCCAGGTAGGGCCGTCCGGCGGGGGCGACGGTGAGGTCGCCGGTGGTCACGTCCGGGCCGGCGGCCGTGATGAGCACCGCGCACAGCGCCAGGACCGTTCCCAGGACGCCGAGTTGGCGCCGCACAGCGGTCTGGGCGGGCTCGCCGGAGGCCAGCGCGACAGTGAGCAGGGCGATCGCGCCGGTCGCGCACAGGTGCAGGGCGTCGCCGAGCAGGACGGGCAGCAGCGCGGGGGAGGCGAGCAGGCCCGCCAGGCTCAGCAGCCGCGCCGCGCCGGTGACGGTGGGCGGCGCGAGCAGCAGCAGGGCCGCGCCGAGGAAGGCGGTGCAGTAGCAGGCGTAGCGGGTGGAGGCGCCCAGCCCGGCCCACCCGCCACGGGCGCCGTCGCGCGGGCTGCGCGCGTTGCGGGTGGCGCGGGTGCTGCGCGCCAGGTGGTAGGCGTTGAGGGCGAAGAACGCGGCGACGGGGTAGAGCGCCAGCTCGCTCACGGCCGCCCGCCCCCGCCCCTGCCCGTGCCCCCGCCCTCGGAACCGCCCTCGGAACCGGTGTCGAAGCCAGTACGGAAGCCAGCGCGTAAGCCGGGGCCGGCGCCGGAGGGCGGCGGCGCCGACAGCAGCGTGTCCAGCCCCGGCGTCGAGCCCGGGCGGGCCGCCGCCGCGTCGGCCTTCGCCGCCCGGCTGAGGATCAGCGACGCCAGCAGCTCCGCCTCGCGCTCCTGCGGCTCGTCGTACCCGGTGCGCCCCAGCACCCGCTGGACCAGCGCGGGGGACAGGTGCGGCAGCAGCGCCTGCGAGGACACCGGCGTGATCGGCGCCGAACCGGCGTGGTCGAACAGCAGGTGCGCGATCTCGTGCACCAGGATGTGCCGGCGGTGCAGCGGGCTGGTGTCCGCCGCGTACAGGATGTAGTCCGCCTCCGCGGTGGACACCAGCAGCCCGCACGGCAGGTTCGGGCGCGCGGCGACCGGCACCAGCTCGATGGGCCGCCCGCGCTGGCCGGCGAGCCGGTCCAGGAGCACGGCGGGGTCGAACGGCGTCGGCAGGTCCAGCTCCTGCGCCATCCGCCGGCACCGCCGCAGTACCGACCGGTAACCCCACGCACCCCGCACGGTGTGTCCTCCTCGCCCTCCGGCTCCCGGCCGGTCGTTGCCCGCGGCCCGCCGTCGGCGGCCGCGCCCCGCGCCCCCGGGTGCGGCCCCGGTCCGTCGCCGTGACTCGTCCCCGCATGAGTCGAGTCGCCCGGACGTCTCCCGGGGTTCCGCGGACTTCGTCACGGACTCGTCCCGAAGACGCCCGCCGCCCGACGCCCGCCGCCCGGGGCCCGCCGGGGCGAGACCTTCAGGGACGCGTCACGACGAGGCCGGGCGGCGGGCGGAGTCCCGGCGGGCGATGACGTCGATCAGCTCACTGACCGTGTCCAGCCCCTCCGGCGAGAGGTTGACCGCCCGCAGCGCGAGGCTGCGCACGCCCGCGTCGCGCAGCGCGCCGAGCAGGGCGAGCTCCTTGGCGATCTCGGCGCCCTGGCGCTCGTCGAAGAAGTAGGCGGGCGGCACCTGGAAGAAGTGGGCGAGCGCCTCCAGGTGACGCTTGGTCGGGTTGTCCCGGCGCCCGGTGCGCAGCTGCCACAGGTAGGTGGTGGAGAAGGACTCCCCGGTCGCCTCGCGGCAGGCCCGGGCGACCTCCTCGTTGGTGTACTGCTCGCGGTCCGGCCGGCGGACCGTCTGGAACAGCGCCTCGATCCTGGCCGCGAGCCCCGACGTCTCGACCGGCCCGTCCTCGCGGGGCGATTCCGCCATGGCAACCCCTCTCCCGCCCGTGACCTCCGCGCCGCAGCCTGGGTGAACGGAGGAGACCCTGCGCGATCACCATAGCTCAAGGGGATGAGCCCGGGTGGATGCGGTGCGCCAACTCTTCCATGCCAGTTGACCGGTGGAGCGGCGGGTGCCATCCTGGCCGACTGACCACCGGCCCCGGGAGGTTCGTGAACAACGCCGCGCACAACACCGCCGACAACCCCGCCGACGACCCCGCGGGCACCGGCCCGCACACCAGCCGCCCGTACGCGGCCGCCACCGACGCCACCGACGGCCCGATCGGCCCGAACGGCACGGCGACCGTCCGCCTCGGCTTCCTGTGGCGCGGAGCGGGCTGGGCCCTCGGCACCCTCACCGGTCTGCTGCTGGCCATCGTCCTCGCCGAGAGCGGCACCGTCGACCGCCTCGGCGTACCCTCGTCCCTGCTGCTCGTCACCGCCGCCGCCCTCGCCGTCGCACTGGCCGCCCCCCGCACCTTCCGGCTGCGCGCCGACGAGCAGGGACTCACCCTCACCCGCATCCTGCTGAGCCGCCGCTACCGCTGGCAGGACGTCACCGGCCTCGAAATGGACTTCGGCGAGGACTCCGAGAGCGCCGCCCCCCGCCTCGCGCTGCGCCTGCGCCTGGCCACCACCCGCCGCACCGGCTGCGGACCGGCCCTCGGCACCCTCCCCACCACCTGCGACCGCCGCCCGCGCGGCACCGAACCGCCCGAACTCGCCGACCTGTTCACCCTCCTCGACCGCCACGGGGTACGCCTCGACGCCCCCCACTACGCCGCCCTCGTCCTCTCCGCCCACGGCCGGCCCCCGCTGGGCCGCCACTGAACGCGGCACCACTGAACGTGCCACCGGTGAACCTGCCACCGGTGAACGTGCCACCGGTGAACCTGCCACCGGTGAACCCGCCGCCGCTGAACGCGGCGCCCGCCCGCGCCCGTTGACGCAGGCAGGAGCGCGCCGGCCCGCGGCGCGCGAGAGGCCAGGGGGCTGCCGTCATGCTCACCTTCCACGGCGCGTGGCGCATCACCGTCCTCACCCGCGACGCCGACTTCGAACAGCGCGCCGTCGTCCGCGGCCCCCACGGCACCCGCGTCATCCCCGGCCGCCCCGGCGCCACCCTGGAAGTCGACGAGGACACCTGGACGCTCGCCCTGGAACACCTGGCCTGGGGCCGCACCTGGGAACCCAACGCGCGCACCACCCCCGGCCCGCTCACCGACCACGCCGGCCTGCGCGGCCGGCTGCTCACCAGCAGCGACCGCCACTTCCCCGGCAAGCCCCTGGACTACGCCAACTTCGTGCTGCGCCTGGAGCAGCCCACCACGACCCTGCGCACGCCCCGCCTGCACGGCACCCCCGCCATCCCCGCCGTCCCCGCCACCCCGCAGGCGATCCGCACCACGTCCTCCGCCCCCACGTACGGGCCCTCCGCCGGCCGCCCGGCCCAGACCCCCGCCAAACCGGCCGCCGCCGCCGACGGACACGGCCGCCCGCAACCCTGGGGGTAGCCACCCCCGCCCGGCCCCGCGGCACCGGCCGCACCCCCCTCCCGCCGGCAGGACGGCGCCGTCCCCGGAGCACCTCGGGCCGCAGCCGATGGGTGCGTCCGTCGAGTAGCCTCACACCCGAGGGAGAGGAGCCAGCCATGAGTCAGCCCGCACCCAACGGGGGTGAAGTAATCCCGCGCCCGGAGAAGACCCCGGCCGCGCTCAAGGCCGCTCTGGCGGTGGTTGCCGCGGACCGGCTGCAGGAGATGGTCGAGGGGCAGAGCCGGGCGATGGCCGAGGCTATCGACTCCGGCAGCGTCCAGCCGCTTCGCAATTTCGTGGACCACTGGGCCGCCGTCGTCGAGATCGAGCGGTTCCCGGGGGCCTCGCAGGCCTACCACCGGGCGAACTACCTCGCCAACCACGCAGGAACCGTCGCCGAGTGCCGTAGGCACGCCATCGAGGTCGCCGAGATCTACCGGACCGCCTACGCGGCGGTGACCGGATGACCTGGAGCCGGGAGTATCTCCCCAGCGAGGAGCGGGTGATCGGCGGTGCGCCCGCGGACGTCGCTGCCGTGGAGCACCGGGCTGCCGAACTCCTCTACCTGGACGGTGCCGGCTACGAGGGCAGCGGTGAGCCCATGCGCCACCTGGATGTTGCCGGCGGCTTCATGACCCACTACGTGGTTCCCCGTCTGGAACTCGTGGCGATCTGCCAGGTGACCCCACCCATCGCCTGACCAGCCCCGGACCCCTTTGTGCGAGGCCGACAGGGACACCTGGATCCGCCTGCCTTGACGGCACGGCGGAAATGTGACGCAGGCCACCCGGAAAGGGTGACATGCTGTTGTCGCGGACGGTCGCGACCATCGACGCATGACGATCACCGCGATGACCACGACGACTGCCACCACCCCCGCTCTCACCGCTCTCACCGACGAGGACTGCCTCGCCGAGACCCACGCCTTCAACGCCCAGTTCGAGGCCGCCGCCGCGACCCGCCCCTCCCGCTCCACCACCCCCGACGCCGCCACCCTCGCCCGCCTGCGCGCCAACCGCCTCGGCGGCGACACCCCGCCCGTGCGACTGCCGCAGGCGCAGGAGCGGATCCTCCCCGGCGGGGTCGGCGTGCGGGCGTTCGTCCCCGAGCACGTCGACGGCGTCTACCTCCACATCCACGGCGGCGCCTGGGCGTTCGGCTCCGCCGACGGCCAGGACGAACGGCTGTGGAACCTCGCCCGGCACACCCGCCTCGCCGTCCTCAGCGTCGACTACCGCCTCGCCCCCGAACACCCCTTCCCCGCCGGACCCGACGACTGCGAAACCGCCGCCCGCTGGCTCGTCGACCACGCCGAGACCGAGTTCGGCACCCGGCGCCTGATGATCGGCGGCGAATCCGCCGGCGCCCACCTCAGTGTGCTGACCCTGCTGCGCCTGCGCGACCGCCACGGCGTCACCGGCGCGTTCCGCGCCGCCAACCTCGTCTACGGCCCCTACGACCTGTCGATGACCTCCAGCCAGCGCCTCTTCGGCTCCCGGCAACTGCTCAGCAACACCGAATCCCTCCGAGGAAGTTACGAGCTCTGCACCCCCGGCCTGGACGCCGAACGGCGCCGCGACCCGGGCATCTCCCCGCTCTTCGCCGACCTCACCGGCCTGCCGCCCGCCCGCATCGTCGTCGGCACCGAGGACCCCCTCCTCGACGACTCGCTCTTCCTCGCCACCCGCTGGCAGGCCGCCGGCGCACCCGCCCACCTTGGCATCGTCGCCGGCGCGATGCACGGCTTCACCCTGTTCCCGCTCACCATCACCGAACGCGAACAGCAGCGCGAACGCGACTTCCTGGCCGGTGCGTGACGGCCCCGACGGTAGCGTCGGCGCCGTGAACCGCACCCCGCGCCTCTACGCACTCGTCGAAGAACTGCGCGCCGCGGCGCCGCGACCCCTGACGGTCGCGGCGCTCGCCGCCCGGTTCGAGATCAGCACCCGCACCGTGCAACGCGACCTCCAGGCCCTCATGGACGCCGGCGTCCCCGTGCGCGCCACCACCGGACGCGGCGGCGGCTGGTCGATCGACCGGGCCATGACCCTGCCCCCGATCCGCTTCACCACCGACGAGGCCTCCGCCCTGGTCGCCGCCCTCGCCGCCGCCGACCCCGGCGCCCCCTACGCCGGCGCCGCCCGCACCGCCTCCCAGAAGCTCGCCGCCACCATCACCGGCCCCGCCGCGACCGCCGCCCGCGACCTCGCCGCCCGCATCGTCGCCCTGCCCGCCGCCCGCACCGGACAACCGGTCCGCACCGCCGTCGAACGGGCCCTCACGGACGCCACCGTGCTGCGGCTGTCCTACGCCGACGCGGCCGGCAGGACCACCGAACGCGAGGTGGAACCCGCCGGACTGCTCACCGCCGGCGGCAACTGGTACCTCATCGCCTGGTGCCGCACCCGCCACGCCGGCCGCGGCTTCCGCCTCGACCGCATCACCGCCGCCACCCCCACCGCCGAACCGGCCCCGCCCCACGCCCTGGCCGACCTCCTGGCCGGCTCCGCCGCCGCCGGCGCACTCCCCCCGGCGGCCCTGGACCCGCTGCGGTCGGGGCAGTGAGGGCCGCCTCCGCCCGGCGGCGGAGCGTGCGACCATCCTCTGATGAGGAACCCCGATGCTGCGTTTCGCAGGCGACTGCTCGTCGAGTCGCTGACCGTGGTGGCGGCCGGCCCCTCGGCCCAACGTGCCTGGATCGACGGGCACGGTGTCGTGACGGACGAGATCGCCCTGGACTTCGACCACGCCTTCCGCATGGTCGGGGGCCCGAGCGAGGACGACGGCGTCAGCCCGGCGGTACTTCCCGACCTGCGGGCGATCGACGCGGTCTTCGCCGGGATGAGCGGTGCGGGGAACGCGGACCGGTGGAGCAGGGATGCCCTGGAGACCGATCCCGGCTGGGGCGAAGCCCGGGACCTGGCCCGCCGGGTTCTCGTCGACATGCCGGGGGAGTGGGGCCGGCCGATGCCGGAGATCTGCGTCGTCCGCTGACGGACGGCCCCGGGGTCCCGGGGTCCCGGGGCACGGGCGCGGGTCGGCCGGCTCGCCCCGTTGTCGGTGCCCGCGCCTAGGGTGAGCCGCATGAACCACGTCGACCTGCGCCGTCTCCTCGCCGACTGCCCCGATCTGCCGCCGGGCCGCGTCGTCGGCGCCGACGAGGTGCCCGCGATGTGGGTCGGCGACGCCGCGCCGGCGCCCGGGCTGTGGGAGACGCTGCACCGCGCCCACCCGCGCACCGGACTGTGGCCGCTGCTGCTCGCCCCGCTCGACCGCTCGGCGGACTTCCGCCCCTGGCTGTCGGGCGAACTGAGCCCGCCCGCCGTGACCGACCCCGCCCGGCACGACCCGCACGAGCTCCTGCGCACCTGGTGGGACGGCCTGGGCCCGGAAGAGGGAGAGGACGAGGAAGAGGGAGAGGACGAGGAAGAGGAACTCGGCGCGGTCCTGGCCCCGTTCGGCCGTACCTGGCCCGGTGCGGCGCCCTCGACCCCGGTCCCGGCCGCCGACGCCGACGAGTGCGCCCGCATCCGCGCCTCGGTCCTGGAGAGCGCGCCGAACCTGCGGATCGGCCTGGTCGCGGCCCCCGGCGGTGCGGCGGCCCTGGCCGCCTGCGGCTGGACGGGCCCGGCCAACCACGCCGGCACCGGCCGGATCGCGGCCGTCCTCGCCGACTGGGAACACCGCTTCGGCATACGCGTCGTCCGCGCGGGCTTCGACACCCTGGAACTGAGCGTCCCCAACCCGCCCACGACACGGGAAGCGGCCCTGCGGGTGGCCGCCGAACACGTGGCACTCTGCCCCGACCAGGTCTTCCAGGGCACCGGCAGCCTCACCGCCTACGCCGACCTGCTCGTGGGCTCGCACGAGTGGATGTTCTGGTGGGACTGAGCATCGCGTAGGAAGTCGGCATGCCCGACTTCCTACGCCGGGGGCGGCGCCTGACGACCAATGGCGGGGCGCCACCGGAACCAGTAGCCGGGCCCGTCGACCCGGTAGCGGGCACCGGCAACGAACCGCAGCTCACCCACGAGCCGCCGTGCGCCCGCCGGCACCTGACGGTGCGACGCCAGCAGCAGGGTCAGTTCGTCGTAGCGGACGTCGACCCCGCCATGGCCGGGATGACTCTGCACCCCGGCCGTCCCGGCCAGGTGATGCTCGCTCCACCCGGCATCGGAGCTTGGTTCCGCCGGGGGCGCGTACGCTCGGCTGCGTGCCCCGTCATCCGAGGAATCCCCGCCGCCTGGTCGCCGACGGGCGTGCGTACCTGTGGACCCTGCGCCACAGCCACCGCGCGCCCGGCGACGGCGGGCGGGGGGACTGCTGTGCGACCGTCACCCTGCACCCCCAGCCGGCCGGCACCGGCGGCCCGCTGCGGATCGTCTTCACGGAGGGCCCGGGCCGGTACGTGGGCGGGGCCCCGCTGGGGTCCGGGGACGTGGGGTTCGTGCGGGGCGGCTCGCTGAACCTGCACGAACCGGGCGCCGTCCGGGCCCTGCTCGACGAGGCCGCGGCCCGGGGGTGGCACCCTGGTGAGCGGGCGGCGGAGCTCGACGGCTGGTCCCTGCTGGAGGCGGCAGCCGCCGCGCAAGCCGGGCCCGCCGCGCAAGCCGGGCCCGCCGCGCAAGCCGGGCCCGCCGGACCCGCAGGACGGTAGGAGCCGGTGGCATGGCCTAAGGTCCCGTTCATGATCACGCGTCCCGCTGGGCAGGCGGAGGGGCCGTACGACGCCGCCTTCCTGCCGCGCCGGCAGATGACCCTCAGAGCCGCCGAGCAGCCGATCCGCGAGCCGGTGGCCAAGCTCGGCGGGCAGCCCGTGTGGCTGGCCGAGCCCGCCTGGCCGGTGGACCCGTCCAGCGGGCGGCCCCTGGTGTTCATCGGGCAGTTCCCGATCCCCGGGGACGAACTCCGCCTGGCCTACCTCTTCCTCGACGAGGAAGGCGTCATCGTGACTCCTCCCCCGGCTGAAGCCGGGGGCTTCTCGCTAACCCTGGCGGGCGTTGCGACGGACAAGCCCTGCCCGTAGAACGTTGGTGGCTCC
>NZ_JBHYWI010000056.1:0-36291 GCF_042751525.1 Kitasatospora sp. NPDC059408
GCTGGAACTCCGTCCGGCCGGCCCTCGGGCGCGCAAGCGCGTCAGGGGCGCTGGGTGTCCGTGTACGCGCCGTGCTGGTGGGCGCCGGCCTGGACCGGCACCGAGCCGTAGCGGCCCGGGCGGCGACCGCGCGGGTGGCGGGTCAGGTGGAAGCCGAGGACGCCCGCGACGGCGGCCAGGGCGCCGCCGCCGATCGTCCAGTACCAGCGACTGTTCCAGCCGGAGAACCAGCCGGTGTACCAGTGGTCCGCCGCCTTCACCGGGGCCGCCGCCTTGGCGGTGCTCGCGCCGCCGCCGGCCGGCGGGACGAGCGGCGCCTTGAGCTCGCCCCCCTCGGGCTGGGCGTTGTCGGCGTCGCCCTTGGCGGCGGTGTACAGCTGGACGGAGGCGGCGAGGCCGAGGTCCTGCTGCGCGACGTCGGTGGCCGCGAGCTTCACGTAGTACGTGCCGGGCAGCGGGTCGCCGGACCACGGCTCGGCCCAGGTGCGGACCTCGCGCAGGGTGCAGCTCAGGGCGAGCGAGGCGGTGTTCTCGTCGCCCGTGGCGTTCTGGGTGCCGGCGGTGCAGGCCTGGCGGCGGCGCAGCCCGTCGAAGACCTCGACGGCCCAGGTCTGCGGGCCGTGTCCGTGCCGGTCGGCGGCGGGCGCCAGGTTGACGGTCACGGAGACCGTCGGGGTCTGGCCCTCGGCGGCCCCGAACGCCCAGTACAGGTAGTCGCCGGTGGAGGCGGCGACGTTGGCGTCCTGGCCGGGGGAGAGGTTGACGGCGGTCAGGAAGGAGGTGCCGGCCTTGGTCGCCGGTGCCGCGGTGCCGCTCGCGCTCGGCGCGGGGGTCGGCGAGGCGGCGGAGGCCGCCGGGGCGGCCAGCGCGAGGGCGGGCAGCAGGGCGGAGGCGGCGAGCAGGCCGCGAAGAGTCCTACGCATGGTCAGTTCTCCCGCCAGACGGCGATCCGCCAGCGGGCGATCCAGCCGGCCACCAGGCCGGTCAGCAGGCCGGCGCCGGTGAGGGTGAGCAGCAGGATCCAGCCGCGGCCGAGGCCCATCGCCGCGCCCTCGGGGGCGGGGGAGGCGGAGGCCAGGTCGACGGTCAGCTCCAGCGGCAGGCCGGGGTCGGCCTGGACGCCGGCCTGGGGGGCCAGCGAGTTGCTGACGACCAGGCAGACGGTGGTCGGGGGCTGCTCGCTCGGCGACGCCTTGGGCTTGGCGATGACGTAGCCCTTGGAGTCGTTCGTGGACCAGCGCAGGCCGGTGGAGATCACGTCGTTGCGGCCGTTGTCCGCGTCGGTGCCGCGGACCAGCTCCTGACCGGTCGCGCTGGTGGCCTGGAGCAGGACGCCGTAGTCCCGGGCGACGGCCCGGTCCAGGGAGACGCTGACCGAGGCGCGCAGCTCCTGGCCGGACTTGACCGGGACCTTGTAGACGCGGTGCTCGGAGAACTTCTCGCGGTCGCTGTAGACGCCGGGGGCGAGGACGGGGGCGTTCTCGCACTTGTCGGTGCCGGCGGTCTTGACCGGGTTGACGGTGTAGGTGTCGTCGCTGCGGTCGATCAGCTGCTTCACCTTGTTGGTGAGCTGGTCCTGGCTGCGGACGTCGGTGTAGGTGCCGCCGGTCGCGTTGGCGATGCAGAGCAGCTGCTGGCGGGTCTTGTCGTCGTGGGCGAGGCCGAGGGTGTCGACGACCAGGTGGATGCCCTGGGCGGCGAGTTCGCGGGCCACGTCGCACGGGTCCGGCGGGGCGCAGTCGTCCTCGCCGTCGGTGATCAGGACGATCCGGCGGGTCGCGTCGCCCTTGCCGAGGTCCTGGGCGGCGCCGCGCAGCGCCAGGCCGATCGGGGTCCAGCCGGTGGGGCGCAGGGTGGCGACCGCGGTCTTGGCCTCGACCTTGTTGGTCTTGCCGACCGGGAACAGCTGCTTGGTGTCCTGGCAGCCGACGGTCTTGTCGTTGCCGGGGTAGGTCGCGCCGAGCGTGCGGATGCCGAAGTCGGTCTCCGCGGGCAGGGCGTCGATCACCTCGTTGAGGGACTGCTGGGCCACCGAGATGCGGCTCTTGCCCTGGATGTCGGCGGTGTTCATGGAGCCGCTGACATCGAGGATGAGGTCGACCCTGGGGGCCTCCTGGGGAGCCGGGGCGGAGCCGCCCGAGGGTTCGTCGGCGTGGGCGGGCAGGCCGAGGAGCAGCGAGGCACCCGTTATCGCCGCGGCGGCGAGCAGGCTGCCCAGCCTGGTCGTTGGTCGTCGTCGTCCGGTAATCACGCGGCCGATCCTAGGGATCATCAGTTCGCCATGGCCAAACGAGTCCGCAGCGTGGCGGTGCTGCACCCCCGGGCGAACTCCCGCGCGCGGGCGGGGTTTCGCGGGCGCCGGGCTCACACGGCGCTTATGCGCGGTGGTTAGCCTTCCGTGCGGACCGGTCGAGCGGGTCGGACCGGCCGGGCGGGCGGCGAAGGGGGCGCGGTGGAGCTGACGGGCGTCGGGAAGCGGTACGGGCGGGGCGGGCGGTGGGTCCTGCGCGGGGTCGACCTGGCTGTCCGGCCGGGGGAGTTGGTGCGGATCGCGGGGGCGAACGGGACGGGCAAGTCGACGCTGCTCAGGCTCGTCGCCGGGATCGAGCGGCCGAGCGCGGGGCGGGTGGTGCGGCCGGGGACGGCGGCGTACGTGCCGGAACGGTTCCCGCCGGCGCTGCCGTTCGACGCGGCCTCGTACCTGCTGCGGGTCGGCCGGGTGCACGGGCTGACGGACGCGGAGGCGCGGCGCGGGGCGGCGGAGTGGCTGGACCGGTTCGGCATCGCGGACCGGGCGGGCACGCCGCTGAGCCGGCTGTCGAAGGGCACCTGCCAGAAGGTCGCGGTCGCGCAGGCGCTGCTGCCCGGGGCGCGGGTGCTGCTCCTGGACGAGGCCTGGACCGGGCTCGACCCGGTGGCCCGGACGGTGCTGGACGAGGCCGCGGCCGAGCGGGCGGCGGGCGGCGGCGCGGTGCTGTTCGTCGACCACGACCCGGCGCGGCTGGCCGGACTGACCACGGCCGCCTACCGGGTCGGCGCGGACGGCGGGCTGCGGCCCGCGGAGGAACGGCCCGCGGAGGAGCGGGCCGTGCGGGCGGACGGCCCGTCGGTGCGGGTGGAGGTGGACGTGGACGTCCTGGACGGTGATCCGCTGCCCGCCCGGCTGCCGGGCGCCCCGGAGCTCACCGCGCTGGAGGGGACGGCGGTGCGGCTCACGGTGGCGGCGACGCACTCGGACGCGCTGCTGCGCCGCCTGCTGACCGGCCGTCCGGCCGTGAGCGTGCTGGCCGTCCGGCGGCGGGAGGGGGAGCGGTGAGGCAGGTCGGGGCGCTGGCCCGGTACCACCTGGAGCTGCTGCTGCGCGGGCACGGATGGCTGCCGCCGTTCCTCGCGTACGCGCTGCTGCTGGTGCTGGGCGTGACGGCGGGTGATCCGCTGCTGGGCGGGCTGGGCTACGGCGCGGGCGTGCTGCTGCCGGTCAGTGCGTGGTACGTCCGCAGTGCGCTGAACGCCGAGCCGCCGGCCTCGCGGGCGTGTCTGGTGGCGGCGGCGGGTCCGGCCCGGGTCCAGCTGGGCGGGCTGCTGGCGGCGCTGACGGTCGGTCTGGTGCTGGCGGTGGCCGAGGTGGCCGGGCTCTGGTGGGTGAGCGGGCCGGTCGCCAACCCGAAGGCGGACCAGCCGCCGGTCGGGGTGTCGCTGCTGGCCGGGCTGCTGGCCTCGGTGGTCTCCGTGCTGCTGGGGGTGCTGGTGGGGGCGCTGTGCAACCGGCCGGTGCTCGCGCGGGCGCAGTACGGCATCCCGCTGGCGCTAGCGCTCGCGACGGCGGTGCTGGTGGCGCCCGGCTCGCCGGCGAACGCGGCGGTGAGCGGCCTGGTCGCCGCCGACCGGTCCGGGCGGGTCGGCCCGCCGTGGCTCGAACTGCTGGCGGCCGCGGGGCTGCTGGTGGCGGCCGCGGCGGGTTCGGCGGCGCTGGCGGGGCGGCGGCCGGAGTGAGCCGGCGGGCGCGGACCCCGATGATCCGGACAATTGCTGACACACCGTGAAGAAGAGCCGATAAATATGGATAGTGCTCGTTAGGGTGACGAATCGGGGCGCGGGCGCTTCCGCTCCCCGGTACGTCCGACGCGCGGGAAGGACCCGCGGTGAGCACCCCCAGGACGGTCCGTGGCGACACCCTCCGCCGTGACCACCGCCGCCCGGCCGGCCCGGCCGGTGCCGACCCGGCGCACCACCGAGCTCGTGCTGGTGCTGGCCGCGGTGCTGATCGCCGTGTTCGGCTACGTCGAGGTCGGCGTCGACCTGGACGGCACGGTGCCCGCCGACACCGCCGGGTACGGCGCCGCGCTCGGCGTGCTCGCCCTGCTGGCGCACGCCGTCGTCCGGTGGCGGGCCCGGTACGCGGACCCGCTGCTGCTGCCGATCGCGGTGCTGCTCAACGGGATCGGGCTGGTGGTGATCTACCGGCTCGACCGGGCGACCTCCGGCCCGGGCGCGGCCTCCACGCAGCTGCTGTGGTCCGCCCTCGGGGTGGCGCTGTTCGGCGCGGTGGTGCTCCTGGTGCCCGACCACCGGCGGCTCCGGCGCTACGCCCACGTGGGCGCGCTCGCGGCACTCGTCCTCCTGGTGCTGCCGATCTTCTTCCCGCCGGTGTACGGGTCCCGGATCTGGATCGTCGTCGGGCCGCTCTCCTTCCAGCCGGGGGAGTTCGCCAAGATCCTCCTGGCGGTCTTCTTCGCCGCCTACCTGGCCGTGCACCGGGACGCCCTCGCGCTCACCGGGCGGCGGGTCTGGCGCTGGCAGCTGCCGCGCGGGCGGGTGCTCGGGCCGGTGCTGCTGATCTGGGCCGCGTTCGTCGGGGTGCTGGTGCTGGAGACCGACCTCGGGACCTCGCTGCTGTACTTCGGGCTGTTCGTCGTGATGCTCTACGTCGCCACCGCGCGCACCGGCTGGATCGCGATCGGGCTGGGCCTCGCGGCGGCCGGCGCGGTGACGGTGGGATTCCTGGAGGCCCACGTGCGCAGCCGGGTGGCGGACTGGCTGGACCCGCTCGGCTCGATCGCGGCGGGCAAGGGGGCCAACCAGATCGCCCAGTCGCTGTTCGCCTTCGCCTGGGGCGGGGAGCTCGGGACGGGCCTCGGCAACGGGCACTCGGTGCTGATCGGCTTCGCGGCCAAGTCCGACTTCATCCTCGCGACGATCGGCGAGGAGCTCGGCCTGACCGGGCTGGTCGCGGTGTTCCTGCTGTACGCGCTGCTGGTCTCGCGCGGGTTCCGGACGGGCATCGCGCTGCGCGACCCGTTCGGGCGGCTGCTGGCGATCGGGCTGGCGGCGATCGTCGGCCTGCAGGTGTTCGTGGTGGCGGGCGGGGTGCTCGCGCTGATCCCGCTGACGGGGATGACGCTGCCGTTCGTCGCCCAGGGCGGCTCGTCGGTGGTCACCAACTGGATCATCGTGGCGCTGCTGGTCCGCATGAGCGACATCGCGCGGCGGCCTGCTCCGGCCCCGGCCCCCGCCCCTGCTCCGGCTTCGGCGGAGGCCTGATGGCGCGCTTCGGGCCGGCCCGGGGGAACGGGCCGCAGGGGCTCCCGGGGATCTCCGTGACCGGCCGCCGTGCCGGCACGTTCTGCCTGCTGCTGATCGCCGCGCTGTGCGTCCAGGCCACCCGGGTGCAGGTCTTCGAGGCGAAGGACCTCGACCACAACAGCGCCAACCAGCGGCTCACCGTCGAGCGGTACGGGCAGCCGCGGGGGAACATCCTGGTCGGCGCGGACGCCGTCACCGGCTCGGCGCCCACCGGCGGCCGGTACGCGTACAAGCGCACCTACACCGACGGCCCGACGTACGCGGCCGTCACCGGCTTCGCCTCGCAGGCGTACGGCGACACGCAGCTGGAGGGGACCGAGGACGACGTGCTGACCGGGACGGACAGCCGCCTCGCCGGCTGGGCGGTCTGGGACGCGGTCGCGCGCCGGCAGAACCCCGGCGGGGACGTCTACACCACCCTCGACCGGGCGGCCCAGGAGGCGGCGATGCGCGGGCTGGGCGCGCAGACGGGCGCGGTCGCCGCGATCGAGCCCGCCACCGGGCGGATCCTGGCGCTGGCCAGCACGCCCACCTACGACCCCGGGAGCTTCGCCGGGTCCACCTCGGCCGACCAGACGGCGTGGAACCGGCTGCAGGCCGACAGCGGCCAGCCGATGCTCAACCGGGCGCTGCGCCAGACCTACCCACCAGGCTCGGCCTTCAAGGTGGTGACGGCCGCCGCCGCGCTCGCCGGCGGGGTGGTCACCGACGTCAACGCGCCCACCGGCGCGCCCTTCCCGTACGTCCTGCCGGGGACGACCACGCCGCTGGTCAACGACACCAGGGCCTGCGACCAGCCCGGGCAGTCGCTGGACACCGCGATGACCTACAGCTGCAACAGCGTCCTCGGCTACCTCGGCGTGCGCACCGGCCTGGACGCGATGGCGGCGATGGCCGGGAACTTCGGCTTCAACGACGCCAGGCTCGACATGCCGGTGCGGCCGTCGCGCTCGAACTTCGACACGAAGATGAACGACTCGCAGCTCGCGCTCTCCTCTATCGGGCAGTTCGACACGGCCGCGACCCCGCTGGTGATGGCGATGGTCGCGGCCGGGGTCGCCAACAACGGGACCGTGATGCGTCCACAGCTTGTGGACAAGCTGACGAAGAGCGACGGGACGGCGGTCCAGCTGATGAAGCCGGCCGTCTACAAGCGGGCGATGGAGCCGGGGGTGGCCGCGCAGGTGCAGCGGCTCATGACGGACGTCGTGGACAACGGCACCGGCGCCAACGCCCGGATCCCGGGCGCGGTGGTCGGCGGGAAGACGGGCACCGCCCAGCACGGCGTGGACAACAGCGGGACGCCGTACGCGTGGTTCGTCTCGTGGGCCAGGCCGGCCGGATCGGACAAGGTGCCGCCGGTGGCCGTCGCCGTGGTCATCGCGGACAGTGACGCCACGGACGTGACCGGTGGTGGGCTCGCGGCGCCGATCGCCCGCTCGGTGATGCAGGCCGTCCTCGGACGGTGACCGAGGCGATACCCCTGAGCTGCGGCTTTACCTCGCCCGAGGGAGATTCGCCGTTTACGAAGCGTCCGGTTTGTCCTTGTCCATTCGACAGTTCGTATAATGCGCAAGCTCGGACTGTTCGTTTGCGACACTGGTGCATTCGCGCGGTACTGTCCCATCTTTGTTCGGTTGGTCCCCGATGACACCCCGTATCGCACTTGGTGACCGACCGCTAGGACACCCTCCCTCGCCTAGAAAGACCGCGGTTTTGGCCAGCAACTCCCTTGGTGCGCGTCTGCTGCGACGCAAGCCCGTGTCGACACTGATCGCCGAGAGCGAGGGCCGGGACAGCCTCCCGGCCGGCGCACCGGAGGAGGGCGGACGCTCCGGCATCCACCTCCGCCGCTCCATCGGACTCTGGCAGCTGTCCTCGATCGGCATCGGCGCCACCATCGGTACCGGCATCTTCTTCGTGCTCAACACCGCGGTGCCGTCCGCCGGACCGGCCGTCATCCTGTCCTTCGTCATCGCCGCCGTCACGGCGGGCCTCACGGCGCTGTGCTACGCCGAGATGGCTTCCGCGATCCCGGTCTCCGGCTCGTCCTACTCCTACGCCTACGCGACCCTCGGCGAGGGCGTCGCCTTCGGCGTCGGCATCTGCCTGCTGATGGAGTACGGCGTGTCCGCCTCCGCGATCGCGGTGAGCTGGGCCGAGTACCTCGACAAGTTCCTCGACCTGGCCTTCGGGGTCAAGATCCCCGAGCAGCTGGCGGGCGCGCCGGACGGCACCCACTGGTTCAACCTGCCGGCGCTGCTGCTGGTCGCCATGGTCTGCTTCCTGCTGATCCGCGGCGTCAGCGAGTCGGTGAAGGTCAACGCGGCGATGGTCGCGATCAAGATCCTCATCCTGGTGCTGTTCGTCGGCGTCGCGCTCACCGGCTTCCACTCCGGCAACCTGACCCCGTTCATGCCGCTCGGCATCGGCGGCGTGCAGGTCGCGGCGTCCAGCATCTTCTTCTCGTTCATCGGCCTGGACGCCGTGTCCACCGCCGGTGAGGAGGTCAAGAACCCCCGCCGCACCCTGCCGCTGGCGATCATCATCTCGCTGGTCGTGGTGACCCTGCTCTACATCCTGGTCGCGCTGGCCGGCATCGGCGCCCAGCCGTGGCAGAAGTTCGACGGCCAGGAGGCCGGGCTCGCCCAGATCCTCCAGGACATCACCGGCCAGAGCTGGCCCGCGATGGTCTTCGCGGTCGGCGCGATCCTCTCGATCTTCAGCATCACCCTCGTGGTGATCTACGGCCAGACCCGCATCCTGTACTCGATGGGCCGCGACGGCATGCTGCCCAAGCGCTTCGCCGAGCTCTCGCCGCGCACCGGCACCCCGGTCTGGAACACGATCGTGGTCGGCGTCGGCGTGGGCGCGCTCGCCGCGTTCGTCCCGCTCAACATCCTGGCCGACATCACCAGCCTCGGGACGCTCATCGCCTTCTCGGTCGTCTCGGTGGGCGTCATCGTCCTGCGCCGCACCCAGCCCGACCTGCCGCGCGGCTTCAAGGTGCCCGGCTACCCGGTCGTGCCGCTGCTCAGCGTCGGCTTCTGCGGCTACCTGATCACCGGCCTGCACGCCGACACCTTCCGGGCCGGGGCGATCGCCCTCGCCGTCGCCGTGGTCGTCTACTTCGGTTACAGCATCAAGAACTCGAAGCTGGAGCGCGGAGCGGAGCAGCAGAGCGCCCCGGTGGACAGCCACTCCGGCTGATCCGTCTCACGCTCCGGATCCGGCGGTGGTCACCGCCCGTTGCTATGGATACGAAGGGTCGCCAGGTGGCAAGACGCCTGGCGACTCTTCGCGCGTAGACCGCGACTCTCCGTCGATCCCGGTGGCGACAGCGCGGGCCCCCCACCCATAACCTTCCACCATGGTGAGCACCCGCACGCCCGGCTTCTCCCGCCCGCGCGGCCGCTTCACCGGCCGTTCCAGAACGCCGGCCCCCCAACCGGTCGGACCGCCCTCCCGGCCCGACCGCCCCCTGCGCGGCCTGGTCTCCAGGGCCGTCCCCCGCCAGCGCCGCGAGAACACGTTTCCGCCCACGGCCGCGCGGACCGACCCCGCCCGGCTCGCCTCCCTGCGCAGCGTCCAGCTGCTCGGCTGCGCCGTCGCGGCCGGTTGGGCGGCCGCCTTCCCGCTCGTCTCCGACCTGCCCAACCAGCGCGTCTGGGGCATCATCGCGGCCCCCGCCTACGCCCTGGCCGGGCTGCTCTGCCTGATCCTGCCGCGCCGGTTCGCGGCGCGTTCCGCCGCGGCGGTCGCCCTCCTCGGGGCCGTCGTCGTGCCGCTGGCGCTCCTCGCCGTCCAGGGCCGCCACCAGTCCGAGGTGATGGTGGTCGAGCGCTCGGCCCACCTGCTGCTCACCACCGGCAGCGCCTACCTGCAGCACCCCGTCGTGGTCACCGACTACAACCCGTACCTGCCGGCCATGTCCCTCTTCGGGATGCCCCGCCAACTGCTCGGCAGCGGCGACGCCCTCACCCGGGTCGCCGGGGACGCCCGGATCTGGTTCGCGCTCACCTTCTTCGCCTGCCTGCTGGCCAGCTGGCGCCTGCTGCGGCCCTCCCGGGACCGCGCCCCGCTGCTGCCGCTCGCGGTGCTCACCGCCTCGCCGCTGATAGCGCTCGCCCTCGTCGTCGGCGGTGTCGACCTGCCGCTGATCGGCGTCTGCTGCCTGGCCATGGCACTCGCCGAGCGCGACCGCACCGTCGCCGCGGGCCTCGTCCTCGCCCTCGCCTGCACCCTCAAGTGGACGGCCTGGCCCGCGCTGCCCGTCGCCGTCCTGCTGCTGTGGCGGCTCTACGGGCGGCGCCCGGCGGCCCGGACCGGGCTGATCGCGGTCGGCACGAGCCTGGCCGTGCTCCTGCCGTCCGTGCTGACCAGGGCGGCCGAGCTGCGCGAGCAGGTGGTGCTCTTCCCGCTCGGGATGACCGCGATCCGCACCCCGGCCGGCAGCCCGCTGCCCGGCAAGGTGCTGGCCGGCTTCGGACCGACCGGGCACACCGTCTCGCTGACGCTGATGACCCTCGGCGGCGTCGCGGTGGCGATCTGGCTGCTGGCCCGGCCGCCGGTGACCGCGACCGGCGCCGCCGACCTGCTGGCCGCGGGGCTCGCGATCGCCTTCATGCTGGCCCCGGCCGGGCGCTTCGGGTACCTCGCGCTGCCGGCCGTCCTGGTGATCTGGCCCCGGCTCGCCGCGCGACGGTGGAGCAACCGGCCGGCCGCCGTGGTGCGGCGGCGCCCGGAACAGCCGGACCGCCCGGAACGGCCGGAGCCCGCTCTGCCGAGGGGCTGAGCGGGCTCCTGGGGGTGCCGGTGCGTGTGGGGGCTACCGGTTGCCGAAGGACTTGAGCAGCGAGGCGACGGCCGGGCCGGCCGCGTCGACGCCGTGGCCGCCGCCCTGCACCTCGGCCGCGACCGCGATGTTGCCGCGGTAGGCGGTGAACCAGCTGTTGGTGGTGGCCGCGCCGGCGACCTCGGCGGAGCCGGTCTTGGCGCCCGCGTTGTCGGTGATCCCGGCCATCACGGCCTGGGCCGTGCCGCCGGTGGCGGTGGCGTTCATCATCGCGCGCAGCTTGCCGGCGACGTCCGGCGAGATCTGGCGGGCGGCCGGCTGCTGCGGCAGGCCGGCGACCAGGATGGGCTGCTTGAACGCGCCGCTCTGCACGGTCGCCGTGATCGAGGCGATCGCCAGCGGGTTCATCTGGACCTTGCCCTGGCCGATGTAGTTCATCGCCTGCTCGTCCTTGCTGCCCGGGGTGGCCGGGATCTTGCCGTCCGAGTTCGGCAGGCCGGTCTTCCACTCCAGGCCGACGCCGTAGACGTCCTTGGCGGTGGCCGCGAGCGTCTCCGGCTTCAGGCTGGTCAGGCCCTGGTTGATGAAGGCGGTGTTGCAGGACACCTTGAAGTCGTCCTGGAGGGTGTTGTTCGGGAAGGCGCCCGGGAAGTCGTTCGGGATCGCCACCGGGTTGCTGCTCTTCTCCGGGCAGGCCACGTTCGAGTCCGGGTTGATCCCGGCCTCCAGCAGCGCTGTCGAGGTGACGATCTTCATCGTCGAGCCGGGCGCGAGCAGGCCCAGGAAGGCCCGGTTCTGGCCGTTGGACGGCGCGTTGGCGAAGGCCAGCACCTGACCGGTGCTCGGCTCGATCGCGACGATCGAGCCCTGCTTGCCGCCCAGGTCGGTCATCGCCTTCTCGGCCGCGGCCTGGATCGCGTTGTCGATCGTCACCTTGAACGGCTTGCCCGGCTTGGGCTCGACGATCGTGAACAGCTTGTCCGGGGCGGTCTTGCCGGCCGGGTCGCTGATGACGACCGCGCTGCCCGCGTCCTGGTCCTTGTTCGGGTCCGGCGGCAGCAGCTTGCGGGCGTTGTCCTGGAGGGTCGCCAGCGACGCGGTGAGCGAGGGGGCCTGCAGCGGCTTGCCGTTGCGGTCCACGGCGCTGGACGGCGGGGCGAAGACCTGCTGGGTGGCGATCGTCTCGTTCCCGGACAGGTGCGGGTGGAGCACGCTCGGGGCCCAGTGCACGGCCGGGGTGTCGTCGCTCATCTTCACGACGCCGAGGAAGCCGTTGTAGTCCCAGACCCGGGCGGTGCCCTCGAACTCGGCGCGCGCCTTGAAGCCCATCAGCACGCCGGTGGGCGCGGGGGTGGCGGCGGCGGACGGCGAGTCGCTCGCGCCCGGCGTGCCGGCGGCCGAGGGGGTCGCGGACGCGGAGGGCGCGCCGGACGGCTTGGCCGGGGTGGGGGTGCCGGTGGCCGAGGCGAAGGCCTGCGGGGTGGCCGGGCCGGACGGCGTCAGCGTCAGCGCGCTCGGCTTGACCTGCTCCTTGAAGGCGGTCAGCGCGGCCGTGGCGGCGTCCGGGTTGTCGGTCAGCGAGGCCGCCTTGGCCACGTCGCCGGCCGCCCAGGCCGCCAGGAAGTCCTTGGCGCCGCTGGCCGCCTGGTCCGCGGAGGGGGGTTCGGCGACCACCGTGCGGGGCTTCTTGGCCGAGCCGGACCCGTCGCCCGAGCCGTTCACCAGGCTGTACGCGCCGTAGCCGCCGCCTGCGAGCACGGCGACGGACACGCCGGTGATGATGCCGATTTTCGCGCCTTTGCGCATGGTGCTGCTCCCCCAGGGGTCGGGCGACTAACGCGGTACTGACCCCCCACCCTAGGCAGGCCGACTCGGTGCGCCGACGAAACGCCCGGGAGTTGTGACGGTTCTGGTACGTGTCGAACACCGTATGCGTACGGTCCCCGCACTCCCGGCCGGACCGGGGCGCGGCGGGCCGGCCCGGCCCGGAGCCGGCTCAGATCCAGCTGTTGAACCACATCCGCCGGCGCCAGTCGTCCATCGGGATCGTCTGTCCGGAGAACAGCGGGAAGAAGAACAGGAAGTTCCAGACGATCAGCAGGACCAGCAGGCCGGCCGACGCGCCGCCGATGATCCGGCGGTCCCGGGAGGCGCCCGGGGGCCCGATCATCGCGCCGAGCATCATCGTCACCGCGAGTACCAGGAACGGGACGAAGGCGACCGCGTAGAACAGGAAGATCGTCCGCTGCTGGTACTCGAACCAGGGCAGGTAGCCGGCCGCCAGGCCGCACAGCACCGCGCCGGCCCGCCAGTCCCGTCGGGCCGCCCAGCGCCACAGGCAGTACACCAGGGCGATGCAGCCGGCCCACCACAGCAGCGGGGTGCCGAGACCGAGCACCTCGCGGGCGCACTCGGCCGCGGTGCAGCCGTCCTGGCCCGTCTTCGGGGACTCGTAGTAGAAGGAGACCGGCCGGCCGAGGACCAGCCAGCTCCACGGGTTCGACTGGTAGGTGTGCGGGTCGGTCAGGTGGGTGTGGAAGTCGTACATCGTGGAGTGGTAGTGCCACAGGGCGCGCAGGCCCTCCGGGATCCACGGGTAGTCGGTGCTCCGGCCGGCCGCCCAGTCGCGGCCCCAGCCGCCCTGGCCGGGCGCGTTGCTGCTGGCGAACCAGCCCCACCACGAGGCGACGTAGACGCCCAGTGCGACCACGACGACCGAGACGAAGGCCGGCAGCGCGTCCCGGGTGAGCGCCGCCAGGTACGGGCGCGGGGCCCCGGCCAGGCGGCGCGCGCCCGCGTCCCAGAGCACGGTCATCAGGCCGAAGGCGGCCGCGACGTACAGGCCGCTCCACTTGGTCGCGCAGGTCAGGCCGACGCAGACGCCGGCCGCGATCCGGTACGGGCGCCAGCCCAGGCGCACCCGCTGGGCGAGCGCGGCGTCCGCGATCCCGTCGAGCCGGGCGGCCAGCAGGGCCCTGGTGCGGTCCCGGTCCAGGATCAGGAAGCCGAAGGCGGCGAGGATCCAGAACATCACGACGAGGTCCAGCAGGGCCGAGCGGCTGAGCACGAAGTGCAGGCCGTCCACCGAGAGCAGCAGGCCGGCCACGCAGCCCAGCAGGGTGGAACGGAACAGGCGGCGGGCGATCCGGGCGATCATCAGCACGGACACCGTGCCGAGCAGGGCCACCGCGAAGCGCCAGCCGAAGGGGTTCATCCCGAACAGCCACTCGCCGAAGCCGATGATCCACTTGCCCACCGGCGGGTGGACGACGTAGCCGGCCATCGGGCGGTAGGGGGCCGTCCCGTCCTTCATGATCTGCTCGTTGGCGCCGTCCGGCCAGTTGATCTCGTAGCCGCCGTGCCAGAGCGCGTACGCGTCCTTGGCGTAGTACGTCTCGTCGAAGATGATCGCGTGCGGCTCCCCGAGGTCGGTGAACCGCAGGATCCCGGCGAAGACCGCGACGGCGACCGGGCCGAGCCAGCCCGACCAGCGGCACAGGAACGCCCACAGGGCCGGCGGCACCGCGATGCCCAGGCGCAGCAGCAGCGGGGACGGCGGGACGTCGTCCGGCGTCACCCCGGGGCCGTCCGGCATCGGCGGCACGAGGCGTTCGGTCAGCGGCGCGGCCGGGCGCGGCGCGTAGCCGAAGCCGGCCAGGCGTCGGCGCCAGGCTGCGGGCCGGTCGGCGGGCGGGTCGGCGGGCGGGTCGGCGGGCGGGTCGGCCACCGGCGGGCGCGGGGCCGGGACGGCGGGCACGGAACCGGACGGCAGGTCCGTCGCGCCGAGGCCACCCGGTGTGGTGCGGTCTCTACCAGTGGGCGTCTGCGCCGCCGTGTCGCCGTTCATCCGCCACATCGTAGGCGCGCGGTCCTATCGTCGGACCGGCCCCTCGGAAGCTGCCCGAATCGTCACCATAAGCACGCGGGCTGGAAGGATGGGGCCCGTGACAGGAGTACTCGTTCTCGCAGGCACCCCCATCGGCGACGTCTCGGACGCCCCGCCCCGGCTGCTCACCGAACTCTCGACCGCGGACGTGATCGCGGCCGAGGACACCCGGCGGCTGCGCCGGCTGACCCAGGCGCTCGGGGTGACCCCCGCCGGGCGGGTGGTCTCCTACTTCGAGGGCAACGAGGTCGGCCGCACCCCCGAACTGGTCGAGGCACTGCTCGGCGGCGCCCGGGTGCTGCTGGTCACGGACGCAGGCATGCCGTCCGTGTCCGACCCCGGCTACCGGCTCGTCGCCGCGGCCGTCGCGGCCGACGTCAAGGTCACCGCGGTGCCCGGGCCGTCCGCGGTGCTCACCGCGCTCGCCCTGTCCGGGCTGCCCGTCGACCGCTTCACCTTCGAGGGCTTCCTGCCGCGCAAGACCGGCGACCGGGCCCGCCAGCTCGCCTCGATCGCCGCCGAGCCGCGCACGATGGTCTTCTTCGAGGCGCCGCACCGGATCGCCGAGGCGCTCGCGGCGATGGCCGAGGCCTTCGGGCGCGAGCGGCCCGCGGCGGTGTGCCGCGAGCTGACCAAGACCTACGAGGAGGTCAAGCGCGGCCCGATCGGCGAGCTGGCGGCCTGGGCGGCCGAGGGCGTCAAGGGCGAGATCACCGTGGTCGTCGCCGGGGCCCCGCCGGCCGCGCCGCAGGAGCTCACCCCGGCCGAGCTGGCCCGCCTGGTCGCCGTCCGCGAGGAGGCGGGGGAGCACCGCAAGGAGGCCATCGCTGCCGTCGCGGCGGAGCTGGCGCTGCCCAAGCGGGAGGTGTTCGACGCCGTCGTCGCGGCGAAGAAGGAGGGCTCCGGGACCGGGAAGCAGGGCCCGGCCGGGACCGGGAAGTAGGACCCGGCCGGCGCCGGGAAGCAGGACCCGGCCCCATGGGGGAGGGGGCGCCCGCGGCCACGGGGAAGTGGGCGCGGGCGGGTACGGGTTCGAACGGGTTTGACAAGCCGGTGAATTCCGGGGGTTGCGTGGCGGGCGGTGCGTCGTACCTTGGAGTGAAGGCCCCGGTAAACGCCAACTGAGCTGAAGCTTTGGCCGCGGTTTCCGCAATGGATCCGACCTTTCGTCTAGGGATCCCCAACCCGCATCCAAGTCTTCACAAGCAGGGCATCGCCAGGGGCGGTCCGGGCATTTCCTGGAATGGAAAGACCCAGCCGGGCGAGCGCCCGGCGGGCGCTGGGAGACGGCTATGAGCGAGACGATCGGTAGCCCCCTCGGTGGCAACGCGCTGAGCGACCCCGTCCCGGCCGGGCGGGCGCACACTCCCGTCGAGACCGTTCGGGAGGCCTACTCCTTCGCGTGCCTGAAGTGCGGGTACGGGTGGGAGCAGGCGTACGACATCGAGCACCACGTCGCCAGGGACGGCCACGTCGTGTTCGAGTACCACGCCAACGGTGTCCGGGTACCGTCCCCGCTGCTCAAGCCGACCTGCCCGGGGTGTGGTGGACACACCGTCCGGATCATGCGCGAGGGCCGGGTGGCCGTCGCCGACCAGCCCTGGCAGCACGCCCCCGGCTACCCGGCGCACGCCGAGCCGGCCGGGCCGCCCGCGGTGTCCGGGCCCGCGCAGCCGCGCGGACGCTGGGCCCGGTTCTGGTCGCGGCTGCTGGGCTGACACCAAGGCGCGCACCGGGGCGCGCGGCGTGGCCGCCCTCCCGTGACCGCCGGGGCGGTCCCCGGGCGGCCGGTGTCCGCGGTCGGCGGGGGCGGACCCCGGGCGTCCGCGGGGCGGAACGCGGTCGAGGGCCGCCCGCGTGCCCGACTAAGCTTTCCGACCATGGCGGCCACTGCAGACCACAGCACCACCGGGGCGAGCGCCCCGGCGTACTACGTTTCCACCCCGATCTACTACGTCAACGATCGCCCGCACCTGGGCCACGCGTACACCACCGTGGCGGGCGACGTCCTCACCCGCTGGCACCGCCAGCGCGGCGAGAAGGTGTGGTACCTGACCGGCACCGACGAGCACGGTCAGAAGATCATGCGGACCGCCGAGGCCAACGGCGTCACCCCGCAGGAGTGGTGCGACAAGCTGGTCGAGGAGGCGTGGAAGCCGCTCTGGGAGCACCTGGAGATCGCCAACGACGACTTCATCCGCACCACCCAGCAGCGCCACACCGACCGCGTGCAGGAATTCGTCCAGGACCTGTACGACAAGGGCGAGATCTACAAGGGCGGTTACTCCGGCCCGTATTGCGTCGGCTGCGAGGAGTTCAAGCTCCCGGCCGAACTGCTCGACGGCGCCACCGCGGACGAGAAGCTCTGCGCCGTGCACAAGCGGCCGGTGGAATGGCTGGAGGAGGAGAACTACTTCTTCCGTCTCTCCGCCTACGGACCGAAGCTGCTGGAGTTCTACGCCGCCAACCCGGACTTCATCCAGCCCGCCTCGGCGCGCAACGAGGTGCTGCGCTTCGTCGAGCAGGACCTGAAGGACCTGTCGATCTCCCGCTCCACCTTCAACTGGGGCGTCCCGCTGCCCTGGGACGAGAAGCACGTCCTGTACGTGTGGGTCGACGCGCTGCAGAACTACATCACCGCCGCCGGCTACGGCAGCGACCCGGAGCGCTTCGCCGAGCTGTGGCCCGCCTCCGTCCACCTGGTCGGCAAGGACATCCTGCGCTTCCACGCGGTGATCTGGCCCGCCATGCTGATGGCCGCCGGACTGCCGCTGCCCAAGCGGGTCGTCGCCAACGGCTGGCTGATGGTCGGCGGCGAGAAGATGTCCAAGTCCAACCTGACCGGCATCGCGCCCACCGACCTCACCTCGCACTTCGGCGTGGACGCCTACCGTTACTACTTCCTGCGCGCGATCCCGTTCGGCACCGACGGCTCCTTCTCGTGGGAGGACTTCACCGCCCGGTACACCTCCGAACTCGCCAACGACTTCGGCAACCTGGCCTCCCGCGTCGCCGCCATGGTCGGCAAGTACTTCGACGGCGTGCTGCCCGCCGCGACCGCGTCCGGCGAGGCCGAGAAGGCCGTCCAGGACGGGCTCGCCGCCGCCGTCGCCGCGGCCGACCGGAAGATCGGCGAGGACCTCGACTTCGCGGGCGGCCTCGCGGCGATCTTCGAGTTCGTCAAGCAGGTCAACGGCTACATCAGCGACCAGGAGCCCTGGAAGGTCGCCAAGGACGACTCGGCGGAGGGCCGGGCCCGCCTGGCCACCATCCTGTACACCGCCGCCGAGTCGCTGCGCGCCACCGCCGTCCTGCTCAACCCGGTGATGCCGGCCACGGCCGAGAAGCTGTGGGCCTCCCTCGGCGCCGAGGCCGGACTGGGCGCGCTCGCCGCGCAGACCGTCGCCACCACGGCCGACTGGGGCCGGCTGCCCGTCGGCGCCACCGTCACCAAGGGCGAGATCCTCTTCCCGCGCCTCGAAGAGAAGCCCGCCTCCTGATGGCGAAGAAGGACGACGACCGGTCGACCCCGCCGCCGCTGCCGCAACCCCTGGCGGTGGCGGTGGCCGACTCGCACACCCACCTGGACATGCAGTCCGGCACGCCCGAGGAGGGCCTCGCCCGCGCGGCCTCGGTCGGGGTCACCACCGTCGTCCAGGTCGGCTGCGACGTGCCCGGCTCGCGCTGGGCCGCCGAGCTGGCCGCCCGGTTCGAGCAGGTCCACGCGGCCGTCGCGCTGCACCCCAACGAGGCGCCGCGGATCTTCCTCGGCGACCCCGACGGCTGGTCCGGGCAGCAGCGCCCGGCCGGCGGTGCGGCGGCGCTGGACGAGGCGCTCGCCGAGATCGACGCCCTCGCGGCGCTGCCGCAGGTGCGGGCCGTCGGCGAGACCGGCCTCGACTACTTCCGCACCGGGCCCGAGGGCGTGGAGATCCAGAAGGAGTCGTTCCGCCGGCACATCGAGATCGCCAAGCGGCACGGCAAGGCCCTGGTCATCCACGACCGCGACGCCCACGAGGACGTCATCGCCGTCCTGCTGGAGGAGGGCGCCCCCGAACGGACCGTCTTCCACTGCTACTCGGGCGACGCGGAGATGGCCAAGGTCTGCGCCGAGCACGGCTGGTACCTGTCGTTCGCGGGCCCGGTCACGTTCAAGGCCAACCAGCCGCTGCGCGACGCCCTGCTGGCGACCCCGCTCGACCGCGTCCTGGTCGAGACGGACGCGCCCTTCCTCACCCCGCACCCCTATCGCGGCCGGCCCAACGCGCCGTACCTGATCCCGGTCACGGTCCGGTCGATGGCGGCGACGCTGGGGCTGCACGAGGACGAGCTGGCGACGGCGATCGCGGCGAACACGGCGCGGGCGTTCGGGTACTGAGCCGGGGGCGCCTCGTTCGTGGGTGCCGGGTGCCGGGTGCCGGGTGCCGGGTGCCGGGTGCCGGGTGCCGGGTGCCGGGTGCCGGTGCTGGTGCCGGGGCTGGTGCCGGGGCCGGGTGCCGCCCGGTTCGGGGGTACCGAACCCGGTGCGTCCGGTTTGCGGGCGGCATCGGGAACCCGTCCGTCCGGTCCGGCGCGTCCGGACGGCAGGGCCCGCGCCCGTATCCTTGGCCCGTGAGCACCACCGAACCCACCCCTGACAGCCACCTGCTGGGCGCCGCCGACATCCGGGAGCTGGCCGCCGCGTTCGGCGTGAAGCCGACCAAGCAGCGCGGGCAGAACTTCGTCATCGACGGCAACACCGTGCGGCGGATCGTCCGGGCCGCCGACGTGACGGAGCAGGACGCGGTGGTGGAGGTCGGCCCCGGGCTCGGGTCGCTGACGCTCGCCCTGCTGGAGGTCGCGCGGCACGTCACCGCCGTCGAGATCGACCCGGTGCTCGCGCAGCACCTGCCGGACACCGTCGCCGCCCGGATGCCGGGCAAGGCCGACGCCTTCGACCTGGTGTTCAGCGACGCCATGGAGGTCACCGAGCTCCCCGGCCCGGCCCCCACCGCGCTCGTCGCCAACCTCCCGTACAACGTGGCGGTGCCCGTCCTGCTGCACATGCTGGCCACCTTCCCCAGCATCGAGCGCACCCTGGTGATGGTGCAGAGCGAGGTCGCCGACCGGCTCGCCGCCAAGCCCGGCAACAAGGTGTACGGCGTCCCGTCGGTCAAGGCCAACTGGTACGCCGACGTGAAGCGGGCCGGCGCCATCGGGCGCAACGTCTTCTGGCCCGCCCCCAACGTCGACTCCGGCCTCGTCTCGCTGATCCGCCGCGAGCCCCCCAGGACCACCGCGAGCCGCGCGGAGGTGTTCGCGGTGGTCGACGCCGCGTTCGCCCAGCGGCGCAAGACCCTCCGGGCCGCCCTGGCCGGCTGGGCCGGCTCCGCCGCCGGGGCCGAACAGGCCCTCGCCGCCGCCGGGATCGACCACAAGCTGCGCGGCGAGATGCTGACGGTGGAACAGTTCGCCGCCATCGCCGAGCACAAGCCGAAGGCTGGGAACGAGTGATCACCGTACGGGTGCCGGCCAAGGTCAACGTCCAGCTGGGGGTCGGCGGCCTGCGCGCCGACGGCTTCCACGACCTGGCCAACGTCTTCTTCGCCGTCGCCCTCGGCGACGAGGTGACGGCCACCCCGGGTGACGGCCCGGGCGTCACGCTGACCTGCTCCGGCCCGGACGCCGGCGCCGTCCCGCTCGACGACGGCAACCTCGCCGCCCGCGCGGCCCGGCTGCTCGCCGCCCACCACGGCATCGCCGACCCCGCCGTGCACCTGCACATCGCCAAGGCCATCCCGGTCGCCGGCGGCATGGCCGGCGGCAGCGCCGACGGCGCGGCGGCACTGGTCGCCTGCGACGCCCTGTGGAAGCTGGACACCCCGGCCGACGTGCTGCGGGAACTCGCCGCCGAACTCGGCTCCGACGTGCCGTTCGCCCTGGTCGGCGGCGTCGCTCTGGGCCGCGGCCGGGGCGAGATCCTGGAGCCGCTCCCGGTCGAGGGCACCTACCACTGGGTCTTCGCCGTCGCGGACGGCGGCCTCTCCACCCCCGCCGTCTTCCGCGAGTGCGACCGCCTGCGCGACGAGGCCGGCACCGGCTCCAGCGCCGTCGACGTCCCCACCCCCGACGCCGACCCCGCGCTGCTCACCGCCCTGGCGGACGGCGACGCCGTCGCCCTCGCCGCCGCGCTCTCCAACGACCTCCAGGCCGCCGCCCTCTCGCTGCGCCCCGCCCTCGCCGCCACCCTGCGGGCCGGCACCGAGGCGGGCGCGATCGGTGCCCTCGTCTCCGGCTCCGGGCCGACCTGCGCGTTCCTCGCCAAGGACGCCGACGGTGCCGCCGCCATCGCCGCGGCCCTGCGCGCCTCCGGCACCTGCCGGACGGCGCACGCCACGTACGGGCCGGTCGCGGGGGCCGCGGTGGTGGACCGGCCGCTGTAGCGGACCGGCCCCGGTCATGCATCGGCCCCTGCAGTGGGGCCGAGCTCGGCGGTGCGGGCGGTGAGCTGGCGGTACGGGCGGTGAGCTGGCGGTACGGGCGGTGAGCTCGGCGGTGCGGGCGGTGAGCTCGGCGGTGCGGGCGATTCGGCGGGCCCATTAGGCTGGGGAGATCGGGGCGTCCCCGAGAGGGGCGCCCGGCCGGGGAACGGCGGGCCGCCCCGGCACCGCCGAACCCCCCAGGAGCGCAGCACACGTGGCCGTCAACCTCGCCACCATCGAGTCCGTCACGAAGGTCTACGGCACCCGCGCCCTGCTCGACGCGGTCAGCCTGGGCGTGAGCGAGGGCGACCGGATCGGCGTCGTCGGCCGCAACGGCGACGGCAAGACCACCCTGATCCGGATGCTCGCCAAGCTGGAGGAGCCCGACGGCGGCCGCATCACCTGGAACGGCGGCCTCGAACCGGCCGTCCTCACGCAGCACGACTCGCTCGACCCGAAGGCCACCATCCGGCACGAGGTCATCGCCGACCGCGCCGACCACGAGTGGCTCGGCGACGCCCGCATCCGCGACATCATCGAAGGCCTCTTCGGCGGCCTCGACCTGCCCGGCTTCGCCGACGGCCTGGACACCGTGATCGGCCCGCTCTCCGGCGGCGAGCGCCGCCGGATCGCCCTCGCCAAGCTGCTCCTCGGCTCGCCCGAGCTGATCATCCTCGACGAGCCCACCAACCACCTCGACGTCGAGGGCATCAACTGGCTCGCCCAGCACCTGCAGAAGCGCCGCTCGGCCCTCGTCTGCGTCACCCACGACCGCTGGTTCCTCGACCAGGTCTGCACCCGGATGTGGGACGTCCAGAGCGGCTCCGTCCACGAGTACGAGGGCGGCTACTCCGACTACGTCTTCGCGCGCGCCGAGCGCTCCCGCATCGAGGCCGTCGAGGAGCAGAAGCGCCAGAACCTCGCCCGCAAGGAGCTCGCCTGGCTGCGCCGCGGCGCCCCCGCCCGCACCTCCAAGCCGCGCTACCGCATCGAGGCCGCCAACGCCCTGATCGCCGACGTGCCGGAGCCGCGCGACAAGTCCGAGCTGATGAAGTTCGCCAACGCGCGCCTCGGCCGGACGGTCTTCGAGCTGGAGGGCGTGACCGTCAAGGCCGGCCCCAAGCTGCTCCTGGAGAACCTCACCTGGCAGCTCGGCCCCGGCGACCGGATCGGCCTGCTCGGCGTCAACGGCGCCGGCAAGACCTCGCTCCTGCGCGCCCTGCGCGACGCGTACGCTTCCGAGGGCGACGTGCAGCCGGACTCCGGCGTGATCAAGGTCGGCAAGACCGTCCGGCTCGCCTACCTGTCCCAGGAGATCGCGGAGCTGGACCCGGAGGTGCGCGTGCTCCAGGCCGTCGAGCAGGTCCGCTCGCGCGTCGACCTCGGCAAGGGCCGGGAGATGAGCGCCGGCCAGCTGTGCGAGCAGTTCGGCTTCGGCAAGGACAAGCAGTGGACGCCCGTCGGCGACCTCTCCGGCGGCGAGCGGCGGCGACTGCAGCTGCTGCGCCTGCTCATGGACGAGCCCAACGTGCTCTTCCTCGACGAGCCGACCAACGACCTCGACATCGAGACGCTCAACCAGCTGGAGGACCTGCTCGACGGTTGGCCCGGCTCGATGGTCGTCATCAGCCACGACCGCTTCTTCATCGAGCGGACGACCGACGTCGTGCACGCGCTGCTCGGCGACAAGCGGATGCGCATGCTTCCGGGCGGCGTCGACGAGTACCTGGAGCGCCGGGCGCGGATGGCCGCCGCTACGGCTGCTGCCGCGTCCGCGGCCGCTCCCGCGGTCGAGGAGGCCGCCGGGGCCGGGCTCTCCGGCGGGGACCTGCGCGCCGCCAAGAAGGAGATGCAGAAGCTGGAGCGGCAGATCGCCAAGCTGGACGAGAAGGAGTCCAAGCTGCACGCCCAACTCGCCGAGCACGCAGCCGACTTCTCCAAGGTCGCGGAACTGGACGCGCAGCTGCGCGCCGTCCGGGAGGAGAAGGAGGAGCTGGAGATGAGCTGGCTGGAGCTGGCCGAGCAGGTCTGACGGCCCTACGGGGTGAGTAGGGCTGACCGCCCTACGGGGTGAGCAGGGCTGACCGCCCTACGGGGTGAGCAGGGCTGACCGCCCTACGGGGTGAGCAGGGCTGACCGCCCTACGGGGTGAGCAGGGCTTCGAGCTCGTCCGCCGCACGGCCCAGCGCGCTGCGCGCCGGGTCGTGCGGCTTCGTCGGGCGGGCCGCGGGGCCCGTCGGCGGGCGGTGCTCACGGGCGGCGGCGGTCAGGTCGTCCAGCGCCCGGCGCACCCGGTCGACCTCGGCGGGGTCCGGCACCCGTCCGCCGTACCGCAGCTGCGCCGCGTACGCCGCCACCGCGCCGCCCAGCCGCTCCAGCGCCGCCGTCGCCGGCAGCCACTGCTCGGCGAGCCGGCCGGTCGGGGGCGGTTCGGCGAGGCCCTGCTGCACCTCCAGGCGGGCGTCCGCGAGCGACCGGTACGCGGTGCGGCGCAGCCACACCTCGGCCCGTCCGGCCGTCGTCACGGCGTCCAGGTAGGACCGGAGCGTGGTGGTCGCGTCGACCACGCGCGGCTCGATCCGGTGCCGCGGGCGCTCGGGCCACAGCAGGTAACCGAGCAGCAGGACGATCGCACTCGCCAGGGCCGTGTCCAGCACCCGCGGCCGGAACTCGGCCGCGCTGCTCTGCCCGCCGAGCTGCAGCAGGAGCAGCGCCATCGGCGTCATCGCGACCGTCGTCAGCCCGTAGTGCGCCGCCGTCGCGTACGGCAACAGGGCCACGCAGAGCGCGGCGACGGCGGTGAGGATCCACTCGTCGGTGGTCACGCCCACGACGGCGGCGGTGAGCGCGACGCCCAGCACGGTGCCGACCGAGCGGCTCACCGCGCGCAGGAACACCGAGCCGAGGTCTGGCTTGAGCACGAACGCGATCGTCATCGGGACCCAGTAGCTCTTGCTCAGCGGGTAGTTGGCGGTGACCGTCGCACCCACCGCGATGCAGAGCGCCACGCGCAGCCCGTACGCCACCGAGCCGCGCGACAGCACGCGCGCCCGGATGCGCCACGGGTCGGGCGGCGGCGCGGGCGCGGTGCCGAGCACCACCTCCCGGCCGGCCACCGTGTCCGCGGCGGCGCGCAGGGCGGCGTCCAGGGCCTGGCGAGCGGGGGTGTCGGGGCGCCAGTCGGGGACGGTGATCTCGCTGCCGCCCTGTTCTATGGCGCGTGCGAGGCGGACGGGGACGTCGGCGACCTCGGGCGGGACGGGGCGGCGCGCCCACAACAGGCCGGTGGCCGCCTCGGAGGCGGCCAGGGCGGCCTCGTACCGGGGATCGGTCCGGTCCGGGTGGAAGTCCTGCACCTGGTTCAGCCGGGCCGTCAGGACCCGGCGCGAGGCCGGACCCTGCGGGGTGCCGAGATCGGCCAGCATGCGGCCGAGCGCGTCGTACGCGGCGGCCAGGGCGCGGTCGCGCTCGTCGACGTGACCGGCCGGCAGCCCGAGGACGAGGACGAACGCCGCACCCGCCAGCATCATCGGCGCCGCCGCCCACCACGGATGCGGCAACGGCATCCCGCTCCCCAGCGCCGTCGACACCAGCAGCAGCATGCCGGCGGCGGAACCGCGCGGGCCGGTGGCGCTGAGGGCGCCGGACACGAACGCGGTGACGGTGAGCGCCGCGCCGAGGACCAGCGGCGAGACGTGGACGTACTGCAGCACCGTCCCGATCAGCATTCCGAGGGCGGACGCCAGCAGGGCCGTCCCGATCCGCCGCACCCGCAAGCCGTTCGGCTCGGCCCGGTCGTTCATCGTCGCGTGCATCGCCCCGAGCCCGGCGAACACCCCGAGATCCAGCCGGTGGGCGAGGAGCCCGACGGAGAGCGGCACCCCCATCCCGGCAGCCGCCCGCACCACCAACGCACCCGGGAACACGACCCGCGTCGGCCGCATGGCCCGGGCCCACCAGGCGGTGGCGGGGATCTCCTCGACAGGCATGCGGTCACGTCCGTTCTGCGGCCAGGGGTCGCTGCTGTGCGACATTGCGCGGCAGATCGGGTCGTACACCGCGATCCTACCGGCCCGAGCGCGCCCGCCCGCCCGTTCGTACCGATCGCACCCAAGCGGGACAAGGCTGACGGTGCCGATCGCTAGCATGACCCGTACCGGCAACCCGTCGGGGTGGTGGCGTTGCCGACAGTGACTACAAGGCTCGGTAGTTGACGGTATGTTGCGGACCGCCATCCGCAGCGGGGGAGAGGTGTTCGCTGTGCCAGGAGAAGTCCCGCCCGGTCCCAGGCCGAAGCCGGACCAGCCCGTGGGGGTACCGGAGACGCCCAACGTCGCGGACCTGGTGTCCGCGTTCGGCAAGCAGGACGTCAAGGTGGAGCTCGACACGCTGACGGCGTTCGCCAACAAGATCGAGGCACTGCTGCAGACGATGGAGGGCTCGGCGGCGGCACCCGACAAGCTGCAGGCGCAGAAGCTGACGGGGAAGGTTCTGATCAGTGGCGCGTACAGCGAGCATGTGGTGGAGGCGACGGCTCTAATGGGTGCCTACGACAAGGTTCACACCCAACTCGTCAAGCTCCACTCGGACTTCGCGTCCCAGATCGAGGCGATGAAGACGGCGGTCGCAAAGACGGCCGGCAATTACGCGGGCAATGAGCAGGCCACGGCCGACGCGCACAAGACCGTGCACGCGAACCTGGGCGGTGCGGGCGGGACAGCGTCGAAGAGCATCGAGGGGCTGTGACGAATCGCAGGCGTCGGACGGACACAGGGGGAGCGGGTAGATGACAGGCGGAACGAACTTCCATCAATACGAACACGCCCAGCTCAGGGACATGGTCCGTTCGACGGACGCAGCGACCGTGGTGGACCGCGGCGTACACCTGCAGGCGGCCGGACAGGTACTGAAAGACCTGAGCGCAGCACTCAAGTCGCACGTCGACGGCGTCGGCTGGGAAGGACCGGCCGCTGAGAGCTTCAGGACCTGGGCCGGGAACCTGCAGACGTCCGCCATATTGCTCGGCGACTACTCCACCAAGGCCGGCGATGCTTTGCTGCAGGCAGGTGAGGCTCTCAGCCTCGCCAAGGCCGCCGTGCCCGAACCTCCGCGTGCGGAGATCACGTTGCTCGCGACGGCCACGAGTCAGCGGCAGATCCTGCCGGCCACTGGATATACGCAGGCTGCTTTCAGCCAGACTCCGGACTTCAGTGTGAAGGACAATTGGATCAGCGACGACCGGGCCGCGGTAGCAGCGTCGAATATCGATCGGGAACATCAGGAAGCCATCCGCCAGATGGAGAAGCTGGCGCAGGCCTACTCTGCGGCCAGCACGACGCTGAACTCGTTGGAGGAGCCGACCCTGCCGGGGACGCCGGATAAGAGCCAGTATGGCTCCGTTGACTACTCATCGGGGGGTGGTGGCGCGACAGGCTCAGATGATGCCGTTCGTCAGTCTCACGGGAGCCCGGGCATCGAGGGGGAGAGCAACCGACCGGTTCCGCGAAGTTACAACGGTGGTTCGGTGGTGCTCCATCAGACGGCGCTAGGCCCACATGGACTGGGAACAGCGGGCTATACCAGTCCGGTCTCTTCACGTGGCGGCGAGGGGCCTCTGCCGCAAGAGCAGGGTGTCTACACGCCACCTTCAGGTCCGCAGCTTTCCATCCTCCGTCCTGGCACGGGCCTGGATGGCCTGGCGACCGTACCGGCCATGCCAAATCAGAGCAGTCCGGTCGTTCCAGTCGAGGGTGGGAACCTGCCGTTCGATGGGCTGGGCGGGTTCCCCGGGCGCTCGGGTGGCGGAGGTAACAGCGGCTTCCCGATTGGTGGCCCGGTTCCGGTGGGCGCTTCCCCAGGGAATAGTGGATCGATGCCAGGCAGGAGCGGCGGTTCGGTTCCCGGCCGTGCAGCTCCCTTCGGTGGGAGATCCCTTCCGGGGGAGCCTGGTACGCCTGGGCTGCCCACCGGGACGGTCTTCGGCTCCCGCGAGGCTCAGCCGGGTCGTTCGGGACCATCCGGCGTGCCAGGGATGGGTGGAATACACCCCGGAGGGGCTGGTCGCGGAGCGGGCGGTTCGGCTGGGGGTACGCGAGGCCGAGGCTTGACCTCGACCCCGGGCGGGATAGTTGGAGGGCGTAAAGGCCCTTCCGCTAACGGTGAGTTCACTCTTGGTGGGACCGGTCTGTTCAGGCGGGCTGGGGCCGCCGAGGGCGCGGCCCGTTCTGGCCAGAACGGCATGATGGCACCGGGCACGCAGGGAAACGGGGCAGGGAGGAGCGAGCGCGACCGCCGCCAGCGGGCTGACTACCTGCACGAGGACGAGGAGACCTGGATCAGGGGTACGCCGCACAGCAACCCGAACGTGGTTGAGTAGAACTGGCCTGACTGCCTGGGCGCTTGAACACCCTAGTGGCCGAGCAGACCTATCCGGGGTACAGCCCTCGGCTGGCGGGGAGACCGACGAGGAGAACTGATGCGCCGGACGAATGGGCGGGTCTTGGCCGGAGCGCTGCTGGCGGCCAGCATTGTGGTCGGCCCAGCTGTTGCTCCGGCCGCTGCTGATGGTTCGATTCGTGATGACCAGTGGCATCTGGATGCGATGCGCGCTTCCGAGATGTGGACGACATCGACCGGACAAGGCATCACGGTTGCGGTGATTGACACTGGGGCTAAGTTCGAACACCCGGACTTGGCAGGTCAGTTGCTGCAAGGGAAGGATCTCAGCGGTAGTCCTGGCGGGGTTGGGTTCGACTCGACCGGTCACGGGACGGGGATTGCGAGCCTCATCGCCGGATCGGGCAAGGGAATGGGAGGCAAGGGTGCCTACGGCCTGGCTCCGGGCGCCAAAGTCCTTCCGGTGAAGATCAAGAATGGTTCAGAGGGTGGCTCGGTCAGTTCGCCCGTTTTCCTTGACCAGATCGGACAGGCAATTGATTACGCGGTCGACCAGGGCGCCAAGGTCATCAATATTTCGCAGGGAACGGCGGCAGTTGCGACATCCCCTGATGACGTGGCGAAGTTGACCGCTGTGCTTGCTCGTGCGGCGGCGAAGGGTTCGTTGGTGGTCGCGAGTGTCGGCAACAGTGCGCAGGATGGAAATCTGCTGGAGTACCCGGGCGGCTTGCCTTACGTCGTCGGTGTTGGGGCTGTCGACAAGAATTTGACGACGACGGCTGAGTCCCAGCAGGGGCCGCAGGTTGATCTCGTGGCGCCTGGTATGGACATCATCGGGGCTTGCACCGGGCCTACGGGCTATTGCAAGAGCCACGGCACGTCGGCTGCGACCGCGCTGGTTTCCGCCTCGGCGGCCCTGGTGTGGGCCGTGCACACCGACTGGACGGCGAACCAGGTGTTGCGCGTGCTCATCAACACCGCGGGTAAGCCGACGGATGGCTCTAGCCGCAATGACAATGTCGGTTACGGTGCGGTACGGCCTCGCATCGCGTTGACCACGCCGGGCGATCCAGGGCCGGCGGATGTGTATCCGATTCCGAGCAAGACGGCTCCGCTGTCCTCGGCTTCGCCGTCGTCCATTGCCACCTCTGCCCCGGGGGCCTCACCCGCAGCAGCGACGAATGGCGGTTCGCCGGAAGCAACGCCAATCGCGGATAAGGCATCCGATTCAGGCAGTGCGGTGCTGCCGATTGTGATTGCGACGGGCGCCGGATTGGTGCTGATGGCAGGCGTGGTGTTCTTCGTTGTGCGGAAGCGGAGTGCGGCTGTCAAGGCTGCGGCCTATGCGCCACCGGGGACTCCGCGAGTCCGATGACGGCACGGTCAATCCCGATCGAGAAGATCAGCGGCCCTCGCCCGGACGAGCGAGGGTCGCTGCTTGGCGGGTGTGCAGCCGCGGACTCGGTAGCGGTGGCCGCCGTGTCAGGTTGGCGGATTCCCGTCCGGCCAGACACAAGGCGAGACGACGGTCAGTGAGAGATTATGGCTCGCGCCTGAGGTCCCGTCGAAGACTGCGAGGAAGTTGTCCTTGGGGTTTTTCAACCTCACCCATTCAGAGTGGGAGCCGGCACCTTCCGGGACGGGCTGAAATCCCTCCCCAGTCAGGAAGGTTCGGAAGGCATCGGTGGCCTCTGTCTTGTTTGCAAGCGGGACGTCTCCGAAGTCGTACCCGCGTGAGGTTTCCTTCCTGCCGTGCGGTCCCGCGTCGTTGTGATCGCACTCCAGGTCGCTGAATGATCCAGAGGTTGCGGTGGGCTTGACGGGCAGCTTCGTCAGAATGTCCGCGAGGTAGGTGTCGATCTGCTTTTTTGCCTGGTCCAGCGTGATGGTGGGCTTCATCCGTTCCTGGACGGTTGTCGCGCCACAGGAGCTCAGGGTCAGCACTGTAATCGCCAGTAGGGCGTGAATAGTTGTCCGGCTGGGCCGGGATGGGGCTGTGGGTGAGTGGGCAGCGTCGGTCATGAGAGCGGCACTCCAGCGATGATCTTTCCCATGGCTTCGAGGGACGTCGACTTGTCCCTCCAGTAGTCCGAATGGCCCGTTCCCGGGTCGGTTGGGATCACCTGCGCTCCGAAGTCGGGGACGCTCGGGTCCCGCCCGTGGATCAGGTGGTGGTCGGGGTTGTCCATGAATCCGCCCCAGGTGAGCAGATTGTCGTGGGCGTTGCTCGCTGCCTTGCTCACCTCCAAGGGGGGTGAGTACTGGATGGGATCGGCGTCGCCTTGTGCCGCGAAGACGTGGGACGGGTCGACGCCGAGATCACTGGCATGCTCTACGCCGACGCCGGGGCTTGCGATCAGGACGACGTTGTCGACCGGCAGGCCCTTGTCGCGCAGGGCGTACCCAATGGTCGTGGTTCCGTAGCTGTGGGCGAGGAGCGTGTTGTTCGACGGCTGTCCCTCATGCGTGGCCCGAAGGCCCCGCTGGAAGCTCTGCAGCTTGTCCTCTGCGTTCTTCGCGTAGATGTCGTCCATCGCCTCGGGTGCTAGTGACTGCGGAGCGTCATAGCCGACCCAGGTGATCGACGACGTCGTCCTCGAGTTCCCTGCCTGCTTGTTGGCAGTGTTTGCCGAGGAGACCATTCTGTCCGACCGGTCGATGTCGCCACTTATTTGACCGAGTCGCGCGGTGGTGCCGGGGACGTACGTCGAGACGTTGTCGGCGGTGTCGGGATTGTTGACCGCGACAATGGCGTGACCGTTGCCGATGGTGTCGAAGCCCAGCAGGTACGTAGGGGGATGCGTGCCGTCGACAGGGGTGGTCAGCCGCTTGGCGATGGCGTTCGAGCCCGCGAGCTTTTCCGCAAGGAGAGTCTTCGTCCTTTCCCACTCGTCGTGATCGGGGTTGGAGACGACCCCGTTCATGCCTGCGATCTTCTCGGGTGGTTCGGGGCCCAGGTGGTCGAGTTGGATCCGGAGGTCTTGCCTCGCTTGCCGCAGGGTGATGCGGTTCGCCTGGTCGCGGGCGACGGCGGGAACGCCGTCTAGGTTCCCGATCCGGTCGGGCTGGTCGCGGACGAGTCTCTGCCGTTGGTCCTCGGTGAGGCCGTTCCACCATGATGTGACGCTGTTCGGGTCGGTGCCCACGGCGGGCACCTGTTCGGCAGCCTGATCCTTCGCCACGGTCGCGGCATCCAGGCCGGTGCCGTTGCTCGCGTTGGCGGCGAAGTGGTTCAGGCGGGTGCTGATTTCCTGGTCGGCATGGGAGGCTTCGTTGAGTGCGGCGGTGATGCGGTTGCTGATGGCAGTCGCGGTCTGCTCGGCTCCGGTGCCGGCGAAGTTCGGTGAGGTGGGTTCGTTGTCCCACGTTATGCGGCCGTCAGGGGCCACGTTGAGCTTGGCCTTCTTGGCATCGTCGAGGGCGTTGACCAAGTGGGACTGGGCCAGCGCGAATTGTTCGGCGGCGTTGGCGAGCGCCTTGCTGACGAAGGAGAGTTCCTGATGGGCGGCTTGGAGCTCGCCACCGAAGTCCCTTATTCGGCCCTGGGCCGTTACGGAAGTGCTCCCGGTCCAGTGTGAGGCGCTCAGTTTGTCGGCGACCTCGTGTTGCCAGGACTCCATGTGCTTGCCGAAGGCGGAGAACAGTGTGTCGATGGCGGTCTTGGCCGTGATGATGTTGTTGAGGTTGGCGTTGTAGAGCGTCGCGATGTCCATCGGCTACCTGGCCTTCCGCTCGGAGGCGGCGCGCGACTTCTCGGTGGCCGTGGATGTTTCGCCGACCACCACGGTGCCGAAGGGATCGGGCTCGGCCGGGACCGGCATTCCACGGCCCTGACCTTGCAGATGCGCGTAGACGCGCTGCTCGCCCTGCCGGTAGACGCCGGCTGTCTGGACGAGTTTGGAGCCCAGGTCGCCCATGTCCTTGCCGAGCTTGTCCAGAAGAGCCTTCCAGTTCGTGCTACAGCTCTGCAGGGCGGCGCCGGTCTGCCAGCCCTGTAAACCGGCGGCCGCCTGGGTGCACGGTTCGGCGATCTTCGCGGTCTCGGCCGGGACCTGACTCGCGATGAACTGGGCGCTCTGCCCGCAGCCTTCCAGCGCGGCCGGGTTGACCCTGAACTCGGAGGCTAGATCTGGATTCGGCACGGTGTCCCCCCTATGCATGCCGGCAGAGTGAGCCCTGCTCGAACAGTTGTCGTCGTGTCGCGAGTCTGTCAGGGGCGCTCGGATCGCGCATGAGTATCGCTACTCAGGGTCGTGCGCCGGGGTCACTCGGGTGGGGGCTGGGGGTGGGGTGGGTGGGGCGGGCAGGGTTGGGGGCATGGGTGTGCAAGTGCGGCGGGCGGCGGCTGCGGCTCTGATCGGGACCGCGATCGAGTTCTATGACTTCTTCATCTATGGGACGGCGGCGGCGCTCGTCTTCGGGGCGGTGTTCTTCCCGGGGTTGGGGGCGGTGGGGGCGCTGTTGGCGGCGTTCTCGGTGTACGCGGTGGCGTTCCTGGCGCGGCCGTTGGGGGCCGTGGTGTTCGGGCACTTCGGGGACCGGTTGGGGCGGAAGACGACGCTGGTGGTGTCGCTGCTGCTGATGGGGGTGGCCACGGCGGCCGTGGGGGTGTTGCCGGGGTTCGGGGTGTGGGGCTGGTGGGCGCCGGTGGCGCTCGTCGTGTTGCGGGTGTGTCAGGGGGTCGGGCTCGGCGGGGAGTGGGGTGGGGCTGCGCTGTTGTTGGCGGAGCACGCGCCGGCCGGGCGGCGCGGGCGGTACGGGGCGTTCCTGCAGCTGGGGCCGACGGTCGGGTTCGTGCTCGCGAACGGGGTGTTCCTGCTGGTGCAACTCGGCCTGGACGAGCGGGCGTTCAGGGAGTGGGGGTGGCGGGTCCCGTTCGTCGCCTCGCTCGCGCTCGTCGTGGTCGGGCTGTTCATCCGGCTGAAGGTCGAGGAGTCTCCGCTGTTCCGCGGACAGGAGGCGGGCCGGGCCGGGCTGCCGGTGGCGGAGGTGCTGCGCGGGCACTGGCGCACGGTGCTGGTGGGCTGTGGCGTGATCACCGTGGGGTACGCGCTGTTCTACCTGACCACGACGTACGCGCTGGCGTACGCGGCGACCGGTCTCGGGGTGCCGAGCACCGTGCTGCTGCCGATGTTGCTGGTGGGCGCGGTGGGCATGGGCGCGGCCGGGTGGACGACCGCGGGGCGCAGTGACGGCTGGGGCCGGCGGCGGACGATGCTGTGGGCGACGGCGTTCGCGACGGCCTGGTCGCTCGTCGAGTTCCCGCTGCTGGAGACGGCGCGCCGGCCGCTGATGTTCGTGGCGCTGGCCGGGGCGATGGTGGTGCTGGGTGCCCTGCTGGGGCCGGTCGCGGCGTTCCTGCCGGAGCTGTTCCCGACCCGGGTGCGCTACACGGGCGCGGCGCTGACGTACAACCTGGGCGGCGTGGTCGGCGGGGCGCTGACGCCGCTGGTGGCGACCCGGCTGACGGCGGCGTACGGGACGGCCGAGCTGGTCGGCTGGTACGTGGCGGCGCTGGGCGTGGTGGCGGTGCTGTGCTTGCGGCTGCTGCCGGAGACGTGCGGTGCGGAGCTGGCGTCGGTGGACGGCGAACGCCGCCGGGCGCCCCTGCTGGGGACGGATCCGGCGGCGTAGCCGACAGGCGGCGCGGCAGGTGCGGCGCGGTCAGCCGGCCAGGGCGGCGCGGCCGGCCAGGACGACCGCGGTGTGCTTGGCGACGCGCTCGCCGAGGTGCTCGGCGGTCGCGATGTCGGCCTTGTGGACGGCCTCGGCGCCGGCGTCGGCCGGCGAGGAGGCGGCGGCGCCGCTGAAGAAGCCGAGGCGGTTGAGGTCGTTCTCGCTGGCGGTGGTGGCGTTCCAGCCGGGCTTGAGGCCCAGGTTGACCCAGTTCATGCCGTGCTGGGCGGCGAGGGTCTGGAAGTAGCCGAGGGTGCCGGCCTTGTCGCCGCTCTTGGAGGCGGAGTTGGTGAAGCCGGCCGCGACCTTGTCCTGCCAGACGTCGCCGAACCAGCGCTTGCTGGTGGCCTCGGCGAAGACGTGGAAGGCGCCGGACGCGGTGCCCATGTAGGTGGGGGAGCCGAAGACGATCGCGTCGGCGGCGTCGAGCTGGGCCCACTGCTCGTCGGTGATGGTGTCGACGGCGATCGAGACGACCTCGGCACCACCGGCGGCGGCACCGCGGGCGACGGCCTCGGCGATGACGGCGGTGTGGCCGTAGCCGGAGTGGAAGGCGATGGCGACGGTGGGGCGGATGGCGGTCATGCGGGCACTCCTGTACGGGCGGCGGTGGCGCTGGGGACGGAGAAGGAAGGGGACGACGGGCCTCGGCCCGCTTGGTCTCCAATATAGACCAAGTCTCCAATGGTTACCAAGGGGGGATTGGAGACCGACGGAGCTACCCTGGGTGTCATGACGACGGAGGAAACGGCCCGCGCCGACATCGGGTGGCACCAGGAGTCCCGGGGGTCTCAGGGGTCCCAGGAGCACACGCAGCAGGAGGAGCTGGAGCTCAACGTCTTCGCCCAGCTCTGTCCCAGCCGTGAGATGTTCGCCGAGCTGGCCGACAAGTGGTCGCTGCTGATCCTGATGAGCCTGGCCCTCTGCGGCCCGCAGCGGTTCTCCGAACTCCAGCGCGGGATCGGCGGGGTCAGCCGCAAGATGCTCACCCAGTCGCTGCGCACGCTGGAGCGCGACGGCCTGGTGCGCCGCACGGTCCACCCGGAGACGCCGCCGCGCGTCGTCTACGACCTGCTGCCGCTCGGCCGGGAGCTGGCCGAACTGGTCTCGCCGCTCGGCCGCTGGACGGAGCGCCGCGCCAAGCAGATGCTCGCGGCCCGCGAGGTGTTCGACGCGGCGCACGCCGAGGCCTGAGGGTGACGGAAGGGGGCGGAGGGGGGCGGAGGAGGCAGGTCGGAGCCGATTTCCCTTCCGGGCCGACGGCCGTGTAATGTCTTCCTTGTTCGACCGGCCCGGCGGAAACGTCCGGCAAGCCCCTATAGCTCAGTCGGTAGAGCGTCTCCATGGTAAGGAGAAGGTCTGCGGTTCGATTCCGCATGGGGGCTCCACTCGAAGACCCTCGCCTGAAGGCGGGGGTCTTTCGCGTTCCCGGCCCGGCCGGGCCGCCGACACGCGGTGGCCTAGCGAGTCGGGTACGGAATGCGCTGTGATGGTGCGTCATCGGCCGCCCGCCCGTGGGGAGCGGGCGCGAGCCGGACCCCGACCGGGAGGGCGTCATGGGCGTTCGACTCGTGGTGGTCGACGACCACCGGCTGCTGGCCGAGGCACTCGCGACCGCGCTCCAGCTGCGCGGTCACCGGGTGCTCGCGGTCGGCTCGCCGGCGGGCGTGGCCGCCGACCTGGTGGCCGGGCGCAGGCCCGAGGTGTGCCTGCTCGGCGTGGCCGCGCCGGCCGAGCCGGGCGCGTTCGACGGGCTGCGCCGGATCCGCCGGGAGCGGCCCGAGGTGGCCGTCATCGTGCTCGGACCGGTGGGTGAACTGCGCGGTGTGGCCGGGGCGTTCGCGGCCGGGGCGGCGGGCTACGTGCCGAGCGACGAGCGGATCGAAGTGGTCGAGCGGGCGATCGGGCGGGCCCGGGCGGGCGAGGCGGCGGTGGCCGTGGACGTGCTGCGCGGCGCCTTCGACCAGCTGCTGCGGCCGGCTGCCGAGCCGGACGACGAAGCCGTCCGGCTGCTGCGCCTGCTGACCCGCCGTGAGGTGCAGGTGCTGGCCCGGATCGCGGACGGCGAGGACACCGCGGCGATCGCCGCCGGGATGCGGATCGCCGCGAGCACGGCCCGGACGCACGTCCAGCGGGTGCTGATGAAGCTGGGCGCGCGGACCCGGCTGGAGGCGGCGGCGGTGGCCGCCAGGACCGGCCTGCTGGAGCGGATGGCCTCCGACTGAAGGCGTGCGCCGGAGGGCGATGAAGGGCGCCGGAGGGAGCTGCCGCGGGCGGTCGCGGGGCCCGCGGACCCTGGTCCGGAGCACCCCCGGAGGGCAGGGAGAATAGGCGCCAGTCGTTCGCACGTTTCCGATGGCCCCGCCGATCCGGCGGCCATCGCCCGCTGGAGGTCTCATCATGAGTAAGTACCTGGTCACGGGTGGCGCCGGCTACGTCGGCAGTGTGGTGGCCGCTCACCTGCTGGAGGCGGGGCACCAGGTGACCGTCCTGGACGACCTCTCGACGGGTTTCCGCGAGGGCGTTCCGGCCGGTGCCGAGTTCGTCGAGGGCCGGATCCAGGAGGCCGGCAAGGTGCTGGACGGCTCCTTCGACGGCGTGCTGCACTTCGCCGCCTCCTCGCAGGTCGGCGAGTCGGTCGTGGACCCGGAGAAGTACTGGCGCAACAACGTGGCCGGCTCGCTGGAGCTGATCAGCGCGATGCGCGAGGCCGGCGTGCGCAAGCTGGTGTTCTCCTCGACCGCCGCCACCTACGGCGAGCCGGAGGTCGTGCCGATCGCCGAGACCGCCCGCACCGCGCCGACCAACACCTACGGCGCCACCAAGCTCGCCGTCGACCACCTGATCACCAGCGAGGCCGTCGCCCACGGCCTGGCCGCGGTGTCGCTGCGCTACTTCAACGTGGCCGGCGCGTACGGCGCCCACGGCGAGCGGCACGACCCCGAGTCGCACCTGATCCCGCTGGTCTTCCAGGCCGCGCTGGGCCAGCGCCCGCACATCGCGGTGTACGGCGACGACTACCCGACCCCGGACGGCACCTGCATCCGCGACTACATCCACGTCGCCGACCTGGCCGACGCGCACCTGCTGGCGCTGGACGCCGCCAAGCCGGGCGAGCACCTGATCTGCAACCTGGGCAACGGCAGCGGCTTCTCGGTGCGCGAGGTGATCGAGTCGGTCAAGCGCGTCACCGGCCGCGAGATCCCGGTGCAGGTCTCCGGGCGCCGCGCCGGCGACCCGGCGGTGCTGGTGGCCTCCGCCGAGCGTGCCCACGACGCCCTCGGCTGGACGCCGCGCCGTCCGAACCTGGACGACATCGTCGCCGACGCCTGGAAGTTCACGCTGGAGAAGAACGGCCTGTAAGCGGGCCGAGCTCGAAGGAACCGCAGGCGCCGCCCCGGACCTCCCGGGGCGGGGCCTCGGGGTTGTCCCGGTCGTGCCCGGCTCACCGGTGGGAAATGGGGCCGGGCGGTTGGCATGCAGTCACGCGCGGA
>NZ_JBHYWI010000056.1:36301-58500 GCF_042751525.1 Kitasatospora sp. NPDC059408
TCACCGCCCTGCCGGGCGGTGACGAGCGTGCGCCACCTGGTGCGGACCGCCTCTTCGTCGTCGAGCCAGTGGACGTCGGAGGACCTCCCGGGGCGGCGCCTCGGCGTTCTCCCGGACGTCCCCGCGACACCGGTCGGAAAGCGGCGCGGACGGATCGAATCCAGTCACGCGCGCACCTCCTGACGAAACTTCACCAAACCGCCACGAGCGCGTCCCCAGGCCCGTACGCTGAATGCGGTACCGGTTGGGGGTGGCGCGCGTTCGGCCCCGCCGGCCACCGGTGGGCGGGCGGAACGGAGTGCCGCATCCGCGGGCGCCGGGGCCGGTCCCCGCCCCGGGCTCGGGCCGGTCTGAGCAGGGGGGTAGTGACGATGGGGCGGATCCGCGTCCTGGTGGTCGACGACCACCGGATCTTCGCCGAGGCCCTGGCCGCGGCGCTCGCCGCCGAGCCCGACGTCGAGGTGGGCGCGGCGGGCAGCGCGGCCGCCGCCGAGCGCGCCCTGGAACGCGCCGCCGTCGAGGGGCGGGCCTTCGACGTCGTCCTGATCGACGCCGACCTGGGCTCCGAGGCGGCCGTGCCGCCGGGCCCGCGCAAGCCCGTGCGCGCGGGTCCCGAGCCGCTGGACCCGGCCCGCCGGCGCCCGCCCCCCGTGGTGGCGCCGCCGCGCCGCCCGGCCGTGCCGCCGACGGGTCCGGGCGGACGCTCGGCGGATCCGCTGCGGCCCGATCCCCAGCGCACCGAGCACGTCCGCGCCGAGCACGTGCGCACCGACCAGCTACGGCCGGTCGCCCCGCCGCCGGACGGGATCACGCTGCTCGGCCGGGTCCGCCGCGGCCACCCGGGGCTGCGCGCGATCGTCCTGGCCACCGCCGACGACCCGCACCGCGCCGCCCGGGCCCTGCACGCGGGCGCCACCGGCTGGGTGGCGAAGGAGAGTTCGCTGGCGCGGCTGCTCGCCGTCGTGCGCGGGGTGCTGCGCGACGAGACGCACCTGCCGCCGGCGCTGCTCACCGGGGTGATCCGGGAGCTCACCACCGCCCGGCGCGACCGCACCGAGAGCGAGCGCCTGGTGGACACGCTCACCCCGCGCGAGAAGCAGATCCTGCGCTGCATGGTCGCGGGCCTGGGCCGGCAGGCGGTCGCCGAGCGGCTCTACCTGTCCCCGCACACCGTCCGCACGCACATGCAGAACGTGCTCGGGAAGCTCGGCGTGCACTCGACCCTGGCCGCCGTCGCGGTCGCCCGCCGGGCGGGGGTCAGTCCCGCGGAGCCCGCCGCGCCGCCGTCCGTCGCCTCCACCAGCTGAGACGAGCCGGACCCGGCCGGAGCCGGGGGCCGCGGCGGCGGGCCGATCCGCCGGTCAGCCCGGGATGTTGTCGAAGGGGGCGACCAACAGCCGCAGCAGACCGGCGAGTTCGCCCTGCTGGCCGGCGGTGAGCTGGGCGAGGAGTTCGCGCTCGTGGGCGAGCAGTCCGGCGAGGGCCTGGTCGGCGCGGTCGCGGCCGTCGTCGGTCAGGCGGACCAGGACGCCGCGGCGGTCGTCGGGGTCGGGCAGGCGCTTGACCAGGTTCTTGCCGGTGAGCCGGTCGATCCGGTTGGTCATGGTGCCGGACGTGACGAGGGTCTGGGTGAGCAACTGCCCGGGCGAGAGCTGGTAGGGGGAGCCGGCGCGCCGCAGGGCCGTCAGGACGTCGAACTCCCAGGGCTCCAGGCCGTGCTCGGCGAAGGCGGTGCGGCGCGCGCGGTCCAGGTGCCGGGCGAGCCGGCTGACCCGGCTGAGCACCTCAAGCGGCTCCACGTCGAGGTCGGGGCGCTCCCGGCGCCATGCTGCGACCAGCCTGTCGACCTCGTCCTCCATGACGATCAGTGTATCGGTGGATGTGTCGATGTGAAGTCTCTTGACATCGAGAAATGTGCCAGCGAGGCTAAAAGCAGATATCTTGATGTCGAGATACTTTCGAGGTGTGCCATGCCCGCTCCTGCCTGGGACCCGGCCCAGTACCTGCGCTTCGCCGACGAACGGACGCGCCCGCTGCGCGATCTGCTCGCCCGCGTCCCCGCCCTGCCGCACGAGCCCGCCGCGACGATCCTGGACATCGGCTGCGGGCCCGGCAACTCCACCGCCGTCGTGCGCGAGCGCTGGCCGCAGGCCAGGATCACCGGCGTCGACAACTCCGCCCCGATGCTGGAGACCGCTCGTACGCAGGGCGAGCCGAGCGCCGCGTACGTCCTCGCCGACGCCGCGGAGTACGACCCGGCCCCGGCCGGGCCCGACCTGATCGTCTCCAACGCGGCCCTGCAGTGGATCGACGGCCACCTGGCGCTCCTGCCGCGCTGGGCGGAGGCGCTCAGGCCCGGCGGCGTCATCGCCTTCCAGGTGCCCGGCAACTTCGACGCGCCCAGCCACACGCTGCTCGCCGGGCTGCGCCGCAGTCCGCGCTGGGCCGACGTCCTCGGCGACGACGCCACCCGCGCCGGCGTCCACGAGCCCGGGCGGTACCTCGACGTGCTCGCCGGGGCCGGCTGCGCCGCCGACGTCTGGGAGACCACCTACAGCACGCTGCTGACCGGCCCGGATCCCGTGCTGGAATGGACGAAGGGCACCGCCCTGCGGCCCGTGCTCGCCCGGCTCGCCGACCCGGAGCGGCGGGCCGCCTTCCTCGCCGAGTACGGGGCGCTCCTGCGCGAGGCCTACCCGGCCGGGCCGCACGGCACGGTCTTCCCGTTCCGGCGGATCTTCGCGGTCGCGACGAGGCGGTAGGCGGGCGGGGACGCGGGACCCGGCCGGAGACCAGCCGGTCAGAGCTTGCGCTCGCCGACCAGGTTCGGGTGCCGCTCCAGGCCCTCCAGCCCGTGCCAGGCCAGGTTCACCAGGTGCGCCGCGACCTGCGCCTTGTCCGGCTTGCGGACCTCCAGCCACCACTGCCCGGTCAGCGCGACCATCCCGACCAGCATCTGCGAGTACATCGGGGCCAGCCGCGGGTCGAACCCGCGGGACTTGAATTCCAGCCCGAGGATGTCCTCCACCTGCGTCGCGATGTCGCTGATCAGCGAGGCGAAGGTGCCCGTCGACTGGGCCACCGGCGAGTCCCGGACGAGGATCCGGAAGCCGTCCGTCGAGGTGTCGATGTAGTCCATCAGCGCGAACGCGGCCTGCTCCAGGAGCTCGCGCGAGTGCCCGCCGGTCAGCGCCCCGGTGACCATGTCCAGCAGGAGCTGCATCTCGCGGTCCACCACCACCGCGTACAGCCCCTCCTTGCCGCCGAAGTGCTCGTACACCACCGGCTTCGAGACCCCGGCCCGCTCGGCGATCTCCTCCACCGACGTGCCGTCGTAGCCGCGCTCCGCGAAGACCGTCCGGCCGATCTCCAGTAGCTGCTCGCGCCGCTGCTTGCCGGTCATCCGCACCCGCCCGCCGCGGCGGCGGGGCCCCGCCGCGGCCGCACCCCGGGGCGCGGCCCCGTCCGCCGGGGCAGCGGCACGCGGACGGGCCTGCGCCGCTCCGGGCGCCGCGTCCGTCCGCGTGCCGTCGTGACCGCCTGTGCTGTCTGCGCTGCTCCCGTTCACCCCTACATCATGCTGGAAGCGCGCCCTCATGCGGCGCGGCGGGCGGCGATCCGCTGTGCGTCCGGCCAGCGGACGTCCCGGACCCAGCCGGCCAGCTCGAACCAGCGGATCAGCCGGGCCGAGGAGTCGATCTGCCCGCGCAGGACGCCGTGCCGGGCGGAGGTCGGGTCGGCGTGGTGCAGGTTGTGCCAGGACTCGCCGCAGGAGAGGACGGCCAGCCACCAGACGTTGCCCGAGCGGTCCCGGGAGCGGAACGGGCGGCGGCCGACGGCGTGGCAGATCGAGTTGATCGACCAGGTCACGTGGTGCAGCAGGGCGACCCGGACCAGCGAGCCCCAGAAGAACGCGGACAGCGCGCCCTGCCAGGACAGCGTCACCAGCGCGCCGACCAGCGCGGGCAGCAGCAGGGAGATCGACGTCCAGAGCCAGAACAGCCGGGAGATCCGCCGCAGCGCGGGGTCGTTGACGAGGTCCGGCGCGTACTTGAGCTGCGGGGTCTGCTCCTCGTCGAACATCCAGCCCATGTGCGCCCACCACAGGCCCTTCAGCAGCGCGGGCAGGCTCTCCCCGTAGCGCCACGGCGAGTGCGGGTCGCCGTCCTTGTCGCTGAAGCGGTGGTGCTTGCGGTGGTCGGCCACCCAGCGCACCAGCGGGCCCTCGACGGCGAGGCTGCCGACGACGGCGAGGGCGAGGCGCATCCGGCGGCCGGCCTTGAAGGCGCCGTGGGTGAAGTAGCGGTGGTAGCCGACGGTGATGCCGTGGCAGGTGAGGAAGTACATGGCGACGGTGACCGCCACGTCCGTCCAGCCCAGGCCCCGGCCCCAGGCGACCGGGACGGCCGCCAGCAGGGCCGTGAACGGCACGACGATGAAGAGGGCGAGCGCGAGGCGCTCGGCGAAGCCCTGGCGCTCCCCGCCACGGGTGGCGGACAGCATCGCGGGGGACGGTTCGGAGGAGTCGCTGGGCGGCGCGGTGGAACCGGCGCGCGCCTCACCGGCCTGGATGGTCATGTTCTCGTCCCTCGACGGGGGCCCTCTGCGGGCGGGGGTGGGAAGGCTACGGTGCCGTAACCTACGGCATCGTAGGTTGCGTTCCGTGGCGAAGGGAACACACCGCCGCACGGCGCTTGAGTGAATTCACCCGACTGGATGGATGAACCGCCGTCCCGGTGGTGGAGCGTCACACGCGCCGGAGACGGACCGCGCGGCGGCGGGCGCGGGTCGGCCATGGAGGTAGATGTGGAGCCGCATACCCCGTAGTCTTGCCCCAGCGCGCCTCCGGCGACCTTCGGGCCGGCGTGCCGGTCCCGGATCGTCTAAGGGCAGGACAGCTGGTTTTGGTCCAGCTTATGGGGGTTCGAATCCTCCTCCGGGAGCACTCTGAGCGGCCCCGGCCCGGTATTGCGGCGGGCCAGGGGGTGGCTTTTCGGCCACTTTCCTCGCACTATCCTCGAACTGCCAGGGCTTATGTGCGGATCCTCGCCCCTGGCCGCTCTGCCCTCTCTGTGAACCGACCGAGGAGCCTCCCCGCATGGGTGCCAATTCGCTTGCCGCCGTTGTCGTTCTTGCCGCCGGTGGCGGGACACGGATGAAGTCGAACAAGCTGCCCAAGGTGCTGCACGAGGTGTGCGGACGGACGCTGGTCGGTCACGCCGTCTCGGCGGCGCAGGAGTTGACGCCGGGGCAGCTGGTCGTCGTCGTCGGCCACCAGCGGGAGCAGGTCGAGGAGCACCTCGCGGCGCACTACCCGGCCGCCCGCCCGGTCGTCCAGCACGAGCAGAACGGCACCGGGCACGCGGTGCGCACGGCGCTGGAGGCGCTCGCCGCCGACGGCGTGGTGCTGGACGGCACCGTGATCATCACCGCCGGCGACTCGCCGCTGCTGACCGGGGCGACGCTGCGGCGCCTGGCCAGGGCGCACGCCGAGCAGGAGAACGGCGTCACCGTGCTGACCGCCGTGGTGCCCGAGCCGTTCGGCTACGGCCGGATCCTGCGCGACGAGGACCGCTCGGTGGCCGCGATCGTCGAGGAGAAGGACGCCACCGACACCCAGCGCCTGATCACCGAGATCAACTCCGGGGTCTTCGCCTTCGACGCCAAGCTGCTGACCGCCGCGCTGGCCGAGCTGACCACGGACAACTCGCAGGGCGAGGAGTACCTGACCGACACCCTGCAGATCCTGCGCGAGGCCGGGCACCGGGTCGGCGCCGTCGTGGCCGAGGACCCGCGGGACATCCTCGGCATCAACGACCGCGTGCAGCTCGCCCAGGCCCGCCGCCTGCTCAACGACCGCCTGCTGGAGCGCGCGATGCGCGAGGGCGTCACCGTGGTCGACCCGGCGACGACCTGGATCGACGTCCAGGTGACGTACGAGGCGGACGCCGTCGTGCTGCCGAACACCCAGCTGCAGGGCGCCACCCACCTCGGCGAGGGCTGCGAGGTCGGCCCGAACTCGACCCTGCGGGACACCCGGGTCGGCGCCGGCGCCGTTGTGAGCAACACCACGGCCGACCGCGCCGAGGTGGGCGAGCTGGCCAGCGCCGGCCCGTACGCCTACCTGCGCCCGGGCGCCAAGCTGCTGCGCAAGGCGAAGGTCGGCACCTACGTCGAGGTCAAGAACTCCGAGCTCGGCGAGGGCGCCAAGGTGCCCCACCTGTCGTACATCGGCGACGCCACCATCGGCGAGGGCACCAACGTCGGCGCGGCCTCGGTCACGGTGAACTACGACGGCGTCAACAAGCACCGCACGGTCATCGGCGCGCACTGCCGGACCGGCTCGGACAACATGTTCATCGCACCGGTCACGATCGGTGACGGCGCCTACACCGCGGCCGGCTCGGTCATCACCTCCGACGTTCCGCCGGGCGCGCTCGGCGTGAGCCGGGCGCAGCAGCGCAACATCGAGGGCTGGGTGGAGCGCAAGCGCCCCGGGACCGCATCGGCGCAGGCCGCGAAGGTTGCGACGGACGGGGCGGCGGAAGCCTGACGGGACGCGCGGGCGTCCGAGGGGCGGTCCCGGGGCGGACGGTTTCTGCGCGGGCGCGTAACCTTGGGGACATACGTGCGCCACTGGGCTTACCGCCCGTGTCCAGGCGTACCGACATTCCCCGAACCCATCTTGCGTGCGGGCTGCGCCTGCTCGCGTTGGATGGTCGGGGTTCAGCGTCCGCAAACGCGAGGAGACGGTGCAGTGAGCGGGATCACGACGTCGGGCGAGAAGAAGCTGAAGCTCTTCTCCGGCCGTGCCCACCCGGAGCTGGCGAAGGAGGTGGCCGCGGCGCTGGGGACCGAGCTGGTTCCGACCAAGGCCCTGGACTTCGCCAACGGCGAGATCTACGTCCGCTTCCTGGACTCCGCGCGCGGTGCGGACTGCTTCGTGATGCAGAGCCACACGGCTCCCATCAACCAGTGGATCATGGAGCAGCTGATCATGATCGACGCTCTGAAGCGGGCCTCCGCCAAGAGCATCACCGCGATCCTGCCGTTCTACGGCTACGCCCGCCAGGACAAGAAGCACCTCGGCCGCGAGCCCATCTCGGCCCGTCTGGTCGCCGACCTGCTGCGCCAGGCCGGCGCCGACCGCCTGATGGCCGTGGACCTGCACACCGCGCAGATCCAGGGCTTCTTCGACGGCCCGGTCGACCACCTGTTCGCGCTGCCGCTGCTGGCCGACTACGTGGGCGAGCGGGTCGACCGCGACAAGCTGACGATCGTCTCGCCGGACGCCGGCCGGGTGAAGGTGGCCGACCAGTGGTGCGACCGCCTGGACGCGCCGCTGGCGATCATCCACAAGCGCCGCGACATGACCCAGGCCAACACGATCCTGTCGGCCGAGGTCGTCGGTGACGTCAAGGGCCGGGTCTGCGTCCTGGTCGACGACATGATCGACACCGCCGGCACGATCTGCGCCGCCGCCGACGCGCTGTTCGACAACGGCGCCGCGGACGTCCTGGTCGCGGCCACCCACGGCGTGCTCTCGGGCCCGGCCGCGGACCGCCTGAAGAACTCCCGGGTCAGCGAGTTCGTGTTCACCAACACGCTGCCGACCCCCGCCCAGCTCCAGCTGGACAAGATCACCACGCTGTCCATCGCCCCGTCGATCGCCGCCGCGATCCGCGAGGTGTTCGAGGAGGGTTCGGTCACGAGCCTCTTCGAGGGCGTGCACTGACGAAGGCCCGCGCAGGCGGCCCCGGTCCGGAACGGGCCGGGGCCGCCGTCGATTTCGCGGGAGGGCACAGGTGCGGTTAGACTCGTGAAACTGCTCGGCGAGGGATGCCGTGTGCCCGCTCGACGGGTGCCCGCTCCGTGATCGACGCGCTGCCGGTGCCGGTTCCCCGGACCCTGGCAGAGGTCGTTGCCGCCGAGTGACCCCCAACGTACTGAGGGTGTGGTCCCGGCGGTTTTTCGCGTTGCCTGCACCCCCGCGCCGTTCTTCACGAGGAGTGCAGTCGTGTCCGAGATCCGCCTTGCCGCTGAGACCCGTTCCGAGTTCGGCAAGGGTGCCGCCCGTCGCGCCCGCCGCGCCGGCTTCGTCCCCGGTGTCGTCTACGGCCACGGCCACGCCCCGGTTCACCTGAACCTGCCCGGCCACGACCTGATGATGGCCCTCAAGACCCCGAACGCCCTGCTGGTCGTCCCGATCGAGGGCAAGGACGAGTACGTCCTGCCGAAGGCCGTCCAGCGCGAGGCCATCAAGCGCACCATCGAGCACGTCGACCTGCTGCTCGTGAAGCGCGGCGAGAAGGTCACCGTCGAGATCCCGGTCCTCACCGAGGGCGAGCTGGCCCCGGGCGGCAACCTGCTGGAGCACGTCCTCAACGCGCTGCCGATCGAGGCCGAGGCCACCCACCTGCCCGAGTCCGTCACCGTCTCGGTCGAGGGCCTGGAGGCCGGCGCCTCCATCCACGCCAAGGACATCGTCCTGCCGGCCGGCGTCACCCTGGCCGTCGACGCCGACGCCGTCGTGCTGCAGGTCATCGGCGCCCAGGCCGCCCCGGCCGAGGACGAGGCCGCCGAGGCCGAGGGCGCCGAGGCCTGAGCCTCGCGCTGACGACTGCTTGAGACCGCTGCCCCGGTCGCTCCCTCTGGAGCGGCCGGGGCAGCGGTGTGTCCGGGAAGATGGCGTGGAGCGCGAGGGCGAGGAGTAGGGACATGGCGGAAGAAGCGTACGAAGGGCCGTGGCTGGTCGTGGGGCTGGGGAACCCGGGCGAGCAGTACGCCCGGAACCGGCACAACATCGGCTTCATGGTGGTCGACCTGCTGGCGCAGCGGATGGGCGCCAAGTTCAAGGCGCACAAGAGCCGGGCGCAGGTCGCCGAGGGGCGGCTGGTCGGCAAGCGGGTCGTGCTCGCCAAGCCGATGTCGTTCATGAACCTGTCCGGTGGCCCGGTGACGGCGCTGCGCGACTTCTACAAGGTCCCGGCGGCCGGGATCGTGGCGGTCCACGACGAGCTGGACATCGACTACGCGGCGCTGCGGCTCAAGCTCGGCGGCGGCGACAACGGGCACAACGGCCTGAAGTCGATCACCAAGTCGCTCGGGCCCGACTACCACCGGATCCGCTGCGGCATCGGCCGCCCGCCGGGCCGGATGGAGGTCGCGGACTTCGTCCTCAAGGACTTCTCCGGTACCGAGCGCAAGGAGCTGGAGTGGTTCGTCGACCGCTCGGCGGACGCGGTGGAGGCCCTGCTGTCGGAAGGCCTGGAGCGGGCGCAGGGGACGTACAACTCCTGACGGCGTGACCGGGGGTCGGGGCGGCGCGCCGGGTCGGCAACAGTCGTACAACGCTTGACGTTCCACACCTGAATAGGTGTGAGAACCCCGTGCGCGATCGGATAGCGTCGGTCCCGGTACGCGAACGGGTCCTGGGGAGTAGCTCGATGCGGAGATTGCGTCCGGTCCGCCGACTGCGGCGGATCCGGGTGATGCGGTTGCGGCGGTTCGGCCGGCGGATCGGCACGGCCGGTGCGCTGGGGGCGGCGGGGATGCTGCTGTCCAGCGGCGTGGCACACGCCGATCCGGTGGCGGAGCCCGACCAGGCGGCGTCGCCGGAGCCGGCGGCCGCGCAGTTCGCGCCGGTGCTCGGCGATTCGGTCGGGCCGGACGCCGGGCTGCTGGCGGTCGGCGGCGGCCTGGTGGTCGTGGCCGGCGGTGCCGCGCTGTGGCTCAAGCGCCACCGCGCCGGCGGATCGCCCGAGTAGGGGGAAGAACGGCTCACGGGCCGGGGTCCACGCACGTGGGCCCCGGCCCTTTCGCGTGCCCGGAATCCGGGCGCCGGCTTGTCATCCGTTTCCGGCGGGCGGGGCGTCCTGTGGGTATGAAGCGCGAATCGATGAGCCCGGGGGGCGTCGACGGGGACCCGTTCGACGAGTTCGTCGCGGCGCGGTACCAGGCGCTGCTGCGCGGTGCCTTCCTGATCACCGGCGACGTCCACGACGCCCGGGACCTGCTGCACGACGCGTTGGCGCGGGTGTACGCCAAGCGGTCGGCCATCCGGGAGCCGGCGGCGACGGAGGGGTACGTGCGCCGGACGATGATCCGCACGCACGTCTCGCGGTGGCGCCGGACCAGGCGCGAGGTGCTGACCTCCGCGCTGCCGGACGGGCCGGCGGCCCAGGAGGCCGAGCGGGACGAGGAGTTGGCGGCGGCCCTGGGGGCGCTGCCGCGGCGCCAGCGCGCGGCGGTGGTGCTGCGGTACTACCTCGACCTGCCGGTGGCGCAGGTGGCGGAGGAACTGGGCTGCACGGTGGCGACGGCCAAGACCCACCTGGCGCGGGCGGTCAGGACGCTTCGGCAGGAACTGGAACCGGCTAAGGAGTTGGTGGGACGTGAGCGCTGAGGACGGGTTCGAGGAGGAGCTGGCCCGCCGGCTCGGGCTGCGGGCGTCGGCGGTCGGCGGCAGCCCGCCGCTGGCCGCGCTCAAGGCGGCCGGGCGGCGGCGGGCACGGCAGCAGGGCGCGGTGCGGGGCGTGACGGCGGTCGCGGTGCTGGCCGTCGGCGCGGGGGCGCTGACGCAGCTGGGCGGCGGGGGGACGGCCTCGGACGAGCGCGTGGGCGGAGGGCCGGCCGGAGCACCGACGGGAGGGGCGGCGTCGCCGTCGGCCGGGCGGAACTCCGGCAAGGGGCGGATGGTCTTCGGGTGCGACGCGGGGCCGTCCTCGCTGCGGACACCGGGCCAGCACTGGCACCCGACCGACCTGCCGACGGGCCCGCCGAGGATCACGCCGACGTCGACGCCGCCGGGTTCGCCGTCGCTCACCCCGCCCCCGTTCACCCCGCCGTCGTTCACCCCGCCATCGTTCACACCGCGGTCGGGCCTGCCGTCGACGGGCTCGCCGTCGACGCTGTCGTCGGCCCAGCTGCTGGCGCTCGACCTCGCGCGCGCGAGCGAGGCCGTCGACAAGGTGGGGACGGAGAGCTACGCGGACCACTACTTCGGCGTCTGCCGCGACCCCGGCCTGAACACCCTCTACGTGATGCGCGTCCCGGGCGACGGCGCCCTGGACGATGCCGTGACGCGGGCACTGGCCGACTGGCCCACCGTCAAGCTGCAGTTCACCGCCGCGGTCGGCTCGTACGCCGAACTGCGGGAGCTCCAGGACCGGATCGACGGGGACCGCGCCTACTGGAAGGACAAGGGCGTGCAGCTGGAGTTCGTGCAGGTCGCCAACGACGGCTCCGGGGTGGTGGTCGACACTCCGCAGTGGGAGTCCGCCGGGGCGCAGATCAAGGCGAAGTACGGCTCCAAGGTGGCCGAGGTCCGCTAGAGGAGCGCAGACGAAGGGGCCGGTGTCCGACGGGGGTGGACACCGGCCCCTTCAACGCGTCTGCCGTCAGCCGGTGTTGCGCAGGCCGGCGGCGATGCCGTTGACGGTCAGCAGGAGCGCGCGGGCGCGCAGCGGGTCCTCCTGGCGTCCGGCCGTGACCTCCTCGCGCTGGCGGCGCAGCAGGGCGACCTGGAGGTAGGAGATCGGGTCGAGGTAGGCGTCGCGGACGGTGAAGGTCTGCTTCAGCACCGGGTTGTGCTCCAGCAGTTCGCCCTCGCCGGTGAGCCGCAGCACCTCGCGCAGGGTGAGCTCGTGCTCGGCGACGATCTGGTCGAAGACGTGCTGGAGGTCGGCCGGCACCAGCTGCTCGACGTAGTGGCGGGCGATCCGCAGGTCGGTCTTGGCCAGCGTCATGGCGACGTTGGACAGGAAGTTGCGGAAGAAGTGCCACTGCCCGTGCATCTCGTCCAGCACGTCGCCGAGGCCGGCCTCGCGGGCGGCGGCGAGGCCGGAGCCGACGCCGTACCAGCCGGGGACGATCTGGCGGGACTGGGTCCAGCCGAACACCCACGGGATGGCGCGCAGTCCGTCCAGGCCGGCGCCGGAGTCGGGGCGGCGGGACGGGCGGGAGCCCAGGTGCAGGGAGGCGAGCTGGTCGACCGGGGTCGAGGCGAAGAAGTACTTCGGCAGGTCCTCCTGCTCGACCAGGGCGCGGTAGGCGGTGTGGGCGGCCTCGGACACCCGGTCCATCGCGGCGTCCCAGCGGGCCAGCTCCTCGGGGGCCTGGCGCGGGGCGGTGTGCAGCGCGGAGGCGGAGAGCGTCGCGGAGATCGTCAGTTCGAGGTTCTCCCGGGCGAGGGAGGGCAGCAGGTACTTGTCGGAGATGACCTCGCCCTGCTCGGTGACCTTGATCTCGCCCTCCAGGGTGCCCCACGGCTGGGCCAGGATGGCCTCGTGCGAGGGGCCGCCGCCGCGGCCGACGGTGCCGCCGCGGCCGTGGAACAGGCGCAGCCGGATGCCGTAGCGGTGGGCGACGTCGCGCAGCCGGCGCTGGGCGCGGTGGATCTCCCACTGGGAGGTGGTGATGCCGCCGAACTTGGAGGAGTCGGAGTAGCCGAGCATGACCTCCTGGACGTCGCCGCGCAGCGAGACGAGCAGCCGGTAGGAGGGGTCGGAGAGCATCTCGTCGAGGATGCGGTCGGCCTGCTGGAGCTCGTCGGTGGTCTCCAGGAGCGGCACGATGCCGATCTTGGCGATGCCGGCGTGCAGGTCGATCAGGCCCGCCTCGCGGGCCAGGACGGTGGCGGCGAAGACGTCGTCGGCGCCCTGGCACATGGAGATGATGTAGCTCTCGACGATCTCGTCGCCGAAGCGCTCGAAGCCCTGGCGGATGGTGTTGAAGACGCCGAGGGTCTTGGTGCCGGCCTCGTCCAGCGGGGCCGGGGTGGGGGCGAGCGGGCGGCGCGAGCGGAGTTCCTTGGCGAGCAGCCGCTGGCGGTACTCGCGGGGCATGTCGGCGTAGCGCCAGGCCTCCTCGCCGAGGCGGTCGAAGAGCTGGCCGAGCGCGTGGTGGTGGGCTTCGGCGTGCTCGCGGACGTCCATGGTGGCGAGCTGGAGGCCGAAGGCCTCGATGGTGCGGATCGCGCGGGCGAGGCGGCCGTCGGCGATGAGTTCGCCGCGGTGGGCGCGCAGCGACTCCTGGATCAGGCGCAGGTCGGCGACGAGTTCGCGGGTGCCGAGGTAGTCGCGGCCCTCGACGTGCGGGGTGCCGCCGGCCAGGCGCTCACGGGTGTTCTCCAGCTTGAGCCGGATGCAGGTGGCCTTGAGGCGGTAGGGCTCCTCGGCGTTCATCCGCTTGTAGCGCGGGCTGAGTTCGGGGAGCAGGTGCAGGTCGGTGTTGAGCGAGGCGAGGAGCTCGGCCGAGGCGCCGGCCAGGCGCTCGGAGGTGGAGAGCGTGTTGCGCAGGTCGTCGATCGCGGCGAGCGCGTCCTTGATGCCGTACTCGTGCTGGAGGTTGAGGACGTCCCAGGTGACCTGCGGGGTGACGTTGGGGTTGCCGTCGCGGTCGCCGCCGATCCAGGTGCCGAAGGTGAGCGGGCGGACGCCGTCGGGCAGGCTGAGGCCGACCCGGGCGAGCTCCTCCTGCAGCTCCTCCAGGACCTCGGGGACGGCCTCGCGGTAGAGCTCGTCCAGGTAGTAGACGGCGTTGCGGGCCTCGTCGGTCGGCTCGGGGCGGGCGATGCGCAGCTCGTCGGTCTGCCAGAGCAGGTCGATGACCTCGGCCAGGCGGCGGTCGGCGGAGCGCTGCAGGGAGGTGCGGCGCGTGGCGGCCCGGTCGGGGGTGGTGGCCGGGTCGGCGGCGGCGAGGCCGGAGCTGAGCTGCTCGCGGTGGATGCGTTCGAGGAGTTCGCCGATCCGGCGGAGCTTGTTGAGGACGCTGCGGCGGGCGGCCTCGGTGGGGTGCGCGGTGAAGACCGGCCGGACCGCGAGGTGGGCCAGGGTGTCCTGGAGGTGCTTGGGGTCGGCGTCGGCGAGCTGGTCGGCGGTCTGCGCGAGCAGCGAGCCCTCCCGGGCGCGGCGGGTGGCGAACTCCCGGCCGCGGTGCACCTGCTCGGTGACGTTGGCGAGGTGGAAGTAGGTGGAGAAGGCGCGGACGAGCTTCGCCGCGGTATCCAGGTCGATGCCGGAGAGGAGTTCGGCGGTGGCCTCGCCGTCCGTGCGGCTGAGCAGGCGGACCTGTTCGACCAGGCCCAGCAGCTGGGGGCCCTCCTGACGGACCAGCGTTTCGCCGAGCAGGTCGCCGAGGCGGCGGATGTCCGCGCGCAGGGCCGCGTTGTCTGCGTCTGGGCCGGCGGCGGCGACGGAGGTGGGGCTGTCCGCCGGGTTGGGGACCGGAGCGGTCACGGCTGGGCTCCCTGTGGTGGTGGGGTTCGGCAACGGCTCATCGTCACAGGTCCGCCCGCGTGTGGCAGGTGTGACGCGTGCGGACCGCGCTGTCCGACGCGACCAGCATAGGTGTCGGGGAGGTCGGTGTCCGCGAGGTGGCCGGATGGCGGACAGGATCACCGCGGCCGCCGTGTGGTCTGGACCACTTGAAGGTCTGGGGAAGTTACCGGTGCCATCCCGGTGGGGAGGGAACGGGGTTGCGCCTTAGGCTGTCAGGCATGAGCAAGTCGCCTGGGGAGCGCGCGCCGGTCCGGTCGTTCTGGTGGTGGGAACGACCGCGCAGCGCATTCCTCGACATCGGGCTGGCGCTGCTGGCCGCGGTGGAGTGCTCGCTCAGCACCATCGCCTTCCTCTCCGCGCGCGCGCACCTGAGCGCCGCCGGCGCGGCCGGCATCGCCGTGCTCGGCGCGCTGGCGGGCGGCTCGCTGGTGCTGCGTCGGCGCTGGCCGGCCGTGCCGGTGCTGGTGACGCTGGTGGCGATGCCCGGGATGCTCGGCGTCGTGCTGCTCGTGGTGGCCCTGTACACGCTGGCCGAGACCTGGGAGTGGCCCTCGCGGCGCCGCCGGGTGGTCGCGCTGTCGGCGCTGGCCTTCGCCGAGGCCGTCACCGTCATGCTGGTGTCGATGCTCCTGCCAGGCGGCGACGGCCCCCCGGACCCGACGCCGCTCTGGGTCCAGGTGCTGGTGGCCGTCCTGGTGGCGGTCGGCCTGACCGTCCCGCCGGTGGTGACCGGCCTCTACGTGGGCGCGCGGCGGCGGCTCATCGAGTCGCTCAAGGACCGTGCGCACGGTCTGGAGACCGAGCTCGACCTGCTGGCCGAACAGGCCCAGGAACGCGCCCGGCGGGCCCGGCTGGAGGAGCGCACGCGGATCGCCCGCGAGATGCACGACGTGGTCGCGCACCGGGTCTCGCTGATGGTGGTGCACGCGGGGGCGCTGGAGCGGATCGCCGCGAAGGACCCGCAGAAGGCCGCGCAGAGCGCCAAGCTGATGGGCGAGGTCGGCCGGCAGGCGCTCAACGAGCTGCGCGAGATCCTCGGCGTGCTGCGGATGGACGACGAGCGCCCGGCCGAACCGGACTCGCTGGCCGCGCTGCCGCGGCTGGTCGACCAGTCCCGGGCGGCCGGGATGGCGGTCACCCTGACGGTCAGCGGCAGCCGGCAGCAGTTCACCGGCGAGGCCGAGCAGACCGCGTACCGCGTGGTCCAGGAGGGCCTGACCAACGCGCACAAGCACGCCGGCGGCGCCGACGTGTCCGTCCTGCTCGCGTACGCGCCGAACGGGGTCCGGGTCAGCGTCGTCAACGCCTGCCCGGGCGGTGAGCACGGCGCGGCGAAGCTGCCGAGCGGGGGCAACGGGCTGGTCGGGATGCGCGAGCGGGTGATCGCGCTCGGCGGCACCTTCTCGGCCGGGCCGGAGGCGGACGGCGGGTTCCGGGTCGAGGCGGTGCTGCCCTCGCGGCTGGCCGTCCGCGCCGAACCGCTGCGGTAGCGGCGCCCGTCCGCGCTGGGGGTGCTCGTTCCTAGTACTCGTCCGCGGTGCGCAGCCGTTCCGGGGCGGTGCCGAGGATCAGCATCGTGATCGCCTGGTCGATCCCGTGGCCGAGGAACCACTCTCCCGTGTGATCCAGGCTGTAGACGCGGCCCTCCTCGTCGACCGCCAACAGTGCCTGTCCGTACGCCTCCTCGCCGAGCGGCGCGACCTTGCTGCCGAGCGCGCGGCCGAGGTCGGCCAGGGTGCGCGGCTGGTGCAGCCCGCACATCGGGTCGATCAGGAACGGCGTGCGGGCCAGTTGGCGGCCCGCGCCGGACAGGTCGAAGGCGAGGCCGCCGAACTCGGCCCAGGCCTCCACCGCCGCCGGGAACACCGCGTGCGGCACGCCGGCCGGCTCGCCGTGCCCCACCAGGGTGTCGGCCCACTCCTCGGCCCGCCGGATCTCCCAGCGGCCGGGGTGCCAGCCGGCCGCCTTGAGCTCGGCGGCGACGTCGGCGGGGAAGCGCGGGCGGGTCCGCCCGGGGGAGGCCGCGGCCAGGGTGGCCGGCGGGGGCGGGGGCGGGCTGGGCGGATTCAGGACGGGCTCCGGTGGTTCGGGGACAGGACGGCGGCAGGGACGCGGCACCGCGCCGACGGAGGGCGTCGGCGCGGGCCGGCGGTCAGCGGGCGGGCGGCCCGACCGCGACGCTCTGCACGGTGAAATGCTCCAGCATCGGGACGCACGAGCGGCACGGCGGCGCGTGGGTGCCGTGCGCCGGGTCGTCCTCCTCGCGGATCCGGACGGTGGTCATCCGGGAGCCCTTGAGCGCCTTGCGGGCCTCGTGCAGGCTCATCGCCTTGCGGGCGGCGCGCTTGGAGCGCTTGCCGTCCACCGTGGCCAGGTACTGCGACAGCAGCACCGCCTCCGGGCAGCGGCCGGTGAAGCGCTCGCGCAGCTCGACCGGCAGGCCGTCCAGGAACTCGCGGACCAGCGGGTGCAGGACCGGGCGCCGGGCGGACTTGTCCCCGGCCAGGGTGTGCACCTCGCCGCCCTTGAGCGACAGCGCGGCGGCGACGGCGGGCAGCAGGCTGTCGCGGAGGTGGCGCAGCACGGGCGGGCCCGCCGGCTCACCGGTGGTCATGCGTCTGCCTCCGTATCCGCAGGGTCTCCGCTGACGGTCCGGACTGGTCGGTCCAGTCCTGGGGCAAGCCTGTCAAACGACACCGACATCCGTACAACCGGGGTGCGGGGGTGCGCGAACGGGCGCCGGGACCCGGCGGGTTCAGGACGCGCTCCCGATGGAACACTGGCTCAATCCGCACGCAGCCGTCACGACTTGTCCGTCGATCCACCGAAACCGCCCCGGTGCCCCGGCGGCTGCCGGTACCGTTCCGGCAGCGAGCCGAAGGGGACGCGGCCGCCCGCCCGGGACGCCCGGCGGCGGCCCGGATCCGGTGCCCGCGCCGACCGTTGGGGCCGCCGGGGTGCGCCTGCCCGGTGCCGGAGCGAGGGGGCTCGTGCGATGACTTCTCCGACGTCGGGACGGGACGGGGGGCGCGACGGCGGACCGGACGGGGCCGAGGACGTCAACGAGGCGCCCGGCGGGCACGTGCCCACCCCGGGCGAACCGCCCCGGCCCGTGCCCGCCCGGCCGGTCGGCATCGCCGTGGTCGGCGCCGGCTACTGGGGCCCCAAGCTGGTCCGCAACGCCCAGCACACCCCGGCGCTGCGGCTGCACTGGCTGTGCGACCTCGACGAGGCCAAGGCCCGTACGGTGCTGGGGGAGTACAGCACCGTCGGCGCGACCTCCTCGTACCGGCGGGTGCTGGACGACGAGCGGGTCGGGGCCGTCGCGGTGGCCGCGCCCGCCGCCGCGCACCACGGGCTCGTCCGGGCCGCGCTGGAGGCCGGCAAGCACGTGCTGGTCGAGAAGCCGATCACCACCTCCGCCGACGGGGCCGCCGAGCTCGTCGAACTCGCCGAGCGGCGCGGGCTCGTGCTGATGTGCGACCACACCTTCTGCTACACGCCGGCGGTGCGCCGGATCCGCGAGCTCGTGCACGGCGGCGAGATCGGCGACGTCCAGTTCTTCGACTCGGTGCGGATCAACCTCGGGCTGGTGCAGCCGGACGTGGACGTGCTGTGGGACCTCGCCCCGCACGACCTCGCCATCCTCGACTTCGTCCTGCCGCCCGGCGTCGATCCGGTCGGGGTGTCCGCCCAGGGCGCCGACCCGATCGGCGCCGGGCGGGCCTGCGTCGCCTACCTGACGGTCCGGCTGAGCAACGGCGCCCTCGCCCACTGCCACGTCAACTGGCTCTCCCCGACGAAGGTGCGCACCACGCTCATCGGCGGCTCCCGGCGCACCCTCGTCTGGGACGACCTCAACCCGCAGGCCCGCCTCGCCGTGCACGACCGGGGCGTGGACCTCACCCCGCCCGAGGAGGTCACCGACGCGATCCGGCACCGGGCGCTGATCTCCTACCGCGTCGGCGAGATGGTCGCGCCCGCGCTGGTCGAGCAGGAGGCGCTGCGCAACGTGATGGCCGAGTTCGCCGCCGCGATCGTCGAGGGCCGCGCGCCGCTCACCGACGGGCACGCCGGGGTACGGGTGCTGCGGCTGCTGGAGGCGGCCTCGCTGAGCCTCCGACTCGGCGGGGTCACCGTTCCGGTGGGGATGGCCGACCGGGCCGAGGGGGCCGACCGGGCCGAGGGGGCCCCGCGGGTCGTGGTCGGGTGAGCGGCCGCACCGGGGGCGCTGGGAGCACCGGCGGCACCGGCGGCACCGGTGGCATCCCGTTGGTGGACCTGGCCACCGCCCACGCCGAGATCGCGGCCGAGGTCCGGGCCGGCTTCGAGCGCGTCCTCGCGTCCGGCGGCTACGTCAAGGGCCCCGAAGTGGCCGGGTTCGAGCGGGAGTACGCCGGCTTCACCGGCACCCGGCACTGCGTCGGCGCCGCCAACGGCACCGACGCCCTCGAACTCGCCCTGCGCGCCCTCGACCTGCCGCCCGGTGGCGGCGTCGTACTGCCCGCCAACACCTTCGTCGCCACCGCAGAGGCCGTCCTGCGGGCCGGACTGCACCCGGTGCTCGTCGACGCCGACCCGGCGCACCTGCTGATCGACCCCGCGCGCGCCGCCGACGCGCTCCCCGGGGCCGTCGCGCTGCTGCCCGTCCACCTCAACGGCCAGCTCGCCCCCATGGGCCCGCTGCTCGAACTGGCCGACGGGCGGCCGGTGGTGGAGGACGCCGCGCAGTCCCAGGGCGCCCGGCAGCACGGGCGCGGCACGTACGGGCGGATCGCGGCCACCAGCTTCTACCCCGGCAAGAACCTCGGCGGCTACGGCGACGCCGGCGCGGTGCTCACCGACGACGCCGAACTGGCCGACGCCGTCCGGCTCATCGGCGACCACGGCGCCCGCGAGAAGTACACCCACGAACGCCTCGGCTTCAACTCCCGGATGGACGCCCTCCAGGCCGTCGTCCTGCGCGCCAAACTCCGCCGTCTGCCCGCCTGGAACGCCGCCCGCCGCGCCGCCGCCGCCCGCTACGACGCGCTGCTCGGCGGCGTCGACGGCCTCGCCCTGCCCCGCACCGCCCCCGGCAACGAGCACGTCTGGCACCTGTACGCGGTGCGGATCGGCCCCGGCCGGGACCGCGACGCGGTGCTCGCCGCGCTGCACGCCGCCGGGATCGGTGCCGGGGTGCACTACCCCGTCCCCGTGCACCTCCAGCCCGCGTTCCGTTTCCTCGGCCACCGCGAGGGCGCCTTCCCGACCGCCGAACGGGCCGCGCGCGAACTGCTCACGCTCCCGCTTTACCCCCAGATGACCGAGGCGCAGCAGGTCCGGGTGGCCGAGGCACTGCTGGCGGCACTGCGCGCGGCTCACGCGTAGGTGCGGGGGTTCGGCCAGGAGGGTGACCCCCTACGCTGGTGTCCAGCAAACGCACCGATTTTGCAGCAGCCAGTGGGGGCTCCCAGATGACGACAGGTCGGCCCGGCGCCGCCGCCGCACCGAACGCGGCATACGCAGGTCAGGTGGTGCACTTCCCGGACCCGGTCCGCGCGGAGCGTTACCCCGCCGGGGTCCGGGTGGACGAGCACGGCTACCCGGACTTCGCCCCGTACGCCGCCGCGGCGGCCGAGGTCGCCGACCCGCCGGAGGGCCTCGGCGTGGACGAGCTGCGGCTGACCGACTACGTCTCGGCCAACGCCGCGCTGTTCACCGAGGGCCACCCGCTCTGGGCCGACCTGCACACTGCCGTCGCGACCCCGCCCGGCTGGACCTGGCACCACGTCGCAGGCCGGGCCGCCCCCGGCTGGCGCCGGATGGAGCTCGTCCCGGTCGAGGTCAAGGCCCTGCTGCGGCACCACGGCGGCCTCGCCACCTCCGGCGCAGACCACGGCCAGCGCGGCACCCGCCCGCTCCAGGAGCGCCGGCCGGTGCACTTCCCGCTGGCCCTGGACGGCAGCGACCCGATCAGCGTCCCGGAGGACCTGCTCCAGCGCGCCGAGGACCGCCTCGGCTACCGGCTGCCGGGCGCCTACCGCAGCTTCCTCAAGCTCGGCGGCGGCCGCGCCCCGGTCGGCGTCGCGCTCGACACCGAGCTGGGCATGCTGCTCGACCAGCCGTTCCTGACCCTCACCGAGGAGTACGGGACGGCGGACGTCGTGTACGCCAACAAGTGCCTGCGCGACCACCTCACCAAGGACTACCTCGGCATCGCCTACGCCCAGGGCGGCATCGTCGCGCTCAAGGTCCGCGGCGACCGGATCGGCACGGTCTGGTTCCACCTGTACGACGACGCCCGCGACACCGGCCTCCCGGAGGCCCCGGAGGATCGGGTCGAGCGGCTGCTGCTCCCCTGCGGCGAGGACTTCGACGAGTTCCTGCTGCGGCTGGCGGGCAGTCCGCCCGAGCTGGAGACGGTCGCGGAGCTGATGGTGGACGGCGGGTTCGCCCGGGCCGTCCCGGGCGAGTGACCGGGACGACGGGGACGACGGGGACGACGAGGATGGGGACAGGGGTGAACCGGGCGTGGTGACGTACGCGCAGGCGCATGAGCTCGCCGACGAGTGGATCAACGGCGGGGTGCCGGGGTCGCAGCAGCGCGAGGTGCGGGTCCGGGAGTTCGACCTGGGCTTCGTCTGCTGGGCGGTGCAGCCGGCGGACGGGACCCCGGAGGAGGGCGGCCCGACCGGCGGGGCGCGGCTGGTGATCGCCCGCGACTCCGGCGCGAGCACGCTCTGGCCCGCGCTGCCGGTCAACGAGGTCGTCCGGCAGTACGAGGAGGTGTACGGGCGGCCGGTCGCGGCCAACCCGGCGGGGGCGGCGAAGCCCGCGCCCGGGCCCGTCGAGGCGACGTCCTTCCTGCTCAGCCCGCCGCAGTGGCTGCAGGAGGCGGGCGCGGCGGCGATCGCGGCGGAGGCGGAGCGGCTGGGCGAGGCCCAGGCTCCGGCACCCGTTGCTGCCCCGGCCCCGGCGCCCGTTCCTGCTCCTGCTCCGGCCCCGGCGCCCGCGTCGGTCGAGCAGTCCGCGCCCGAGGCGACCGGCCTCCCGGCCGAGGCCGCCTCGTGGGCCCCGCCGACCGGGCCGCCGACGCCCCCGCCGGCCGTCCTCGTCGCGCCGCCGGTCTCCGACCGGCCCGCCGGGGACGCGCCGACCATGCTCGCCCCGCCGCCCGGCCACGACGAGCCGTCCGTCCCGCCGCAGGTGCAGTCGGCCCCGCCGGTCCCGCCGGGGCCCGCCCCGGCCGGCTCCGAGGCGGCGACCATGCTGATGCCCGAGGGCCTGCGCACGCTCGGCTCCGAGCCGTCCGACGCGCCCCCGCCGGCCGGCTCCGAGGCCGCGACCGCGCTGATGCCCAGGAGCGTCCCCGGCCTGCCGCCGGCACCGTCCGCGCCCACCCCGGAATCCGCGCCCGCAGCTGCTCCCGTGCAGCCTCCGGTGGCCGAGCCCGCGCCGACGCTGCTGGCGCCGCCGGAGGCGATGCCGGGGCTGATGGGCCTGCCCGGTGCGCCGGAGACGCCCGCCCCCGCGGCACCGCCGGCCTCGCCCGTCGTGCCGCCGGCCGGTCCCGCCGTGGAGTACGCACCGACCATGCTGGCCCCGCAGGGCGGCGTCCCGGGCCTGATGGGCCTGCCCGGCGCCCCCGAGACGGCCACCCCCTCGGCACCGCCCGCAGTGCCGCCGGCCGGTCCGGCCGTGGAGTACGCGCCGACCATGCTGGCCCCGGGCGGCCCCGGCTTGGGTGGCCTGCCCGGTGCGCCGGTGCACCCCGGGCCCGCCGAGGCGGCGCAGGGCGGCGGGCTCGGCCGCAACGCGGCCTCCGCCCCGCCGCCGCCCCCGCCGGGAGCGCTGCGCGGCGGCGCGTCCGGTCCCGGCGCGTCCCACGGCGGCGCGCTCGCCCGCGGCTCGGCGTCGGCCCCGCCGCCGCCCCCGCCC
>NZ_JBHYWI010000057.1:0-49156 GCF_042751525.1 Kitasatospora sp. NPDC059408
GGGCGCCGTGGGGGGGGGTTCCGGGGGGGGGGGGTGGGGTGGGGGGGCAACGGGGTGGGGGGGCGCCCCCCACCCCGGGTGGGGGGGTCCCGCCCCCACCCGGGGTCCTCAGGGGACTCAGGCGGTCTTCTGCAGCGACCAGTTCTGGTACGGCTGGCCGTTCGGCTGCTGGAGCTCCAGCAGCCAACCACCGTAGTACCAGCGGTCGCTGACCCCGAGCACCAGCGAACTGCCGGCCGCGGTCAGGCTGAACCCGCCGCCGGCGGAGGTGATCTGCCACTTCTGGGTGGCGGCGTCGGAGCACGGCTGCTGCGCGACGTACTGGCCGGCGACCGGATCGCCGCCCAGCTGCAGGCACTTGTCGGAGCGGACCGACTTGATCCGCACCGCGCCGTCGCCGGCGTCCTCGAACGCCCACTTCTGGTTGGCGTAGCCGGTGCGCTGGTAGGCGATGGCGACGGTGCCGTCGTTCATCGAGCTGCCCCACAGGTCGGCGGCCTGGCCGGTGAGGCCGTTGACCATCGTGTAGTGGGCGCCGGGCTGCGGGCGCCCGGCGTCGGCGGCGGTGCGGAAGGTGACGGTGCGGCCCGGCTTGCCGACGGACCCGGCGGCGTCGCGGACGGCGACCGCGACGCTGTACGAGGTGCCGGGGGCGAGGCGGACGAGGCCGACGACGGTGGCGCGGACGGTGCCGATGGTCTGGCCGCCGAGCAGGACGTCGTAGCCGGCCGCGTTCGGGACGCCCGGCCAGCTCAGCATGACCGAGTTCTGGGTGACCTGACTGACCGTCACATCAGGCGAGCCGGTGCCGGCGGTGGGGGTGCCGGTCGGGGTCGGGGTCGGGGTCGCGGTCGGGGTCGCGGTCGGGCTGCCGGTGGCGGTCGGGGACGGCGAGCCGGTCGTGCCGCCGCCGGGCGTCGGGGACGGCGACGCGGTGCGGGTGGGCGACGCGGTCGGGGACGGCGTGGGGGTGGCGGTCGGCGACGGGTTGGGGTTGGGGCCGGTGCCACCGCCGTTGCCGGTGATCAGGAAGCGGTTGTTGGCGACGTTCCAGTGCGAGGAGAGGTAGCTGCCCGGCTTCGGGTCGGTGCTGTAGTAGTCGTCGTGCGTGCAGTCGAGCCGGTCGTAGTGCGCGCGGTCCGGGCAGACCACCTTCATCTGCGGGTAGTACGGGTAGTCCGAGTAGCACATCAGGTCGTAGTCGTAGACGCAGTGGCCGCCCTTGCTGGTGCTCGGCGCGCTGTTGTTCACCGCGCCCAGGTTGTGGCCCAGTTCGTGCGCCGCGGTGTGCCCGCCCCAGCAGCCCGAGTCCGTCCGGCCGTACGAGGGGCCGAAGTTGCTGAGGTTGTCCTGGCCGGGGCGCTCGTCGCCGGCGAAGGTGCCGATGCCGCAGTACACCTTGGCATCGGTGAACATCATGTACTTGCGGTCCTTGCGGTTGAACCCCTGCGCGGCGACGGCGTCGTTGCTCGCGTTGAAGTCCTGGAGCGCCGCGTCGGAGATCTGCACGTTCAGCACGGACGCGGAGCAGTCGGAGTCGGTGACGAAGCGGACGTGCCGCGCGCCGCCGGTCTCCTGGGCGCTCGCGTTGTAGATGACGTCGACGTCGGCGGCCCACTTCTTGAAGGAGGCCAGGTACTGGGCGTAGCGGTCGTTGCCGGGGGCGTGGAGGTACACCACCTGGATGCGGTTGCCGCTGCTGCCGTCACCCTCGCAGACCACGGACGAACCGCCGGACGCGGCGGGGGTGCTCTGCTGCGGGGCACCGGCAGGGTCGCCCAGCAGCGCCTTCCGGCCGGCGTCGAGAACCGGCGCGGCGCCCTTCAACAGGTCGGCGGCGGACGGGGGCTGGGCGTTGGCGGCCGGCGTGAGCACCGGCGCCTGGGCGGCCGCGGCGGCCACCGGCGCGACGTCCTTGTGGATGTCGACGTCCTTCGGCGGGGCGTCCGGCCCGTGGCTGCACAACTGACCGTTGGAGACCTGCAGCGAGCCGGCGCAGCGGTCGCCGTTGGGCAGACTCAGACCGGCGTAGACCAGGCCGCGGTCGGGCTGGTCCTTGGGTATCTCCTTGAGCGGGGCGGCCTTCTGGTCGCGCTTGGGCGCGGGGGCCTGGGTCGCGCCCTCGGCGGTCCCGGTCTCGCCGCTGCCGTCGTCGGACACCACACCCGCCTGGTTGCCCAGGACCGGACCGTCCGCCGAGACACTGGCGTTGGTGCGGCTGCCCGCCGGTTCGAGCGCCGTCGAGATGCCGAGCGCACCCGCGACCAGGCCGGCGGCGACCGCCGCGGCGATCAGCGTCGTCCTGCGGGTGAACCGCCTGCGCCTGCGTCGACGGAGCTCCGTGCTGCGGTGTCCCATCGCGTTCCTTTCCTCGTGCGACGGCCCGCGCCCCTGTGGTGACGGGCGCCGGGCCTTCCGACACGTGGGAGACCGGATGGGACGGGTGGGAATAACAGAAACTTCTTTCGAAAATCTTCGGGGCACGTGAACGGGCCCTGGGCGCAGGGGGCATCAGCCCACGTCAGGCGACTCCGGACGGCTCCGGACGGCTCCAGGCGGCTTCAGGCGGCGTGTGCGGGCCGCCGCACGGCCGGGCCCGGGTCCTGCCGGGCCGCGCTCCGGCCGCGGCGCAGCCGGGCGAGGGCGACGGCCAGCGCCGCCGGGTCCCCGCCGAGCCAGAGCCGCAGGGCCGCGGACAGCGCGGCGCTGGCCGGGCCCGCCGCCGGACCGCCCGTCCGGGAGATCCGCTCGCCCAGCAGCGGCAGCAGGTCGCCGACCGGCGCGGGCAGCCACAGCGTCACGGCGCAGGGCGCGGGCCGGGCGAGCACGCGCCGCAGCCGGCGGGCGGCGGCGTCGCCGTCCAGGGCGGGGATGACGTCCAGCAGGCCGTCCACCGCCACGTCGGAGACGTCCCCGCCGCGGTCGCGCGCCAGGGAGCGCAACAGGGCCCGCTCCGCGGCGCTGATCCGGACGGTCACCATGACCTCGTCGTCGCAGTCCATGTGATCCCAGTTCCCGTCTCGTGGCGTCGGACCGGTTCGGTGGCGGAGCGGCGTACGGGGGATTCCTGCCCCCCGGCCGCCCCGCCCTCACCTCCCGGCCCTCGGCTTCGTGTCCGCACGGTGCGGATCACACCGAGCCGTCCCGGCGACCGGCGTCGGGTAGGGCGTGAGCGCGGGCCGGTGGCGCAGACGGGTCATCAGGGAACCTCCTTGTCCGCCACCATGCTGGACCCGCCCGCGGCCGACCGGCGAGGGCCGAAAGACCCTGCCGGCGGGGCACGCACGGGCGCACCGGTGCACCGCCATCACCGCAGGTCGCGGCGGGCGTGCGGGCCGGCCCGGGGGCGCGCGGGCGGGTGTCGCCGATGGACCGTTGGGGTGATCCACCCGTACGCCGCGCAACGCCCGTCCGAACGGCGCGTTTCCTATGGCGTGCGCCCTCTGGGAAGGACGTACGCGGGGCTCCGCGGTGACCGGTTCCCCGCCTTCCGGCCGGCGCGGCGGCGCATCCCGCGGTACCGCCGCACCGGCCCATCTGGTGAGAGGTAGTGTCATGACCCTGACGACGGAGACACTCACGACGAGCGGCACACCGGCGGCGCGAAGGACGGCGGCGGCCCCCGGGACGCCGAGACCGGCCACTCCACCCAAGGCCACCCCGCCGACAGCCGTCCGGCCGACACCGACCCCGCCGACAGCCACTCCACCGAAGGCCACCCCACCGGAAACACCGAAAGCCGCGAGAGCCCTCTCCCCCGCGGCCGTCCCGCCGCTCGCCCCCGGCGCACTCCCCGGCCTCGGCCACGCCGCCGCCCTGCTGCGCGACCCGCTCGGCTTCCTCGGTTCGCTGGCCCGCCACGGCGGCGTGGTCCGCATCCGGCTCGGCCCGCGCACCGTCTGCGTGGTCACCGACGCGCCGCTCGTCCACGCGCTGCTCACCACCCACGCCCACGGCTGCCCGCGCGGCGCCGTCCAGGACACCCTCAGGACGGCCTTCGGCGACGGCCTGCTGATGTCGGAGGGCCAGGCCCACCGCGACCGCCGCCGGGTGATCCAGCCCGCGTTCGGCCCCGACCGGATGGCCGGGTACATCGCCGTCATGCACCGGGTCACCGAGGAGCGGGCCGCCCGCTGGCGGCCCGGTCAGGTCCTCGACGTGGCCAAGGAGATGAACCACCTCGCGCTGGAGATCGTCACCCGCTCCCTGTTCGACGCCCGGCTCAGCGAGGACGCCACGCTCGCCTTCCACCGCGCGCTGCCGGACCTGGTCAAGGGCCAGATCGTCCAGTCGCTCTACCCCCACCCGGCCATGGCCCGGCTGCCGCTGCCCGTCAACCGGCGCTTCGACGCGGCCGTCCGGGTGCTCAACCGGGTCGTCGACCAGGCCGTCAACGGCCGTGCGGCGAAGGGCGGTCCAACCGACGGCGGTCCGGCCGGCACGCTGCCCGCCGTGCTGCGCGCCGCGACCGACCCGGCCACCGGCCGTCCGCTCACCGAGGCCGACGTGCGCTCCGAGGCGATCACCATGTTCGGCGCCGGGACGGAGACCGTCTCCACCACCCTCACCTGGCTGATCGACGAGCTCCTGCGCCACCCCGAGGTGGAGGCCCGCGTCCTCGCCGAGCTGGACGAGCACCTGCCCGCGGGCACCGTCCCCACGCCCGAAGCCCTCGCCCGCCTCACGTACACGCGCGCCGTCACCCAGGAGGTGGTGCGGCTGCACGCGCCCAACGCGTTCCTGATGCGCACCGCGCAGCTGCCCGTCGAGCTCGGCCCGTACCGGATCCCGGCCGGCACCGAGCTGCTGTACAGCCTCACCGCGCTGCACCGCGACCCGGTCCGCCACCCGGACCCGCTCGCCTTCCGCCCCGAGCGGTGGCAGGACGGCGGCGCCGGGCGGCAGTCCTACCTGCCGTTCGGCGCGGGCAAGCACAAGTGCATCGGCGAGGCCTTCGCGTGGGCCGAACTGACCGTCGCGGCGGCCGCGATCCTGCGCCGCTGGCGGCCGGTGGCCGTCCCCGGGGCGCGGGCCCGCGAGGTGGTCTGGACGACCGTCCAGGCGCACGGGCTGCGGGTCCGGCTGGCCCCGCGCGAGAGCGGCGGGGGGCGGCAGGAGACGGCAGCGGGCCGGTGTCCGGCCGACCCGCCCACCCTCCGGCCCGCCACGCACCCGGTCCGCCGACCCGCCCGCCCGGCCGCCGAACTGGCCTCCGCCACCGCCCGGCACGCCGACTGGGCGGTCGACCGCGGCCTTCTCACCCGCGCCGAGCTCGCCCGCTACCAGGCCTACACCCTGCCGGAGTTGATCGGCCACGCGTACCCGCGCACCCTTGGCGCCGACCTCGACCTCCTGATCGACGTCCTCGGCTGGTTCACCATCCTCGACGACCGCTTCGACGGCTCCCCCGGCCGCCGGCCCGGTGAGGCACGGGCGATCGTCGACCCGCTGATCGCCGTGCTGGACGGCGCGGCACCGGCCGTCGGGGACGACCGGCTCACCGCCGCCTGGCGCGAACTGTGGCATCGGCAGACCGGGCCGGCCTCCCCGGCCTGGCGCGCCCGCGCCGCCCGCGAGTGGCAGGCCTGCCTCGCGACCTTCCCCGCCGAGGCCGAGCACCGCGCCCACGGCACCGTCCCCCGTCTCGGCCTGGCCGAGACGATGCGGCTGCGTCGGCACAGCAGCTGCCTCTACCCGTTCATGAACATACTGGAACGCGTCCACGGCGCCGACGCCCCCGCCGCGCTGCACGCCGAACCCGCCCTGCACCGGCTGCGCGCCCACACCGCCGACGCCGCCACCCTGATCAACGACCTCTACTCGCTGCAGCGGGAGGAGCGCCAGGGCGCCGCCGCCTTCAACACCGTGCTCGCGCTGCAGCGCCTGCGCGGCTGCACCCGGGCGCGGGCCGTCGGCGCGGTCCGCGCCCGGGTCGCGCAGCTGCGCAACGAGAGCGCGCTGCTGCGCCGCGAGCTGCTGCGGCGGCACCCGGAGAGCGACTGGTACCTCGACGGCACCCGGGAGCTCGTCGACGGCGTCCAGGCCTGGACGAGCACCAGCCGCCGCTACCACTAGCGGACGGCCCCGGTCCGCTACTTCCGGCCGCCGAGCGCGAAGAGCAGCAGCACGAAGCCGGCGAACAGGTGCGTGGCGAAGATGTAGATGCCCGCGCGGATGAGCATCGCCTTGCGGCGGCGCTTCTCGTCGCTCGTGCTGTCGGGCGTGCTCTCGCTCATGGCGGCGGGTTCTCCTCGGGTGGAACGATCTGCGGTCCGGACGCGCGGCGGACGGATGGTCCGGCGGCCGGACGAAATGGCGGCCGAACAGAACGGCGGCCGGACGAAATGGCGGCCGGACGGAACGGCGGCCGGACGGAACCGCGGCCGGACGGAACCGCGGCCGGACGGAACGGCGGCCGGACGGAACCGCGGCCGGACGGAATGGTGGCCGGACGCCTCAGCGGCCCGGCAGCGCCGCCCCGGGCGCGCGCAGTTCGGTGAGCAGCGCGCCCTGGTCGGTGATCAGCTCGGTCAGGATCCGCCGCGCGGCCCGCAGCAGGTCGGCGACGTCCGGGGTGCTGAGCGCGTACACCACGGTGTTGCCCTCGCGGGTGGCCGTGACCAGCTGGGTGCGGCGCAGCACCGCGAGCTGCTGGGAGAGGTTGGAGGGTTCGACCTCGATCTCGGCCAGCAGCTCGCGGACCGGCCGGGGGCCGTCCTGGAGGAGCTCCAGGACCCGGATCCGGACCGGGTGGCCGAGGGTGCGGAAGAACTCCGCCTTGGCCTGGTACAGCGGGACGGGCATCGTCCGCTCCCTCCCTCGTGTGCGGCTGGGTCGACGGCCGGGTGCGGGGCGCACGGCCGGCAAGCATCATCCTTGGAGATGAAGAATTCTTCAAGTCGTCACAGCATCGGCGCGGGGTCACGGCGGCATCGGAACGGCCCGAAGGGGCGCGGCCACCCCGAACACGGTTGCGGAGGCCGAGCCCGGACGCTGCCAACTCCCGGGCTCGGCTGTCGAGGTGACGCGCCGTCAGAACACTACAGGCAGATCCTCCGCCACCGGAGGGCAGAACCGGGAAAAGGGACGGACGGCGGCGTCGGCCACCGGCCCTACCGCCGGGCCGGGACCTGCCGCACCCCGCCCGCGTCCGCCGAACGCCCGATCGCGTCGAGCAGGCGGTGCACCCGCACGCCCTCGTCGAAGCCGGGCACGCCGCGTTCCCCCGTCCGGAGGTCACGGGCCAGCCGGGCGTACAGCCGGGCCACGTTGAAGCCCTCGGCGTCCCGGCCGATCCCGGGCATCCGGTACCGGTCCGGGAGCGACACCTCCCGGAACTCGCCGCCGGGGGCGTCCGCCCGCAGCAGGCGCAGCTCGCCGATCTGGATGCCGGCCGGACCGCCCGGCCCGGTCGAGACGACCGCCAGGGCGCCCTCGGTGCCCGTGATCTCCAGGCGCGTCCCGGCTTCCACGCCCTGGGCGTCCTGGACGGTGGCCGACAGGCGGGCGCCGCCGAGGAGGGTCCCGTCGAGGCGGAGCCGGTCGGGACTGGTCGCGACGACCGTGGCGCCGGTCTCGGCGACGGTGTACGCGGACCGCGAGACGGACGTGACCGCCGTCAGCTCCTCGATCCCGCCGAGCACGTGCTGCACGGCGTCGAGCGTGTGCCCGCCCACGACCTCCAGCGTCCCGGCGCCGTTGGCACGGTCGAGCGTGTAGGCCGCCCAGCCTGGGATCAGCCCGCCCGCGCCCTTGCCGCGGGCGGCGTGGACGGTCACCGAGGTGATGCGCCCGAGGCTGCCACCGGCCACCAGCTCGCGGGCGTGGGCGAGCGCCGGGGCGTACCGCGCCTGGAGCCCGATCACGTGGTGCACGCCGGCACCGCGGGCCGCCGCCGCGAGCGCCTCCGCCTCGGCGGTGGTCCGGGACAGCGGCCACTCGCAGTACACGTGCTTGCCGGCCGCCAGCGCGGCCCCGACCAGCTCGGTGTGCGCGGGCACCTTCACGGTGACGACGACCAGGTCCACGTCGGGGTGCCCGGCCAGCCGCGCGGCGTCCGTGAAGGCGTGCGCCGCACCGAAGGCGCGGGCCGCCGCCCGGGCGCTCTCCGGGCGGCTGGTGCCGACGGCGGTGATCTCGTACTGCGGCAGCGCCCGCAGCGCGGGCAGGTGCGCCCGGACGGCCCACCCCCGGTCGGGGTTCGCCCCGATGATGCCGACCCGGATCTTCCGCGGTTCCACGACGGATGTCACGACAAGCCCCCCAACCATAAACGGACAGACCTTGTCCGTTTGATCTGCCGGGGACTCTAGCCAAGCGGACAGGATTGGTCCAGTTAGCGGCTAGGATCGGCCCGTGAACATACCGCCGGACACCGCACCGAGCACAGCGCCGACCATCGCGCCGAACGCGCCGTCGCCGGCATCGCGCGGCAGCACCGTGGACCGCCTGCTCGCCGACGCGTCGGGCCGGCTCCCGCGCGCCGACGCCCGGCGCAACGTCGAGCGCCTCGTGGCGGCCGCCAGGACCGCCGTGGCCGAGGTCGGCGTCGGCGTCTCCGCCCACGAGATCGCCCGCCGGGCGGGCGTCGGCGTCGGCACCTTCTACCGGCGCATCCCCTCGCTGGAGGTGCTGCTCGAAGCGCTGCTCGACGAACTCCTCGGCGAGATCGCGGACCGCGCCGACGACGCCCTCGCCGACCCCGACCCCTGGCACGGGTTCTGCGGCTTCGCCGCGGCCTACGTGGGACTGCGCGCCGAGAGCTGCGGCATCGGCGAGGCACTCGGCGGGGCCTGCGGGGACTCGCTCGCCCGGCAGCTGGCGGACCTGCGGGCCCGGATCCGGCAGCTCGTCGAACGCGCCCAGGAGGCGGGCGCGATGCGCGCGGACGTCGCATGGGAGGACGTCCCGTTCCTGCTCGCCGCCGCCGCGACCGGCGAACGCACTCTGGGCCTACGGGCCGACGAGCAGCAGTGGGAGCGCAACCTCCGCATCATCCTCGACGGACTGCGCACCGCACCGCCCGCGCTCTGAGGCCCGCCGTCAGTCGAGTGCGGCGTGCAGGCCCGTGATGCGGGCGAGGGAGGCGTCGAAGGCCGCCCGGTCCAGGCGGCCCGAGTCCAGGGCGGCGGCGACGGCGGCGGCCGCGTCCTCACCCTGCTGCGGGTCGCGGGCCGAGCACAGCAGGAGGTCCATGCCGGCGTCGGCGGCCGCGACGGCACGGGCACCGGTGTCGCCGTACGGGGTGAGGGCACCGGCTTCGAGGGCGTCCGTCACCGTGACGCCGCCGAAACCCAGGCGCTCCCGGAGCTCGCCCCGCACGATCGCGGGCGACAGGCCCGCCGGGCGCTCGGCGTCGAGCGCCGGGTAGACCGCCCAGGAGGCCATGACCAGCCGGACGCCCGCCGCGATCGCCGCCCGGTACGGCTCCTCGCCGCGGGCCCGCAGCTCGGCGAGCGGCACGGGCAGGGTGACCGGGCGCTCGTCGGTGTTCGCGTCCCGCGCGGCCGAGCCGAGACCGGGGAAGTGCTTCGCGGTGGCGGCGACCCCGAGGCCCTGCTGCGCGGCGGCGAACGCGCTGCCCAGCCGGCCCACCGCGGCCGGGTCCCGGCCGTACGAACGCTCGTGGCGGTCGATGAAGTTGCCCGGGGTGTCGTAGACGTCGAGCACGGGGGCGAGGTTGACGTTCAGGCCGGACTCCGCGAGGTTCTCCCCCGCGCCGGCGCCCGAGCGGGCCGCCTCGGCGAGCGGGTCGGGCGACAACCCGGTGGCGCGGGCCGAGAGTTCGGGCGCACCGGGCAGGCGGCGGACCTTGCCGCCCTCCTGGTCGGTCATCAGCAGCAGTGGCTCCGGCACCGGCGACTCCGCCGCGGCCTGCCGCAACTGGCCGACCGCTTCGGCCAGTTGCTCGGGACTGGTGACGTTCTCGCCGAACAGGATGACCCCGGCCGCCCGGCCCTCGCGGATCGCCTGGAGCACCACGGGCGACGGGGTCGGCCCCGGGTACGAGTAGACGATCCGGCGGCCGGCGAGCAGCCGGGAGTCGAGCGTGGACGGCATGGCGGCGCTCCTCTCCACCGGGCCCGACGCGCGGGCCGGCACCGGCACCGAGCCGGCCGGGACGACCGGCCCGAGCGCGGCGGCCAGGGCCGAGAGCACCGCCACGAGCTGGGCGGAACGCCGGAGCGGGGACATCGGGGCCTCCCGGAACGGGACGGACGGAACGGGAACGGGACGGACTCCACACGCGGGAAGCGCGTACGGTCCGTCAGCGTACCGAACGAACCGGCCACATGACGGTGCGTGCCGCCGCCGTCGCCGTCATGCTTCGGCCACGACGGCCACACGCTTGGAAAGCGTGTTGGGGGCAACCCCTCACGCGTTCGAATCGCGTATTCTCCGCCTTCGCCCGCCAGGGCAGACGAAGGCCCCGACCGGGTTCCCGGTCGGGGCCTTCGTCGTGCCGTGGTTGCAGTTGCCGAGATCCAGTGGGAACAGCTGGCTGCACGACCGCATCCGGCCTGCAGGCCCCCGGCCGAACCGTCACATTCGCACCCGCTGGGCGCCACTCCTCTGGCAAGGTGCTGTCCATGGCCGTGTCCGAGAAGACCCGGAAGATCATCTGGGGCGAAGCAGGCGGCAGGTGCGCGATCTGCCGGGTGCAGGTGGTGACAGCCGGGACTGACTACGACGACCCCTCGGTCTTCGGTGAGGAGGCCCACATAGTCGCCCGCTCGAAGGGCGGGCCAAGAGCCGGCTTGCTGGACGACGCATCCATCGACAGCCATACGAACCTGGTCCTGCTTTGCAGCAGGCATCACAAGCAAATCGATGACCAACCAGGCCACTTCACGGTGGATCGACTGCGCGAGATCAAGGCCCAGCACGCCGCATGGACGCGCTCGCTCAGCGAGGCAACGCCAGGCCGGCCGAAGTTGGTGCCCAACCCGGGGTTCCCACAGCCTCGGGTCCTGACGCTGATCACCCGCGGCAACCCGCTGTGGAACATGATCAAGTCCAGCGTCACCTTCGAGTACGCGCTGCCAGACGGTCTTCCCGCGGAGAATGAAGACCTCATTATGGAGTTCCTGAACGTGGTCCAGGACTACTGCGACATCGCAGCCGAGCTGCATAGTGTGCGCGAGAACCGCGACGCCGAGAAGGGGTTGCAGAGCTACCTGAGCAGGCTCGCCGAGCGCAACTTCCTGGTGGGCGCCTTCGTACGCCAGATGCTCTTGACCGATGGCTCCGGCCAGGAGGGCACTCCCTGGCCCATGCTCCGAGTCAAGGTCCAGCCAGCTTCGCACGCCACGATCACGGACGAGGGCGGTAGGCCCTTTCCCAACGAGCAGCCGAGCACGGGAGCGTCTGACAAGGAGCAGAGCGCATGACTGAGCGAACGATCTACCTCGACCCCGATCGACGCGACCCCAGTTCTCGAAAGATCAGTGTCCGGGCCCACCGTTGGTACGCCACGGTCGAGCTCGACCGAGATGGGTACGCCGATGCCTTGACCTGGCGGGGAGACTCCCCAGATCTGCCTGCCGCCTACACGGAGGCCATCGCCAGGACGCAGAACACGTCTGTCGATCGGCTCCGGTACGACGGGTACCTGGGCATGCTCTCGTGGGGCGATGGACCACGCTGGGTCAGTCTGACTGTTCCCTTCGCCCAGGTCGAAGCGGCAGTCGAAGCGCTGTGCAGTGCTGAGCTCAACCACGACTACAGCGGACTTCACGCCCTCGCCGACCGGCTAGCGCTCCCCATCGAAGACTGGCTCGCCCCCGGCGAGCGGGAGCTGGTGCGCGGCGTCGACTTTTCCGCACCACCTGGCGTGTTTCTGCGGTTCCTGCGCGGCAAAGCCAAGCGGCACGGAGTGCGCCTCAACGGCCGCGCCACCCTGGGCAGTGTGTGGGTTCGCCCGACGCTGCCGTTCGCCGAGAAGCAAAAGCGGGAGCTGCTTCCCGAGCAGCACCTCGGCTGGGTGGACCGATGGACCGGATACATTGAGCCTGAGGACGCGCCTGAGAGGCCATGGGTTGGTGGCAGAGGACAGAACCTCAGCCACCCGGCGACCCCTGTCCAGTTCCGGCATGTACAGGCACCGAGTGGCAGCAAATGCCCCTGCGGAATGACCCCACGAGCTCCCGAGGACGGCGGGGATGAACACGCCACCCACCATGCGATGTGGGCGATCGGCGTTCGGGCACCCAAGAACTTGGACTGGTGGGGCGACCTGGCCGTGGTGACGACCGAGTCGCCGATCGCTTGGCGGAAGCTGACCTACCAGGTGGGGCGGATGCCTCAGCGAGAGAACGGCTATGACGTCAACTCGTGGTCGCACCTTCGTGAGCCTGAGCAGACCCCAGAGAACGTGCGCGCATACCTGCTGCAGGCCAACGGATACGTCATCGGCTACCTGGCAACCCACGACGTCAGCGAGCACCGCCGCTGGGACCTGCTCGACGAGTCGGAGTACGGCGATCAGGACGACAGCCTACGTCCGTGCATCGACCTGATCTGGGTCGCAGACTCCTACCGGCGAAAGGGCGTTGGCGCAACGCTCGTACAGGCCCTCGCGGACGACTCCGGGTGCGAGGGCGCCGATGTGTCCTGGTCGACCCCAGTCAGCGACGCTGGCCGGCGCCTCGCACGTCGGATCTCGCCCGAGGGCATCTGGGTCAGCTGACCTGGCAAGCGACATCCCGGTGACAGGTCTCGGCGGGAGCGGCAACTCCGCGCCAGCGACCGCGCCGCACGATCTGCGATAGCGCCAGACGGACCTTAGAAGCCGTTGTCTTTCCGAGAATGACGAACGCGTTTTGGCTGGTCAGGCATAGGGCGAGTGTTCCGGCGGCAGAGACGAGGTGTTGTGTCGTCTCTTGGGTGGAGGTGTCGGGATGCCGTCGGTGATGGGGCTGCTGGAGGAGCGTGAACGCGCTGCTCGGCAGCGGGTGGAGGCTCTTCAAGTCGAGCTGCGGGAAGCGGAAGCCGTGTGGGAGCGATTCGTGATCGCCCGTGAGACGGTGGCTGAGGTGCTGGCCCCTGCTCGCGGCGGCGAAGAAGGGCCGCAGGTCGTGGCGGCCGATGAGCGGCCGGAGCGGGCCGCCGCCGCGGGGCCCGGTTCCGTGGTGCCGCAGTGGTGCGATGGACTCGCCCCGGCGGTGCTGGCGCCGGACTACCAGCGGCTCATCGACGCCTTGGCCGGTCGGGGCGCTTCGCGCGGGAAGGCGATGGACTGTCGGCAACTCGCGACGGCACTCGGGCTGGAGCCGGTCCCGGCGAAGGTGGAAGGAGTGCGGTCGAAGGCCAAGCGGCTGGCCGCGCGGGGCTGGCTCGTCGAGGAACGGCCGGGGATGTTCAGCGTGGTCGCCGGGCGAGCCGGCGGCTCATGACCATGCTCATCGACCACCGGATCATCTCCTCGGAGGTGTCGGTGCGGCCCTCGTAGTCGCGGGCGAGGCGGCGTGAGCGCATCAGCCACGCGAACGTCCGCTCCACCAGCCACCTTTTGGGCAGTACGACGAATCCCGTGGTGTCGTCGGCGCGTCTGACGACCGTCAGCGCGATCCGCAGCACCTCACGGACGATGTCGACCAGGCGTCAGGCATAGCCGCCGTCGGCCCACACCAGCGTGATGCGCCAGTACCGCTCCCGCAGCAGGGCCAGCAGCGTGCGACCAGCCTCGCGGTCGGTGACGCAGGCGGCAGTGACCATCACGGCCGGCAGCAGCCCGAGGGTGTCCACCACGATATGCCTCTTGCGGCCGTTCACCTTCTTTCCTCCGTCGAATCCCCGGCTCGCGCTCGGAACCGAGGAGGCGGCCTTCACCGACTGCGCGTCGATGATTCCCGCGGTCGGCTCCGGATCCCGGCCCGCCGCCTCGCGAACCCGGTCCCGCAGCCGGTCGTGGAACTCGGCGACCAGGCCGCAGTCCCGCCAGCGCCGGAAGAAGGCATAGACGCGGTCCCACGCGGGGAAGTCCTCCGGCATCGCCCGCCAGGTGATGCCGCCCGCGACCAAGTAGCGCACTGCGTCGAGCATCTGACGGTGGCAGTGGCCCTCCGGCTGCCCGCCCCGGCCTTCCATCCAGGCCGGGACGGGCATCGCGTCACGCACGACCGCCCACTCCGCGTCGCTCGTGTCTGACGGTTACCTCGGACGCCTGTACGGCCGGTCGCCGGCGTTCCCGAACTGGTGAGCGAGACAGTCACACGTACGGGCCGCGGAGTTGGAGCCGGCCGGCGTGAGGGCATACAACAGCGACAACAGGGCCTCCTGGCGTGCTCAAGGTCTCGACAACCCCGAGCTGCACCAGAGGCCCTGTCTTCATGCCCCGCGGGCGGCAAGATCGCCCGACCGAGTTCCTTCGGTCGAACCCGTGCCTACCAAGATCGGTACAACAACGGCTTCTTAAAAAAGGCCCGCTTGTGGGCTCTTGAGTGGTTCCATTGTTGCCTGATGATGTGGACCGGGGCCGGGTCCGCTGTTCAGCGGCAGCCAGACCGCCTTCGTGCATGCTGCCCGGTCCGCCTCGGCAACGCTCGGGGCGGGAGCAGCCAGGACGTCTCACCCCGATCACAGGTGAGGCGCGAGCCTTCGGGGAGTGGAGCGGGAACGATGGCGTCAGTAGAACAGCAAGTGAAGAGCGCCGACAGCGTGATCTGCCAAAACCTAGCCAACCTAGCAGGCGACCGGGGCTTCCTCTCGCAGAACGTGCTGGGGCAGCTCCGGAATCTCGTCGAGGGGCTTGCTGTCTGGGCGCACCTCGGCGATCGCTCGACTGAGTTTCACTACAACCAGGTCGGGCCGGCCTTGGATGCTGTCAGAGCGCTCGCCAAGTTCAGGCTCCTGAGCAGATTCCATGGATTGCTCCAGGCCAGCGTCTCGCACTACACGCTGGATCGCGATCCGTCTGAGCGGTTGATGCTGAAGTACTACGAGTACCTGCTCCGCACACGCGACCTGGCACAGGATCTCCTCGGAATAAAAATCCTGCACAACATCGAACAGTTTCCAATCGATCTCGACCCCTCATTGCATGAGTACTACGAGAGGATTGCCGCCCGCATCCAGCAGCAAAAGACGGTAACGTCCTCAAGCGCACGTCGCGAGCGGTACTACATTCACAGTTCTCGCCCCTTCTTCATCTCCGGCCGCATCTACTACGAAGTGACGTTTTATCTCGCCCACAATCGGACGAGTAAGTTCGATCGCATCATTGGGTTCACCGACATCGACGTCACCAACAAATATGCGGCTAGTCTGGAGCTGGCCAGCGACACGATCGAGGTCCTCGGACAGACGATGCCGATCACGCTGATCCGCTCGTGGGAGGTGTCAATCCGGCCGTGCGAGTTCGACAATTTCGCTCGCCTCTTCGACGCCTCTCACGGCAAGGTCAGAGCGTCGAATTCCGAGTACCGAAACCTGATGCGGTACCTCACGACAACACGATCAAGTCTGCTTGATCTCATGGATATGACCGACGCAGCATACGGCTCGTTCCGCTCCTGGGTGCTAACCGGAGCCCAACGAGATGCGGCTATCTTCCCCATTCTTGACCGTGCACGATCAATCGTTCGCAACGACCAGCCAGGTTCTCGTCTGTTGCGGTACCTAATGCTGCGGATGAAAAATCGTGTCATCAAGGCACAGTTCGATGCTGACCAGTGTTCTGCACTCTCCGGGCTGCGCGTTTCCTGGAGTTGCAGGCCCTTCGACACGATGCCGTTCTGCACATCACCGCGCGGACACAACCCGCGCTTTGGGGACCTTGCCGAGAGTCTGGACGCGAGGACCCGACCTCACGAGCTGCTGGCCAGACGAGTCCGGAGCAATGTCGAGCAGCGCGGCGTGATCTATACGCCGGCAGCCGAGCTGGAGGACCTCGGCGACGTCGACGATCTGATCGCGCGCCACAATCGGATGCTGCCACCCACTGAACGGCACAAGCCGCGGAAGCTGGCTCATGAAAATGGGCACGTTTTTATCGTCGGATACGAGGACGACACGGTCTCGATCATCAACGAACTCCGAAAAATCTCTGCCAGTGGCGTCTCTCAACACAGCAGCGATGTACAGGCATGGATTGATGCGAACCCAGGTGCCATCGATGATCCCTTGAAGGCCAAGGCATTGACGGAATTGTTTGAGCACTCGAAGATCGCCCTCGTCTACGGCGCAGCCGGCACTGGAAAGTCCACGATGGTGAATCACATTGCAAACTACTTCAGTGGCGCCCGGAAGCTATTCTTGGCACACACTAATCCGGCCGTCGACAATCTGAAGAGGCGAGTACAAGCGCCGAACGTCGAGTTCAGAACGATCAGCAAGCACGTGCGCAAAGGTACGTCGCTCGGCGCAAAGTACGACGTATTGGTGATCGATGAATGCAGCACAGTAAGCAACGCAAGCCTGCTCGATGTACTTGAGAAGACATCCTTCGATCTGCTCGTACTCGTTGGCGATGTCTACCAGATCGAGTCGATCGAGTTTGGCAACTGGTTCAGCATCATCCGGTCGTACATCCCGAGCGAGTCCGTCTTCGAACTTACAGAGCCCTTCAGGACGACCGATCAGAGCCTTCTCACACTATGGGACAGGGTGCGGAACCTGGACGACCGCATCGAAGAGTCACTCTCCAAGAATGGCTACTCGACGGCTCTGGGAGACTCGCTGTTTCAGCATCGAAGCGACGATGAGATCGTACTCTGCCTGAACTATGACGGCCTTTACGGCATCAACAACGTCAACCGGTTCCTACAGGCGAGCAACCCGAATCCAGCCGTGGCGTGGAGCGAGTCTACGTACAAGGTCGGCGATCCCGTACTCTTCAACGAGTCCGATCGGTTCAGCCCGGTCATCTTCAATAACTTGAAGGGCAGGATCGTCAAGATCATTCGCACGCCCGGCCGTATCACTTTCGATGTGAATCTCGAACGGGATTTCACTGAAGCCGATGCAATTTTCTCAGGTTTGCGCTGGGCAGGAGACTCGACGGTCCAGTTCGATGTCTTCGAACGTGGCGACAGTGACGATGACGATGACTCGGTCACTACCATGGTGCCATTTCAGATCGCTTACGCCGTATCGATCCACAAAGCACAGGGCGTTGAGTACAAGTCAGTCAAGGTTGTTATCACGAACGCCAACGAGGAAAGCATCTCCCATAGCATCTTCTATACCGCGATCACCCGCGCTCGGGAACGCCTTGAAGTGTTCTGGACTCCAGAGACACAGCATCGAATCCTGAGTCGTCTCGCAGTACGCGAGAACACGAAAGACGAGCATCTGATGAAGATCCGCCGAGGTTTGACCCCTGTTGAGAAACGACCGAAGCGAGGTAAGACGCGCCAGCTACCATAGCCACGGGGTTGGAAGCAGAGGCCAACAGTCGATTGCTGGCCTCACCTTCGATGCGCTCGGTCGGATCGCAGCGATCAAGGTCACGATAGGCGGGCACTGAACCGCACTGAGCGAAGCCGTCGCCCACGACCAGCGGCGATCGACGCCGGCTTGGTTGCAGTTCTGGTTGCATTCACCCTCGTCCATCGCCGTTCGGAAGTCAGCCGACAGGCTGCTCCGCCCCAAGTCAGGACCTCTCCGACCGTCCTCGGACAGCCGGACGAACAGTTGGAAAGCGTGTTGGGGGCAACCCCTCACGAGTTCGAATCTCGTATCCTCCGCCTCTGCCCGCCAGGGCAGACGATGGACCCGACCGCACTGCGGCCGGGCCCATCGGTCGTTCTGCTTCACGGCACGCGCTCGGCGAGGTTCAGCGGCACAGGGCGGTGTCCACGGCGCGTTCGAGATTCCTCCGGCCCGCCTCGTCGGTGAGCTGCATGGTGACCGCGACGTTGGCGGCGCGGCCGTCATCGGTGGCGCCGCCCCGGGTCTCGTACCCCGGGAAGCTGCCGCCGTGGCCCCAGGAGAGGCCGCCGCACGGCAGCGGCCGGCTGACGAGTCCAAGTCCGTAGCGGGCGCCGGGGCCGAAGGTCGCTTCGGCGGGGACGGTGGAGCGCATCTGGGCGAGCTGGGCCGCTGGGAGGAGGTGGCCGGCCAGGAGTGCGCTGAAGAAGCGGTCGAGGTCGGAGCCGGTGGAGACCATCTGGCCTGCCGCCCAGCCCCAGGAGGGGTCGATCTCCGTGATGTCGCGCAGCGGCGCGTCCGCCGGTTCCCGGTAGTAGCCGTGGGGGTGGGGCTCCCGGATGCTCGCGTCACCGGGAGCGGGGAAGTAGGTGTGGCGCAGCCCGGCGGGTCGGACGACGCGCCGGTCGATCTCCTCGGCCAGGGGGCGGCCGGTGACCTTCTGGACGATCAGGCCGGCCAGGACGTAGTTGGTGTTGCTGTACTTCCAACTCGTCCCGGGGGCGAAGTCGGCCGGGTGCTGGAGGGCTGTGGCGAGCAGTTCGTGGGGGGCGTAGTACCGGACGTCGTCCCCGAGGTAGTCGCTGTAGTCGGGGAGTCCGCTGGTGTGCTGGAGGAGCCGGCGGACGGTGATGCGGCGCCCGTCGATCCCCTCCCCGCGGACGAGGCCGGGCAGGTAGGTGTCGACGGAGGCGTCGAGGCCGATCTTCCCTTCGCCGACCAGTTGCAGGACCACGACCGCCGTGAACGCCTTGGTGTTGCTGCCGATCCGTACCTGGCCGTCCCTGGGTACCTTCGAGCCGGTGGTCAGGTCGCCGACTCCTGCGGTGTAGGTGCGGGTGCGGCCGTTCCGGTCCTGGACGCTCGCCAGCGCGGCGGGCATCCCGTCGTCGCGCACCAGCGTGTTCAGGGCCTGCTGGACGGCGTCCGGCCTGGCGGCCGAGGCCTGGGGCGCCGACAGGGCGCCCAGCGTCATGGCGCCGATGGCCACCGCGGCGGCGGCCGACACCGCTCGTCGCCGCCTGCCGCCCTGCTGCCGGGGCGAGGAACGAAGGCCCTGCCGGATCCGAGCACGCATCAGTCAACTCCTGGGGATCGTTTGGTCTGGGCACGATCCTGGTTTCCAGGGGCCTCTGACCGCATCACAAGAAGGCGGGAGAAATCGCTCCCCCTTTCGGGGGAGGCTGCCGGTGAGCTGCCCGGCAATACTGGCGACCATGATCAGGGGAATCCGGCCGCTGCTGCGCGGCTCCACGTATTCGGGTGTGCTGTTCGCCTATTGCGGCGCGCTGGCGAGCCTTCCGCTGCTGCCTCTCGCCCTGTTGCCGGCACTGTCGTGGCGATCCGCTCCGGAAGGCGTGCAGATCGTCCTGGTCCTGCTGGTCTGGGCGGTGCTGGTCGGCGTGGTCGGACTGGCGCGCCCCGTACGGCGGGCGCTGGTCGTGTCCGCCCGCCGGCTGCTGCGGGTGCCGCTGCCGAATCCGGTGGCCGGTCGCCGGACCTCTGGTTCACTCGGCCTCGACCGCTGGCGGACCCCGATCTGGCTGGTACTGCACGTGGCCGTCGGGTGGACGGGGGCGCTGGCGAGCGGGGTGCTGTTCATCATGGGCATCTCCCTGCCGGGGAACTGGCTCGGCGGCGAGGCGCGGGCGAGCCTGTTCGGCACGTCGGTCCGGGTGTCGGGCGGGTGGAGCTGGGTGGTGGCGGCCGTGTGCATCCTGCTGGCGGTGGCCGTCTGCGCACTGGTGACGAAGGCCCTGCGGTGGTCGGCGCCACGGCTGTTGGGCCCGTCGGCGGCCGAGCGGCTCGCGCTGGCTGCCGAGCGGGAGCTGCTGCTGGCCGAACGCAATCGGATCGCTCACGAGTTGCACGACTCGATCGGACACACGCTGACCGCGGCCACCATCCAGGCGGCGGTGGCGGGCGAGGTGCTCTCCGCCGACCCGGCGGCGGCGCGGGCCGCCCTGCGCAGCATCGAGGAGTCGACCCGGGCCGCGCTGGAGGACCTGGACTACGTGCTCGGAGTGCTGCGCGAGGAACAGTCGGGAACAGCGCCGACCCGGACCCTGGCCGACCTCCCCGAGCTGCTGGACCGTCTGCGGCACGCGGGGGCGGTGGTGGAACCGGCCCTGTCGGGTGAGCTGACGCAGGTGCAGGGGACGCTCTCCCGGGCGGCGTACCGGATCCTCCAGGAGGGGCTGACGAACGCGCTGCGCCACGGGGCGGGCGGCGCTATCGAAGTCCGGGTGGCGGCCGGGCCGGACGGACTGGATCTCGCGGTGGTCAACCGGACCGGGGCACGGCCGGGCCCGGGACCGGGGCACGGCCGGGCCCGGGACCGGGACCGGGCGCCTTCCCGACCTCCGGCCACGGCCTGCCCGGACTGGCCGAGCGCGTACGGCTACTGCACGGCGAGTTCCAGGCCGGCCCGGACGGGACGCAGCACTGGCGGCTGGCCGTCCGGCTGCCGGTACGGGTCTCGGCGTGAGTGGATCCGACGCGGGCGAGGGCATCGCCCTCCCCGCCGTCGACAGCCCCGCCGTCACCAGCCCCGCCATCACCCTCGTGATCGCGGACGACGACGAGGTGACCCGCAGCGGCCTGCGCATGCTGCTCGCCGCACAGCCGGGGATCACGGTGGTCGGCGAGGCCGCCGACGGCGTCGAGGCGGTCGAACGGGCGCAGAGCCTGCGGCCGGACGTGGTCCTGATGGACGTCCGGATGCCGCGTCGCAACGGGATCGAGGCCACCCGCCAACTGCTGGCCGAAGCGGCCGACCCGCCGAAGGTCGTGGTGATCACCACCTTCGAGAACGACGGCTACGTCACCGCCGCCCTCGGCGCGGGCGCCAGCGGCTTCGTCCTCAAGCGCCTCCCGGTCCGCCGGATCGCCGAGGCGGTCCGGGTGGTGGCGGCGGGCGAAGCGGTCCTCTTCCCGGCCGCACTGGGCCGCATGGTCGCCGCCCGCCCGCTGGGCTGCGCCGAGGCCCTGCCGCAGGCCGCCCTGACCGGCCGCGAGGAGGAGGTGCTGCGCCTGATGGCCACCGGGCTCTCCAATCCGGAGATCGCGGAGTCCCTCACGGTGAGCCTGGAGACGGTCAAGACCCACGTCGGAAACGTGCTGACCAAGCTCGGCGCGCAGAACCGGACCCATGCCGTGGTGATCGCGTACGAGTCCGGCCTGGTGGTCCCGGGCTTCACCGGCTGACCATTCCGAACGGCACCCGACCGAGACGGCTACAACGCGATCCCGGCTGCGTCCCGGTTGCAGTTCTGATGGCTCGCGGGCGACGTTCCGAAGTAGACCCCTCGGCCGCCATGGGCTGCGCCGGCCGGTCACATGGTCTCGGTTTTGGTCTCGTTCACCCCCGTCCTGCCGGGTTCACCCACCGTCCATCGGTTCGCTGCGTCGCAGGTCAGGACGGGTGTGAACCCCGGCGGACGGCGTTCGGGAGAATTGGCGCGGCGGGCGGCGACCAGCAGCAGGATCTCCGCGGCCAGGTCGAGCGGGGGTGCGAATCCGGCGAGTGCCGCGCCGGCCACCGTCCAGGTCAACAGGGCCCAGGCGATGAACGGCGGCGGGGCGATGCCGCGGCGGTTCAGCCACAGGATGGTCAGGCCGATGATGACGAAGGGCGGGGCGAAGCTGTCGACCGTCAGCCAGTACGCGCTTCCGGCCGGGCTCATCTCGGACCGGGAGGCACCCCACAGCTCCCCGCCGAGCCACTCCCCGATGTGGCTCGCGGCGTGTTCCTTGGTCAGCGCGAGCACCGTGTGCGCGGTTCCGAACACCACCAGGAGCCATCCGGCCCAGGTGATGATTCCGGTCGTGGGGGCCGGCCTCGCCCCGGTCGTGGTCGTCATGACCGCACCTCCTCGTTCGGGTAGGGAGATGGTCCTCCGGCCGCCGGGCCGCGGGCTTGAACGGAACGGCAATGCGCGCCCGCAGGGCCACCCGGGAGCGGGACCGGGAGCGTGTGCGACGATGCCGACGTGGTCGAACAGTCGCGGTCCTGGCGCCTGGAGGGCGACGGCCGGCTGGCTTTCGCCGCCGTCGCCGCCGAGTTCACCTGTTTCGCGGCGTCCACCTCCGGCACGGTGCGACCACACGCCGCACCGGCCTGGCAGTTGACCCTGTCCTGGGACGGTCCGGTCATCGCCACCGACGACCGCGGCCGGGTGGCCGCCGGCCCCGGGTTGCTGATCCCGCCCGGCCTGCCCACGACCTTCACCCGCCCGGACGGGGGCACCCGGCTCTGGATCGACCCCCACGGCCTGGCGCTCCCCGCCGGGCGCCGCGTCCACGAACTCGACCGTGCACAGGTCGGCACACTGCTGGCCGCGGTCGACGGCGGCTTCGAGCTCCACGCCGTGCGCCGCGCCGTCCACGGCCTCTTCGGGCCGCCGGCGGCCGTCGACCCCCGCTTCCGGCGGGCCGTCGACCTGCTGTGCACCGGAACGGACCTGGCCGCCGTCGCGGAACGGGTCGGCGTCTCCCCGCGCCGCCTGCGGCAGCTGTCGGCCGAAGCCGTCGGCTGCCCGCTGGCCGGCCTGCGCCGCTGGCACCGCACCCGCGAGGCGATGGTGCACAGCGGCGCCGCGGGCCTGGCGACCGCCGCGGCCGAGGCCGGGTTCGCCGACCAGGCCCACCTGACCCGCACCGTCACCGCACTCATCGGCCGCACCCCCGGCGCGGCCCTCGCCGAGACCCTGAAACGCTCCACCGAGAACCGGACACGAACGCCCCCGGCACCCTCGGCTACCCCGACCGGCGCACCAGCCGCCCCAGCACCGCCACCCCCTCCGCGATCTCGCCCGGCGCACCGGCCGCGTACCCGAGGACCAGCCCCTGCGCGTACGGCAGTCGCGCGTGCCACGACAGCGGCTGCACCTTGACCCCGTGCGCGAGCGCCGCCGTCGCCAGCTCGGTGTCGGTGCAGCCGAGGTCCGCCGGGAGCGTGAGCATCAGGTGCAGCCCGGCCGCGGCGCCGTGCACGGTGGCGCCGGGGAGGTGCTCGCGGACGGCGGCGATCATCGCGTCCCGCCGGCGGCGGTGGCGGCGGCGCAGCAGCCGCAGGTGGCGTTCGAGCGCGCCGGACTCCATCACCCGGGCGAGGACGAGCTGCGGCAGGACGGGGTTGCCGAGGTCGGCGTAGCGCTTGGCGGCGAGGACGTCCTCGCGGAAGCGGGGCGGCACGAGGAGCCAGCCGGTGCGCAGGGCGGGCGCGAGCAGCTTGGAGACGCTGCCCGCGTACAGGACGCGGTCCGGGAGGGCGGCACGCAGGGCGGGCACCGGTGGGCGGTCGTGTCGGTGCTCGGCGTCGTAGTCGTCCTCGATGACGAGCCCGCCCTCGCCCGCCCAGCGCAGGAGTTCGCGCCGCCGCTCGCCGCTGAGGACCACGCCGGTCGGGTACTGGTGGGCGGGGGTGAGCAGGACGGCGGGGGCGCCGGTGGCGCGCAGCGCGTCGACCCGGACGCCGTCGGCGTCGACCGGGACGGGCGGTGTCGCGGCGAGCCAGTGGGCGAGGTGCTGGCGGGCGCCGAGCGAGCCCGGGTCCTCGGCGGCGACCTCGGTGATGCCCGCCCGGCCGAGCGCCTGGCCGGTCAGGGCGAGGGCCTGGGCGGTGCCGGCGGTGATCAGGACCTCGTCGGGGTCGGCGCGGACGCCGCGGTTGCGGGCGAGCCAGTGCGCGACGACCCGGCGCAGTTCCGGCGTGCCGCGCGGGTCGCCGTAGCCGAGGTCATGGGCGGACAGGCCGTCGAGGACGGCGCGTTCGGCGCGCAGCCAGGCGGCGCGGGGGAAGGCGGCGAGGTCCGGGCGGCCGGGCGAGAGGTCGATCCGGGCAGGGGCGGCGCGCAGGGCGTCGAACACCTCGGGCCCGGGATCGGGGCGGAACAGCGGGGGCTCCGGGCGGGCGGCCGGCGGTGCCGGCGCGGGCGGCGCGGGGGCCGCGACGACGACGGTGCCTCCCCTCCCCCGTCCGGCGACCTGTCCCTCCTCGGCGAGGCGCCGGTAGGCGTCGGTCACCACCCCTCGGGAGACGCCGAGTTCGGCCGCGAGCACGCGGGTCGCGGGCAGCCGGTCACCGACCGGGAGGCGGCCGTCGGCGACCGCCTCGCGCAGGCGGTGGGCGAGCCAGTCGGTGAGTCCGCCGGGTGGGGCCTCGGCGGTGTCGAGCTGGAGGAAGTCGGCGCCGGGGTCGGCGGCGCCGGACTCTTTGGACCGATCGGGAGCGTCGCCTATGGACCTGTTCACCGGGCCATTGTGGGCCGAAGGTCGAGGCCATGACCACCGAGACCGCCCCGCACGACGGCCCCTACGTCCACGGCTACTCCGACACCGAGGCCCGCCGCCTCGACGACCAGGCGAACACCCTCGCCGACCTGCTCCACGCGGGCACCGCGTACCCGCCCGGGAGCCGGGTCCTGGAAGCGGGCTGCGGGGTGGGCGCGCAGACCGTGCACCTGCTGGCCGCCAGCCCCGGCGTACGGCTGACGGCGGCCGACATCTCGGCCGAGTCCCTGGCCCGCGCGCAGGCCCGGGTGGCGGCGCACGCGCCCGCCGCCGAGGTCGCCTGGCACCGCGGCGACCTGCACGAACTGCCCTTCCCGGACTGCACGTTCGACCACGTCTTCCTGTGCTTCGTCCTGGAGCACCTGGCCGACCCGGCGGCCGGCCTGGCGGCCCTGCGGCGCGTGCTGCGCCCGGGCGGCACGATCACGGTGATCGAGGGCGACCACGGCTCGGCCTTCTTCCACCCGGACAGTCCGGCCGCCCGCGCCGCCGTCGGCCACCTCGTCCGCCTCCAGTCCGACGCGGGCGGCGACGCCCTGGTCGGCCGCCGCCTGCACCCGCTCCTGACCGCGGCCGGCTTCTCCGACGTCACCGTCCGCCCGCGCACGGTGTACGCCGACGCGTCCCGCCCGTCCCTCGTCGAGGGCTTCACGCGCCGCACCTTCGTCACCATGGTCGAGTCCGTCCGCGACGACGCCCTGTCCGCCGGCCTCGCCACGCCCGCCGCGTTCGACGAGGGCATCGCCGCCCTGCGCCGCGCGGCGGACCCGGGCGGGACGTTCCACTACACGTTCTTCAAGGCGGTGGCGGTGAAGCCCTGACTCAGCGCCGCCCGCGCCACCATTCGACGGTCGCGCGGAACTGCTCCTCCAGCGGGGTGGCGCGCAGGGTGAACGTGGACTCGTAGGCGGAGGAGTCCATCACGAACGGACGGTCGAACTGGTAGAGCGTCTCCCGCAGTTCGCGCAGCAGCGGGGAGACGAGGGAGCCGAGGGCGAGGACGGCCGGGGGTGTGCGGCGGACGGCGACCGGGCCGGTGCCCGCCGCCTCCGCGAGGCCGGCCACCATCGCGCGGGCCGACGCCGGCGGGACCGTCGGGACGTGCCAGGCCCGGCCCCACGCGCGTTCGTCGTCGGCGGCCTCGGCCAGGGCGGCGGCCACGTCGGGCAGGTAGGTCCAGCTGTGCGGCGCGGCCGGGTCGCCGAGGACCGCGACGGGGCGGCCGGCCAGGACGCGGGGCACGACGCGGGCGGCGAGGTGGCCGCGGTCCGTCACGCCGGGGCCGAAGAAGTCGGCGGCACGGACCTCGACGGCCCGGATCCGGCCGGCCTCGTGCAGCGCCCGCGCCCGCTCCCAGACCTGTGCCCGCACCCGGCCCTTGCGGCCGGTCGCGGCGAGCGGCAGGTCTTCGGTGAGGGGACCGTCCACCGGGCCGTAGCCGTACAGGTTGCCGAGCAGGACGAGCACCGCGCCGCTCGCCTCGGCCGCGGCGCACAGCGCGTCGGCCAGCGGCGGCAGTTCGGCGGCCCAGCGGTGCAGGGGCGGCGCGGCGCAGCCGTGGACGGCGACGGCGCCGCGCGCGGCCTCGGTCAGCCGGGCGGGGTCGGAGGCGTCCAGCGCGAGGTGCTCGATGCCGGGTTCGGCGGGCCGCCCCGACCGGGTGACGACGCGTACCTCGTGCCCACGCCCGGCCAGCAGCCGCGCCGTGGCCGCCCCCGCGGGCCCGTATCCCACCACCAGATGAAAGCTCACGGCGACACCTTAGGGCCCGTCACTCCGCGCTGTCGCCGAGGAAGGCGAGGAGCGTGCGCATCGCGTCGACGAAGGCGGCGGTCTGCGTGTCGTCGAGACCGGCGAGCATCCGGTACTCGGTGGCGAGGTGGGCCGGCAGCGCGCGGTCGATGAGGTCGTGGCCCTCGGAGGTGAGGGCTACCTCGCGGCTGCGGCCGTCCTGGTCGCTGCGGGTGCGGGTGACCAGGCCGCGGCCCTCCAGGCGGTCGAGGCGCTGGGTGATGGCGCCGGAGGTGACCATGGCGGACTGCATGAGGCCGGTGGGGGTGAGCCGGTAGGGCGGGCCGCTGCGGCGCAGGGTGGCGAGGACGTCGAAGGAGGCCGCGTCCAGGCCGTGTTCGCCGAAGGTGCGGTTGAGTTCCGCGTCCACCAGCCGGAAGAGGCGCTTGAGCCGGCCGAACACCTCCATCGGGGAAACGTCCAGGTCGGGGCGCTCGGCGCCCCACTGCGCGACGACGCGGTCCACATGATCTGCCACGGGTCCAGGGTAGGGGATCGATCCCATGGTTCCTTAGCGGTGAGGTAACTGTGAGCCACCTCACGACACCGGGGCGCCAAGAAATGCCTTAGCGCTGAGATACATTGGCTTAGTGCTAAGACATCGACTCGGCATCGTGCTGCCGACCGCACTGGCCCCGGCCGTCTGGGGCTCGACCTACCTCGTCACCACCGAACTCCTGCCGCCCGACCGGCCGCTGCTCGCCGGCGTCCTGCGCTGCCTGCCCGCCGGTCTCCTGCTCGTCGCCCTCACCCGCAGGCTGCCCCGGGGCGACTGGTGGTGGCGGGCGCTCGTCCTCGGCGCGCTCAACATCGCACTGTTCCAGGCCCTGCTGTTCGTCGCCGCCTACCGCCTGCCCGGCGGCATCGCCGCGACCGTCGGTGCCGTCCAGCCGCTCGTCACCGCCGCGCTGTCGGCGGCGCTGCTGGGCGAGCGGATCACGCTGCGCACCGTGCTGTCCGGCATCGCCGGGGTCGCGGGCGTCAGCCTGCTCGTGCTGCGGGCCGGCGCCCGGCTCGACGCGGTCGGCCTGGCCGCCGCGGTCGGCAGCGCGGTGGTCATGGCCGCCGGCCTCGTCCTCGCCAAGCGCTGGGTCTCCCCCGCGCCGGTGCTCGCGACGACCGGGTGGCAGCTCACCGCCGGCGGGCTGCTGCTCGTCCCGGCCACCCTGGTCGTCGAGGGCGCCCCGCCGTCCCACCTGACGGGCACCAACGTGCTCGGCTACCTCTACCTCAGCCTGGTCGGCGCGGCCCTGACGTACGTGCTGTGGTTCCGCGGGCTGCGGGCGCTGCCGCCGAACTCGGTGTCCTTCCTGGCCCTGCTCAGCCCGGTGGTCGCCACCGCGCTCGGCTGGCTCGTCCTCGGACAGGACCTCACGCCGTTGCAGGTCCTCGGCGCGCTCGTCGTCCTGGGCTCGCTGGTCGCGGCCCAGCGGCAGCGCCCGCGCACCACCGCCGCGACGCAGGCCGGGCCGGCACCGAAGCCGTCCGTCCACGAGAACGTCTGATCCCGCCACCCCTTCGAAGGAGAAATCCCCATGCGCATCACCGTGTTCGGCTCGACCGGCAACGTCGGCAGCCGGGTCGTCGCCGAGGCGCTCGCCCGCGGCCACGAGGTCACCGCCGTCGTCCGCGACCCGGGCAAGCCGCACGGGCTGCCCGCCACCGCGGCGACAGCCGTCGGCGACGCCCGCGACGCCGAGGACGTGGCGCGGCTCGCGGCCGGCCAGGACGTCGTGATCACCACCACCCGCCCCGCGCCGGGCAGCGAGGGCGAACTCGCCGTCGCCACCAAGGGCCTGCTGGCCGGCCTCGCCGGGACGGACGTGCGCCTGCTCGCCGTCGGCGGCGCGGGCAGCCTCACCGTCCCCGGGACCGGCGGCACCCTCCTCGTCGACACCCCGGGCTTCCCCGCCGCGATCCTCCCCATCGCCCTCGCCTGCGGCGAGCAGCTCGCGCTCTACCGCGCCGACGAGCAGGTCGACTGGACCTACCTGAGCCCGGCCGCCCTGCTCGAACCCGGCACCCGCACCGGCCGGTTCCGCCTCGGGCGCGACGAACTGCTCGTGGACGCCGACGGCGACTCCGCGATCTCGATGGAGGACCTCGCCGTCGCCCTCCTCGACGAGGCCGAGACCCCCGCCCACCGCCGCACCCGCTTCACCGCGGCGTACTGATCCGACGCCCGCTCCCCGGTCCGCCCCGCACGACGGACCGGGGGCCGGCCCCCGCACGGGGGTGTAGCTGGCACCACCCCCGAAACGGATGCCCACGTGATCGCCCGTCAGCCGCCGGTCCGACAGGATTTTCCACGTGAAGACAGCCACCGACACCGTCGCCGCCCCGAAGCCCGCCGCCTCCCGCACCCGCCGCGCCGCCATCGTCGTGGCCGCCGCCGTGGTGGCCGGGCTCGCACTGCCCGCCACCGCCGGTGCCGCCCCGAACGACGCCCGGGACCCGGGCGACGCCGTGAGCGTCCCGGCCCGCTACGCCCAGCAGCAGCTCGACTGGAAGCCGTGCGACGGGCAGCCCGCCCTGGAGTGCGCCACGATGACCGTCCCGCGCGACTGGCACCACCCGGACGCCGGGGCCGACCTCTCCATCGCCGTCTCCCGCCACCACGCCGGCGACCCCGCCCACCGCCAGGGCACCCTCCTCATGGCCGCCGGCGGCCCCGGCGCCTCGGGCCTGCTGCGCCCGGCCGGCCTCGCCACCAAGGCCCCTAAGGTCGGTGCCGCCTACGACATCGTGAGCTTCGACCAGCGCGGGGTCGGGCGCAGCACCCGGGCGCAGTGCCAGAGCCCGGAGCAGTTCCAGGAGTTCATGGCGGGCGACTACCGCGACCAGTCCCCTGAGGCGGTCGACCGCGTCGTCTCCAACGCCCAGGCCCTCGTGGCCGCGTGCGAGGAGCACAGCGGGGACCTGCTCCCCTACCTGACCACCGAGCAGACCGTCCACGACCTCGACCTGTTCCGCTCGCTGCTCGGCGAGCGGAGGATCAGCTACTACGGGCCGTCCTACGCCTCGATGATCGGCGCCTACTACGGGACGCTGTTCCCGCACCGGGTCGAGCGGATGGTGCTGGACAGCAACATCGGTTTCGAGGGCACCTGGGAGGAGTTCGAGCTCGGCCAGCCGATGAGCTTCCAGCGGCGGTTCGACGAGGACTTCGTGCCGTGGCTCGCGGCCCGCGACAGCACCTACCACCTCGGCTCGACGCCCCAGGAGGTCAAGGACCGCTGGGAGAAGCGGCGCGCGGCGCTGCACGACAGCCCGATCGTCGCGGGGTCGGTGACGATCGGCCCGAACCAGCTCGACAACGGCGCGATCGGCGCGATCTACGAGGAGGAGAACTTCCCCTACCTCGCGCAGGGGCTGGCGGCCGTCGACAACTGGGACGGCGCGGACGCCGCGGCCAAGGACATGGCCGGCCAGGTGTTCGGCCACTACCTCAGCCCGGAGTTCCTCGCCGAGTACTTCTCCGTGACGTGCTCCGACACCCCGTGGACCAGGGACCTGGACACCTGGGTCGAGCGCGGCGCCGAGAACACCGCCCGCTACCCGCTCGCGGGCGCCCGGACGCTGGCCTTCAGCGCCGTCTGCGCGTCCTGGCCCAAGACCCACGCCCCGCACGTGAAGGTGACGGGCGCGAACCTGCCGCCGACCGTCATGCTCAACTCGGTGCACGACCCGGCGACGTACTACGAGGCCGCCCTCGGCGCCCACCGCGCGCTGCGCGGCTCACGGCTGGTCACCGTCACCGGCAACGGCGACCACGGCCAGTACCCCACCGCCAACACCTGCGTGACCGGAGTCGTCGAGCGCTACCTGCTGGACGGCCGGGCGCCCGAGCACGACCTGACCTGCCCCTCCCCGCAGGCGGGTTGATCCCCGCCGCCGCCGGCTCGGCGCCGGCCGGACGTCACGTCCGGTCGGCGCCCCAGCGCGTGCGCAGCCAGGCGGCCGCGGCGGCGAGCCCGGCCACCCCGCCGACGGCGAGCTTGATCCCGAGCTTGGCGACGAGCACGCCGACCACCGGGATGCTCCAGCCCAGCCAGTGGAAGAACGCCAGCAGCACGGCCGCACCGGCGACGATGCTGAGGACGGTGGCGCAGACGGCGGCCGCGGTGGAGAGTTCACGCGGCTCGGCAGCGGACTCGGGAGCGGGCTCCGTGGCGGACTCGGGAACGGACTCGGTGGGCGACGGAGAAGTAGCGGATGAAGAGTTCGTCGGATCGTTCGCGTCCACAGGGCTCATGGCCGTCATCGTACGGGTTCACCGCCGGGCGTGGTGAGTGTCTCCGCAGTGCTCCCCCGTCTCCTCGTCGGGGAAGCTGACGGCCAGCGTGACGCGGTACTCGTAGACGTCGTCGCGGTGCCCCGGCACCCGGGCCCAGGCCAGCGAGTGCACCTCCGCCCCGGGCGCCTGACGGCACCACGCGGCGGCCTCCTCCAGCGCCCGCGCCGCCGAACGGCCGGTGCACACCACGGCGGTGTACGCGGCCACGGCGACGTCGCCCCCGCTGCGGCCGGTCCGCGACACCGCCCGGACGGCGGCCGCCGCCTGGCTCAGGTCCCGGGCCAGGTCGTCCACCACTCTCGGGGGAGCCGGCAGGACCGGCCCCTCGGCGACGGCCTCCGGCAGGTTCGCGCTCACGATCGGGGCCTCCGTCCATATCTGCGCCTCTGTCCGCACGGTCACGGGGCACAGCATGCCGGTCCGGCTCTCCTGGCATGCCCACTTTCATCACAACATCACCCGTCCAGGGACCAGTTGGGGCCGCGGACTGGCGCCGGGACGCCCGTCCTGGTAGAGAACGGCCCCCGGCCCGCCGCGATCCCGGCTGGTCAGAGGGGTGGCCCGCGGGCGGCGCCGGGGCGCTCGGAAGGCCGCGCACGCACCACCCCGTGCCCCGGACCGCCGGTCCGCCCCACGGGTGCGCCGGCTCGGCACCGGTGCGCGCACGACCGGGCCGCTGCCAACTGCCGCGCCGTGCCCGGGACGTGCGACGTTAACGCGGCGGAGCGTCCTCGGACGCCCGTCGGACACTCGGGTGCGGTCGGATCGTCGTGATACTAATCATCCCGGGGACGGGATTGGCATGGACCGGCAGGCACGATGATGACCACCCGTCCGTTGAGCGGGACGATCGGACAGGCACACGGGGAGGGGCACGGCATGACGGCGAGGTTCGTCAGCGCGGACAACGGGCGAAAGGTGCGGCTGAGCAAGCGGGTCACCGGGACGGCGGCGGCGTTCACCGCGCTCGCGGCCCTGACCGGCTCCCAGATGACCAGCCTCGGGCTGGCCCCGGTCGCCGCCGCCGACTCCGTGACCGCGCAGTCCGGCGACAGCGCCGCGTCCACCGCCCCCGGCACCCCGGGCGGCCCGACGATCCCCGGCCTCGGCACCGGTTCGCCCGCCGACGGCGGCGGCACCGTCCCGCTGCCCCAGCCGCCCGGCGCGATCCCCGGCGTGCCCGGGGCCGGCCCGTTCGCCGCCACCGGCGCCTCACTGCCGGCGACCGTCTTCGCCGCCTACAAGCAGGCCGAGGCCTCGCTCGCCACCCGCTCCCCCGGCTGCCACCTGCCCTGGCAACTGCTCGCCGGCATCGGCCAGGTCGAGTCCGGCCAGGCCGACGGCGGCCAGGTGGACGCCGTCGGCACGACGCTGCGCCCGATCCTCGGCCCGGTGCTCGACGGCACCGGCGGCAACGCCGCGATCGCCGACACCGACGGCGGCCGCTTCGACGGCGACACCCGCTGGGACCGCGCGGTCGGGCCGATGCAGTTCATCCCGTCCACCTGGGCGACCTGGGGCGTCGACACCCAGGGCAAGGGCAAGGCCGACCCGAACAACATCTTCGACGCCGCCGAGGCCGCCGGCCGCTACCTGTGCGCCAACGGCCGCGACCTCGCCGACCCGGCGCAGCTCGACCGGGCGATCCTGAGCTACAACTACTCGGGCGAGTACCTGCGGACCGTCAAGAACTGGATGGCCCACTTCGGCAGCGGCACCGTCACGACCTCCCCGGACCGGCCGGCCCCGCTGCTGCCGCTCCTCCCGCCGCTGCCGTCCCTCCCGCTGTTCCCGCTGCCGGGCACGGGCACCACGACGGGCACCACCACCGGCACCGGGACGACGCCCGGCACGACGCCGGTCCAGCCGCAGCCCCAGCCCTCGCCGAGCGCGCAGCCGCCCACGCCCGTCCCGCCGACCCCGAACCCGACGGGCCAGCCGAACCCCACCGGCCAGCCCAACCCGACCGGGCAGCCGAACCCGACCGGCCAGCCGACGCCCACGGCGGACCCGCGGCCCACGCCCAGCGGCTCGCCCTCGCCGTCCGCCACCCCGAGCGGCAGCCCGTCCCCGACGGCCACGGGGACGCCCACGGCGACCCCGACCGGCACGCCCACGCCCACGCCCACGGGCACCCCCACCGCCTGCCCGTCCCCGACGGCCACCGCGACGGCCACCGCGACGCCCACCGGCACCCCGTCCCCGACGGCCACGCCGAGCGGCACGCCCACCCCGGGCGCGACCCCGACGGCCCCCGGCTGCGCCACCGCGACGCCGACCGCCACCACCACCCCGAGCGCCGCGCCGACGACGACGCCGAGCGCGGGTGTCTCCCCCTCGGCGGCCCCGTCCGGCCACTGAGGCGGGAACAGCCGTCAACAGCGCTTCGCCCCGCCGGGTTCCCACTCGGCGGGGCGAAGCGCTGTCGTGCACCGCTAACGGTCACCAGGTGACGGGCAGTGCGAGCGGCCCCCGGTTGCGGAAGGACTCGCACCACGTGACGGCCGCGTCCGGGTCCGCCGTGCGCAGGGACGGGAAGCGCCGGACGAGCGCCTCGACGGCGATCCCGGCCTCCAGGCGGGCGAGCGCCGAGCCGAGGCAGTAGTGGATGCCGTGGCCGAAGCCGAGGTGCCCGCCCTCGGGCCGGCCGGCGTCGTGCCGGGCGGGATCGAAACGGCCCGGGTCGAACCGGCCGGGGTCGTCGAACTGCTGCGGATCCCGGTTGGCCGAGGTGAGGGACATCCAGATCCGCTCCCCGGTGGCGATCCGGACACCGCCGATGTCGAGGTCCTCCCGGGCGAAGCGCCGGGAGGCCAGCATGGACGGGCTGTTCCACCTCATGACCTCGTCGACCACCCGGCCGACGGCGAGACCGCCCGACCGCAGGGCGGTCAGCGCCTCCTCGTGGGTCAGGAGCGCCAGGACGGCGTTGCCGACAAGGTTCGCGCTGTTGTCGTACCCGGCGAACAGGAGGAGGAAGGCGAGGGCCACGAGCTCGGGCTCGGAGAGCCGGTCGCCGTCCTCGTGGGCCGACACCATCTGCGTGAGCAGGTCGTCGCCGGGCCGCTCCCGCTTGCCGGCGATCAGGCCGACCAGGTAGCGGTGCATGTCCTTCAGGGCCCGGCGGGAGGCGAGCGCCGCGTCCGGGGCGGGCGAGCGCAGGGCGTCCGTCCACGTCCGGAAGTCCCGGCGGTCCTCCTCCGCGATGCCGAGCACGTCGCAGATCACCGTGAGCGCCAAGGGCGTCGCGAAGTCCCCCATGACATCGGCCGAACCGCCCTGGAAGCGGTCGAGGAGCTCCGCCGTGCGGCGCTCGATCGCCGGTCGCAGCCGGGCGACGCTGCGGGCGGTGAAGGCGGGCGCGACCAGGCGGCGGACCCGGGTGTGGTCGGGCGGGTCCATGTTGAGCAGGTGCGCATCGAGCGCCGACGGCATCGAGGCGCCGTGCGTGCCGCTGCTGGTGGACGTCGACTTGCTCAGCGACAGCCGCGGGTCGGCGAGCCCCGCGCGCACGTCCTCGTAGCGGGTGACGAGCCACACCGGCGCACCGTCCGGCGTCGTCGTGCGGACGACCGGGCAGGCCGTGCGCAGGTGCGCGTAGCCCACGTGCGGGTCGGTCAGCAGCGTTCCGTCGAACAGCGTCCCGTCGGAGGGCAGGTCTGCGTCCGTCATGGCGGCGTCCGTCATGAGGCGGTGACCCCGGCGTCGAACGACCCTGCGGTACCGAAGCGTTCGGTGACGGCGGCGACTATCGGAGAGGTCCGGTAGGCGACCGCGACCTTGACCAGGAAGGCGACCTCCTCGGCCGGGTCGACGGCCGCGGGCTCGTGGCGACCGGGGGCCGGGGGCGGCACGGGAGCCCCGGCGGCGTGCGTCCGCAGGGCCACGCTCACCTGGGCGGCCTCCACGGCGGCCTCGACCTCGTCGGGTGCGAGGTCCCGCTCCCGGGCGAGGTCCCGCGCCGCGTTCGCGGCCGTGTCCGTGTAGTAGGGGCGCAGCCGGAGCTGGGCGTCGCGGATCTCCACCCGCTGGCGGGCCACGAGCAGGTCGAGGTCCTGGAGGCCGTCGGCCTGCTGGTCGTCCCCCTGCCGGCCGCCGCGGGGCGAGAGCGTCATCCGGCCCTGGCGGATCCCGATGGCCGGCCGGGCGAGCAGCGCCTTGGCGGACCACGGCTGCCGACGGTCGTTCGACGGGAGGAGGACGAGCTCCGGGAAGGCGGTCGCGAGGTCGTGCCAGAGCGGGTAGAGGCGCTTGTACGCGCGGTAGGAGACCGCGATCTCGCGCAGGCGGTCCAGTCCCTCGCCCCACGCGGGCATGGTGAAGCCGACGGAGAAGAGCAGGGCCGAGACGCTGGCGGACAGCGGGGCACCGATGCTGCTGACGGTGTGCAGGGGCGAGGTGGCGACCTGGTCCCAGAGCATGTTGAGGATCTTGGGCACGCCGTAGCCGAGGCCGAAGAACGCGCCGAGGGCGACGGTGCGCAGGCCCCGGCGCAGCCACGGGCGGTCGACCGCCGCGGCGTAGCGGCGGCACAGCACGATGAGCATCACCATGCTGGTGGTGAAGAGGAGTTGGTAGCCGAGCAGGAAGACCGAGATGTAGGGCACATCGGCGAAGGTGACGTCGAAGTCCACCGGGTGTTCGACGCCGTCGACGTTGCCGAGGAAGAAGAGGACGGCCATGGCGGCGATGGTCGTCAGCGAGTAGCCCACACCCAGCCAGTGACGGACCCTCATCCCGCTCTGGGCCGAGGACCAGGACACCAGCAGGGCGATGAACCCGGAGACGCACACCGCCACGCAGACGTAGATGATCAGGGTCGCGATGTTCGGCACGCCGAGGAGGCGGTCGATCCCCATGTAGACGTGGGGCGAGGCCAGGACGAACGGCGCGGCGAACGTGGCGATCGACAGGCACAGGATCTGGAGTTCCCTGTTGCGCCAGTCGCGCACGAGGTCGCGGACCTTGTAGAAGAAAGCGGTCCAGGTGATGACCGCGAGTACGGCGTAGACGACGGTGAGCAGCAGCACGGGGCTCGACCTTAGCGCGAATTGCGCTCCAGGGCCGCGCCGATGTGCCGGACGAGGTTGGCCATCCCGGGGCTGACGGCCTCCTGCCTGGTGCGGGAGGGCGCGCGGCCGGCCCGCAGCGGGAGGAGGGAGGCGACGTACTCGGCGGCCCGTTCCTCCTGCGAGGTGTAGACGGAGCGGGCGAGGACGGACTGCACGAAGCGCGGGTCGAGGGTGGGCATCAGGAGCCGGGCGGCCTCGTCCTGGTCGGCCTCGCTGAAGCCGTGGCCGAGCAGCATGTGGCCGAGCTCGTGCATGACGATGTGTTCCTGGTGGGCCCGGCTGGTGTCCGCGAGGTAGAGGACGTAGTCGACGTCGTCGGTGGCCACCCACAGGCCGCAGGGGCTGCCCTGGCGGACCGGCAGGGGGATCGGGACGAGCGAGATCCCGCGGCCGCGCTGCCGCTCGACGCTGTCGACGAGCGAGTTGATGCTGAAGGGGCTCGGGAGGTCGATCCGGGCCACCACGTCCGCGCAGTGTTTTCGCAGGTCCTTGTCGTTCAACTCCGGCCCCCAGAGGCGTTCGTTCTGCTTCCATCGGACAAACGGCACGCCATCCCCCGGACGCTGATCGGGCTCCCCCTGGCCGCTCGGTCGAGGACCGCGTGGAGGGGAGCCTAACGAATCGGCCCGCCCGCTCCCGCCGGGCGGGTCCCGTTCACATGCGCCGGCGCGGATCGGCCTTGCTCAGGAGGTCCAGCATGGGCGACAGGGCCTGGAAGGCGTCCTCGGGCAGCCCCGCGACCTGGCGCAGGGCGATGCCTCTGGCCCCCTGGGCCTTCAGCGCGCCCAGCAGCAGCAGGTCGTTGGGGTCCGCGGCGGGGATGCGGTGGTCGACGAAGTACCCGGCCGGGAGGCTGATCCTGGCGGCGAGTTCGTCCAGCGGCAGGCGCAGCCGCTCGTCCCACCGGCCGGCCCGCAGGCCGTCGAGGGCGTCGCGGCCGATCGGGCAGTTCCTGGCGGTCAGGACGGCGACGCGGGCGTCGTCGTCGAGGGCCGCGGCGGTGTCGGGCTGCAGCACCTTGAGGATGCCGTCGAGGCGCTGGAGCACCATGTCCGGGTCCGGTGCGGGCGTGCCGCCGGCGGCCTCCCCCTCGGAGAGGAAGTACGAGATCGGCACGCGGTAGACGTTCGCCAGCGCGGTCAGGCTGTTGATGCCCGGGTTCGCGACCCGCTCGTTGCGCAGGTTGTGCACCGTCTGACGGCTGATCGTGGGGCTGCCGGGGTACCGCTCCGCGTACTCCTGGCTGGCCTGCTCCACCGCGTGGTAGTCCCGCGGGCCGGTGCCGTCGGGGTGTCCGGTGCTCATGAGGTGCGTGAGTCGCTCCGCGATGGTCCGGCGGTGAGCCGCGGTGTCCTCGGCCATCTTCCTGTGCACTCCTTCGCGGTGTCGGGTCCAGCGTCGTCAATCATACGTGACGAGAAGTCGGCTGAACGGCGTTCTCATCAAGCATCCTTGACAGACCGGGGTCCGTGTATGCACGATCGGTCGCGACGCCGCACCGGACGGTGAGGACCTGCAAGGCGTGGACGGGCAGTACACGGGGGCCGTCCCGCCGCGACACGGGGGCAGGTCCCGGCTCCGTCCGGTCGGCGGGCGAAGGTGCCGCATGCGCGCATTGCATGCGCCGCCGGCCACCCGCAGCCACCCCACGGGCTCCGGGTGGCCGGCACCGCACCTGACCACGGTCTCCGGCGGTGGAGGGGAGACGGGGGTTCCCCTCCACCCCGGCAAACGTGCGCGCCCGGTTCAGTCCTGCTCGTCCTCGGGCAGCAGCCCCGCCGCGCGGTCGCGGGCCTCCTGGACCATGATCGGCGGGTCCGGGTCGGGGTCCGACGGGCGCGGCTGCTCCGGGCCGTCCGGGCCGAGCCGCACCACCGGTTCGACGCGCACCAGTTGGAAGCGGCGCCCGGCGGCCTCGACGGTGTTGGCCCGCAGTGCGTCCAGCCGGTCGGCCGCGGCGGCGTAGGCGGCGAGTTCGTCCTCGCCCAGACCGGGGTCGGTCATCGGCGCGAACTCGCGCAGGTAGGCGGCCAGGGTGTCGCGGGCGGCCTGCGGGGTCTCGCAGGCACCGGTCATCGGGCCCCAGCGCCCGTCACGCCGTTCGGCGACGGCGCAGTGCACGGGCAGCACGAACACGTTCGGGTGAAGCGCGGAGGCCTGCCTGGCGTCCTCGCGGACCTCCTCGGTGATCGAACGGCCGCTCGGCACCAGGGTCATCAGGTCGAGCCGGACGATGCCGTCGACCAGCGAGACGGCCGCGGCCGGGTCGATCACGTAGCCGTCGACCCGGGACGGCGCCCGGTGCCCCCGGCCGACCGGCGCCGGGTCCGGGTCCGTGGGGCGCGGCGGTTCGACGCCCTCGGGGCCCCCGCGCAGCACCTGTTCGGCGCGGAAGACCCGGTACTGCCGCCCGGCGACGGCCAGTTCGTCGAGCTTCTCCCACTCCAGCCGCTCGTACGCGGCGGTGTAGGCGGCGCGCTCGGCGTCGGTGATGTCCCATGGGGCGGCCCACCGGCCGCCGGGTTCGCCGTGCGCCCAGCAGCGGAAGACGTGCCCGAGGTCGTCGCGGGCGCCCTGCGGCGTGCCCGCGTGGAAGCAGAGGATCCGCCAGGCCCCCTCGGGGGTGCGCTCGATCGAGCCGAAGACCGGCGGCATCATGAGCAGGTCCGGATAGCGTTCGCGCGACTCCCACGCCTCCAGGCCGGCCACGGCGGAGACCGGGTCGTCGGTGTGGGTGACCCGGATGGTGAGGTGGTCTGGAATGGGCACCACGTCGTCGTCCATGCGGCCAGTGGTAGCGCAGCGGACCGCCGTTCGGGGTTTCCTTGGGTGAACTGCCTTCAACCGGTGGGTAGTTGTGGGATCCTTCGGCGCTAGTGCGCGCCCTCGCCGGCCGCCGCGTCCCGCCGGGCCCGCTCGACGCGCCAGCGGCCGAGCATCCCGTGCAGCTCGTCGATCATGAACTCGAAGAACTCGGCGCTCTCGGCGAGCCGCCGCCCCGCCGCGGTGCCGGCGCCGACGATCGACTCGCCGTCCTTGAGCACCCGGATCCAGCGCACGATGATCTCGTCGCGCCGGGTCAGCGACTCGAACCAGACGTCGTTCAGCACCCGGTAGCGGTCGCGCCGGGATCCGGGCTCGCGCTCCTTGGAGACCAGCCCGACCTGGGTCAGGTAGCGCATCGCGCCCGACACGGCCGCCGGGCTGATCCGCAGCCGCTCGGAGAGCTCGGCGGAGGTGAGCACGCCGCTCTCCTCGGCCATCAGGCAGGAGAAGATCCGCGCGGGCATCCGGGCCATGCCCGCCACCACCAGGTCGGCCGCGAACCGCTCGACGAAGTCCGCCTTCTCCTGGTCCCGCTCCGCCACCGCACACCGTCCCGAATCCGCTGTCGATCTTCCGACGATCTTCCGAGGGAACTTTAACGCCTTCCCAATATTCACGTTTTTCTGAAACTACGGTATTTTCGACAACATGACGAAGGCAATCGCCCTCTCCGGCCTCCGCAAGGACTTCGGCCGGACCACCGCGCTGGACGGTCTCGACCTCGACGTCGAGACCGGCGAGGTGCACGGCTTCCTCGGCCCCAACGGCGCCGGGAAGTCCACCACCATCCGGATCCTGCTCGGCCTGCTGCGCGCGGACGGCGGCACCGTCCGGCTGCTCGGCAAGGACCCCTGGCACGACGCCGTCGAACTGCACCGCCGGCTCGCCTACGTGCCGGGCGACGTCGAACTGTGGCCGGGCCTCACCGGCGGCGAGGCCATCGACCTCCTCTCCCGGCTGCGCGGCCGCCCCGACCGCCGCCGGCGCGACGAGCTCGTCGAGCGCTTCGACCTCGACCCCACCAAGAAGGGCCGCAGCTACTCCAAGGGCAACCGGCAGAAGGTCGCCATCGTCGCCGCCCTCGCCTCCGACGCCGAGCTCCTGCTCCTCGACGAACCCACCTCCGGGCTCGACCCGCTCATGGAGGTCGTCTTCCAGGACGTCGTCCGCGAGGCCAAGGACCAGGGCCGGACGGTCCTGCTCTCCAGCCACGTCCTCGACGAGGTCGAGAAGCTGGGCGACCGCGTCAGCATCATCCGGCGCGGCCGGGTGGTCCAGAGCGGCACCCTCGGCGAACTGCGCCACCTCACCCGCACCACCGTCGAGGCCGAGACCGTCCGGCCCGTCACCGGCCTCGACGCACTGCCCGGCGTGCACGGCGTGCGCACCGACGGCGCCCGGGTGCGCTTCGCCGTGGACGGCGCCGAACTCGACGCCGCCGTCCGCCGACTGAGCGAGGCCGGACTGCGCAGCCTGGTCAGCCACCCGCCCACGCTGGAGGAGCTCATGCTGCGCCACTACGGCGACGAACTCGCCGGCGAGCACCCCGGCGCGCCCGGCGCGGACGCCGGAGCCGCACGATGACCACCACCGCCGCGACCCCCGGCACCCGCCGCACCACCGCCGCCGGGCACCGCCCCGCCGCCCGCGGCCCGTTCGCCGGCACCGGCGCCCTGCTCCGCTTCGACCTGCGCCGCGACCGCGTCCGGCTGCCCGCCTGGGTGCTCGGCCTCGGCCTGCTCACCCTCGGCACCGCCAACAGCCTGCACGCCGTCTACCCGACCGCCGCCGACCGCGCCTCGATCGGCCACGCCTCCGCGAACCCCGCCGTCCTCGCCATGACCGGCCCCCGGCACTACCTCGCCGACTACACGTGGGGCGCCATGCTCGGCCACCGGATGCTCGGACTGACCGTCGTCCTCGTCGCGCTCATGAGCATCCTGACCGTCACCCGGCACACCCGGGCCGAGGAGGAGACCGGCCGCGCCGAACTCGTCCGCTCCGCCGCCGTCGGCCGGCACGCCCACCTGGCCGCCGCGCTCGCCACCGCCTCCGTCGCCGACCTCGCCCTCGGCCTCCTGCTCGCCGCCGGGCTGCCCGGACTCGGCGTCCCCGGCCTCACCACCGGCGGCGCCCTGCTGTACGGCGCGGCGCTCGCCACCGCCGGACTGCTCTTCGCCGCGGCCACCGCCGTCACCGCCCAGGCCACCGCACACACCCGGACGGCCTCCGGCCTCGCCCTCGCCGTGCTCGGCGCCGCCTACGCGGTGCGCGCGGCCGGCGACGCCGCCGACAGCGCCCTCGCCTGGGCCTCCCCCATCGGCTGGCTCCAGCGCACCTACCCGTTCGTCGACGACCGCTGGTGGCCGCTGCTGCCCGCGCTCGCCCTCACCGCCGCCGTCGCCGCGGCCGGGTTCGGGCTGAGCACCCGCCGGGACGTCGGCGCGGGCCTGCGCGCCACCCGCCCCGGACCGCCCACCGGCAGCGCCGCCCTCGGCACCCCCCTCGGCCTCGCGCTGCGCCTGCACCGCGGCCTGATCGGCGGCTTCGCGACGGCCCTCCTGCTCCTCGGGGCCATGTACGGCTCGCTGCTCGGGAACGCCGACTCGATGCTCAAGGACGTCGACCGGATCCGCGAGGCCCTCGCCCGGCTCGGCGGCCACAGCCTCGCCGACTCCTTCGCCGCGCTGACGATGCTCGTGGTGGCCGTCGTCGGCGCCGTGTACGCCGTCCTCGCGATGCTGCGCCCGCGGGCCGAGGAGACGGCCGGGCGGGTCGAACCGGTGCTCGCGACCGCCGTCTCCCGGGCCGGCTGGCTGGGCGGGCACATCGCGGCGGCGCTGATCGGCTCGACGGCCGTGCTGCTCGCGGCGGGCGCCGGGTTCGGGATCGCGGGGGCCGCCTCCACCGGCGACGGCGGCGAGTTCCTCCGGCTGGCCGGCGCGGCCCTGGCGTTCGCGCCCGCCCAGTGGGTGACGGTGGGCTTCGCCGCGGTCGTGTACGGGTGGCTGCCCAGGGCCACCGCGCTGGCCTGGCTGCTGCCCGCGTACGGCTTCGTGATCGGCTACCTCGGGCCGCTGCTGCGGTTCCCCGAGGGCCTCGACCGGCTCTCCCCGTTCGGCCACGTGCCGCGGCTGCCCGCGGCGGCCATGGACTGGACGCCGCTCGCCGTGCTCACCCTCGTCGCGGCGGCACTGATCGCACTCGGGCTGGCCGGGTTCCGGCGGCGCGACCTGGACACCGGCTGACGACACCGGACTGCACCAACACCTGCTTCAGGCAAATGAGTTGACGAGCGACAGCCAGCGGCGACGCCGGGTGTCAAGCCTCCCGGAGAGGAGAGAACGTGCCGATTGCGTGCGATCGGGGTCGCCCGCCCCGGGCGGCGCGCGCTCGGACGTCTGGCGTAGCCGGTGGGCCGGGGCGGGACGGGCCGGACACGGGCCCCTAGGGTCGCCTACGGAGGGTGCGGAGGGCCGTGAGCGAACGGGGGCAGGCGGCGCCTCCCGGCCCGCCTTCTTCCGTGCCATGCCGACCCTTGCTGGGGGACCACCATGTCCGAGCACGAAGGAACACCCACCGCCGCCCCGCGCATCGGCCGCCGACGCCTGCTGCGCGCGGGCCTCGGCGCCGGCGGCGCCCTGGCCACCGTCCGGCTGCTGCCCGGCCGGGCTCGGGCCGCCGCGCCCGGGCCCACCGCCGTACCGGTGCCGACCGGTGCGGCCGCCGCGGCGCAGCCCTGGCCCGAGTGGGCGCGCCACGCCCGCCTGGCCGACGGCACGTTCAACGAGGCCGCCGACATGCAGCCGGCCGTCGACGCGCTGAAGGCCCAGAACGTCAGCGTGATCGAGCTCGACACCATCCTGTCCGACTGGCACACCGACGCCGAGTTCGCGGCGCACATGGCCGACGTGACGACCTTCACCCGCCTCGCGCACGCCGCCGGCCTGAGAGTGGTCATGTACTACCCCTCGCTGGAGGTCATCTCCCCCGGCGGCCTCAAGGGCCGGTCCTTCTACAAGAACGCCGAGGGCGGAGCGTGGGTCCAGCGCGACCTCGACGGCAAGCCGAACGTCTTCTACGGCAACGTGGTGGTGTGGGTCGACAAGGACGACGAGAGCGTCTGGCTCAGCCCCGATTCCCCTTGGCGGGACTACTACCTCAAGCGGATCAAGCTCCTCGCCGCGACCGGCATCGACGCGATCTGGCCGGACGTGCCGATCTACTTCGACGGCGTGCTGTCCTGGTGCGACGCCTCCACGTGGGGCGCCGCGGCGTTCAAGGCCGACACCGGACTCGCCCTGCCGAGGGCCGCCGACTACAACGACCCGGTCTTCCGCGCGTACGTCGAGTGGCGCCACGGCAACCTCGCCCGGTTCCAGCTGGACATCGCCGCCGCCGCGCGCTCCGTCAACCCCGACCTGGTCGTCTTCTCCGAGACCGTCTCGATGGACTACCGCTACGCGACCACGATCGGCCTGGACGGCGCCTACCTCCGCCAGGCCGACGCCGGCATCAGCCAGGTGTGGGAGGTGGACGTCCTCGGCAACTACGACGGCATGCGCCACGCCACCGCCACCGACTGGACCTGCCTGATCTCGATGTACAAGTACGCCCGCGCCGCCAGCGGCAACCGGCCCGCGTGGGCCTTCTCCTCCGGCTGGCAGCCGGACGACGCCTCGCTCGTGCTCGCCCAGGTGATCGCCACCGGCTGCAACCCCTACGAGGTCAGGACGCCCTACAAGAACGAGGGCGTGGACGCGGCGATGCGCACCCGCGTCTACGCCTTCGTCCGGGCCAACGAGGCGCGCATCTTCGACGCCGCCTCCCTCGCCCAGGTGGGCGTCTACCACTCCAGCGCCTCGCGGGACTACGTCGGCCCCACCGCGGGCAACGGGATGTACGTCACCGTCGATCCCCCGGCCGGGGTCACCGACTGGTGGGGCGGCGGCGACCCGACGATGAGCTGCGCGACGATGCCGTGGCTGGGCGAGTTCCGCGGCACCGTCAAGGCCCTGGTGTACGCGCACGTCCCGTTCGACACCGTGACGAGCCCGGGGCTGACGGCCGCCGACCTCGCCCGGTTCAAGGTCGTGCTGCTGCCCAACCTCCAGGCCGTCTCGGACGCGGAGGCGGCGGTCCTGCGGGACTACGTCCGAGCCGGCGGCACCGTCCTGATCACCGGCCCCGAGCCCACCGGCCTCGACGGGCTCGGCGCCCGGCGCGCCGAGTTCGCGCTCGCCGACGTCCTCGGGCTGAGCCGGGCGGGCGAACTGCCGGACACCAACCGGAACGCGTACGGCGCCGGCACCGCGTGGTACGTCAAGGCCCTGCCGGGGCTGAGCTACCTCACGGGGAACGACCAGGCCTCGGCCGACCGGCTGCTGGCGCCGGTACGGCAGTCCGCGCCGCCGGCCGTCACCCTGGCCGGGGACCGCCGCATCTTCCTGGAGGCCCGCCGGCTCGGCGGCGACGTCGTCGTCCACCTCGTGAACTTCACCAACTTCGGCGACACCCAGGCCGACTTCCGCACCACGCCCGCCGATTGCACGCTCTCCTGCGCCCTGCCCGCGGGCGCCGCCGTCGCCTCGGTGACCGTCGCCTCCCCGGACGGCACCGACCCGGCGCCCGGGCCGGTGCCGTACACCGTCGCCGGCTCGACGGTCAGCGTGCCGCTGACGGTCGTGCAGTACTCGCTGGTCACGATCTCGACGCGGTAGCGCCGGCCGGGTTCACAGGCTCGGCGCCGGGATCCGCCACAGCGCCGCCGGGTTGGACTCGCCGCCCGGCGACGACTCGAAGGCGATCCACTTCCCGTCCGGGGACCAGCTCGGCGCTCCGTCGTAGGAGCCGTCGTTCCTGGTCACCCGGACGGGCTCGCCGCCGTCCGCCGCCACCACGAAGACCTGCGCGTTCGCCAGGGTGCCGGCGTTGGACGAGAAGACCAGGTGCCGGCCGTCCGGCGACCACGTCGCATCGGTGTGCTCCCCGGGCGAGTCGGTGACCCGGCGCAGCCCGGTGCCGTCCGCCCCGACCGTCCACAGGGCCCAGCTCTCGCTGCCGGCGTCGCGGCGCTGGAAGACGATCCGATCACCCTTGGGGGACCAGTTCGGCTGCCGGTTGTCGGTCTTCGTGCCCTTGCCGTCGACGAGGCGCACGGGCGCGCCGCCGCTCCGGCGGACCTTCCAGATCGAGTCCTGCTCGGCGCCGTCGCCGTGGACTGACGCGTGCTCGGGCTCCCAGCTCTGCTGGAAGACGATCCACTCGCCGTCCGGGGAGAAGCTCGGCTCGTTGAAGCCGCTGTCGTCGTCGTGCCGGGTGACCCGCTCGGGGGTGCCGCCCGGCTTCATCGTCCAGACCTCGTCGTGGCCGCCGTCCCGGTCGGTGGCGAAGGCGAAGGCGTCGGCGGCGGCGTTCCAGCTGGTGCCCGGGAGGTTGACGGCGGCCTTGTCCGGGTCCTCCAGCACCTTGCGCAGCGTGCGGTCGCCCTCCACGGGGAGCACGCCGAGGGCGGCTGCGCCCTTGTTGTAGCCCTCGGCGAACTCGGTGACCAGCACGGAGGCGCCGTCCGGGGCGAACGCGGGGTTCTGCGCGCTCTTCGTCCCGCCCGCCCGGTAGAGCAGTTCGGCGCCGTCGGCCCGGCGCTCGCCCGGCCCTCCGGGTGGCCCTCCGGTGGGCGACCCCGCGGTGGGCGGCGCGGCGGCGGCCGTGGACCGGCCGGGCTCCGGTTCGTCCTCCGAACCGGAGCCGCCGCATCCGGCGACCAGCACCACGGCGGTCGCCGAGGCGGCGATCAGCACACGAATCCTCATGCGCGACACGCTAGTTGACGGATCCTCAGGCGCGTGTACGCGAGATGAAGAGACGGTGCCCCGGCCTCTGCGGGGCCTCAGGAGTCGCCGTCCAGCAGGTGCTGGTGCACCTCCTGGAACGTCCACGGGCCGCCGGCCGTCCGGGAGAACACCCACACGAGGTCGAAGCGGTCCGGCCAGACCGCCGGCGCGCCGCTGCCCGTCGCGCCGAGGGCCTCCACGATCCGCGGGATGCGCCCGTGCTCCCAGCTGATGAGCACCGGCTGGGCGCCCGTCAGCACCGCCCCGGCGAGCTCGGTCTCCTGCGACTCGGCGTAGGTGATGTCGACCTTCAGGCCGAGCGCGGCGCCCAGCGGGGTGACGGTCTGCCGCATCCGGTGCGCGCCGGCGAGCGGGCCCTGGTCGGAGGCGGCGTAGATCCGGGCGGGCTTGCGGAGCCCGGTGGCCGGCGGGTCGAACAGCTTGGGCAGCGCCTTCGCCCGGGACCAGCCGCGCTCGGTCAGCGACTTGCTGTCGTGCTTGCCGTTCTCGTCCAGGCCCGGCGTGCTGCCGTCCGGCTTCTCGCCGTGCCGGATGATCATCACGAAGGCGTCGCCGCCGGGATCGCTCGCGCGGGCGGCGGTCGCGTTCGCGGCCTTGGCCGCCTTCTTGGAGTCGGACTTGGAGTTCGACGAGCAGCCGGTGAGCAGCACGGGCACGACCGCGGTCAGGCCGGTGAGCAGGGTGCGGCGGGAGAGCGGAGAGGTCACGCGGCACCCCGCTCCAGGCGGACCAGCAGGTCGACGGCGGTGCCGCCGCCGTTCTGGCCGTCGTCCTGACCCTTGTGCCCGGGATCGCCGCCGACCGGACGCAGGACGCTCTCCGCCCGGACGACGGTCAGGCCGTGGTCGGCGACGTCCGCGAGGACGTCCTCCGGGCCGTACAGGACGCGCGGGTCCTGCGGGCCGCCGACGCCCTCGGCGAGGTTGCGCAGGTCGTGCCCGATCACCAGCAGGGTGCCGCCGGGGGCGAGCGCGCCGGCCGCGCGGCGCAGGGCGGCGCGCCGGTCGCGGGCGGGCACCTGGAGGTAGGCGACCAGGACGAGGTCGTAGCCGGCGGCCGACGGGTCGAAGGTGCGGGCGTCGTCGTGGCGCCAGGTGAGCCGGTCGGCGACCTCGTCGGGCAGTTCGGCGGTGAGCCGTTCGGCGCGCTCGATGGCGACGGCGGAGAAGTCCAGGCCGGTGACGTCCCAGCCCTGGCCGGCCAGCCAGATCGCGTTGCGGCCCTCGCCGGCGGCGACGTCCAGGGCGTGGCCGGGCGCGCGGCCGGTCAGTTCGCGGACGACCCACAGGTTGGGATCGGCGCCCCACACCAGTTCCTCCGCGGCGTAGCGGTCGTCCCAGTCCTGGCTGTCCATGGCGAGTCCTCCGTTCGGCGGGCCTGCGAGGTACCGGTCAACTTACCGGTCCGCGCAAGCCTCACCCGGGAAGGGTCCGGCCGCTGGACACGACGGATCGGGCTCCGGCCGGGACCGGCGAGGGCGCGGCCGGGACCGGCGAACCCTTGACGCGGATTATTGGTCCAGTCCAATCTGTGGTACCGAGTTCACGCGCCACCCGCCCGCGCGCCCCCACAGCGCCCGGCACGGCTCCCCACGGCCCACCCGGGCCACCGCACCGCCGGAACCCCCACACATCCGGAGGACACACCGCATGCACGACCGCGTCATGCCCGCGCGCGCCGACGCGCACCGGGCCGCACCGCGCAGGCGGGCCACCGCCCTGGCCCTCGCGGCCACCCTCACCACCGGCACGGCCGCCCTCGCGCTCACCCTCGGCCCCGCGTCCGCCGCGACCGTCGACCTGCTGACCAACGGCGACTTCGAGACCGGCACCCTGGCCGGCTGGACCTGCTCGAACGGCTCGGTCGTCACCACCCCGGCGCACGGCGGGACCCACGCGCTCAGCGGGGCGGCGTCGGCCTCGGACACCGCGGAGTGCCGGCAGACCGTCGCCGTCCAGCCGAACACCGCCTACACGCTGTCCGGCTGGGTGCAGGGCAGCTACGTCTACCTCGGCGCCACCGGAGACGGCGTCAACTCCTCGACCTGGACGCCCGGGGCGACCGGGTGGAGCCGGCTGAGCACGAGCTTCACCACCGGGGCGACGACCAGCTCGGTCACCGTGTTCACCCACGGCTGGTACGGCACCGGCACCTACTACGCCGACGACCTCACCCTGACCGGCCCGTCCGGGCCGACCTCGTCGACGAGCCCCACGGCGACCGGCAGCCCCACCGCCTCGACCAGCCCGACCGCGTCCACGAGCCCGACGGCGTCCACGAGCCCCACCGCCTCGACCAGCCCGACCGCGACCGGCAGCCCGACTGCCACCGCCACCGGCACCGGCAGCCCCACCCCGACCGCCACCGCGACGGCGAGCGGCCCCGCCGGGGACGGCAAGGTCACGACCCCCACCGGCGTCTCCGTCACCAAGGTCACCGCCAACGCCGTCGTGCTGACCTGGCAGCCCTCCACACTGCCCTCCGGCGACGGCCCGGTCGCCTACAAGGTGTGGTCCAACGGACAGCTGGTCGCCACCTCGATGGGCACCTCGGTCGCGGTCAGCTCGCTGCTCCCCCGCACCGGCTACACCTTCAGCGTGCAGGCGTACTCCGGCGGCCACGCCTCCGCCCAGTCCGCGCCGGTGTCCACCACGACCGCCGACGCGCCCGCCCAACAGCCCGTCCGCTCGGCCTACTTCGACCAGTGGGGCATCTACGAGAACGCGTACTACCCGAAGAACGTCGACACCAGCGGCGCAGCCGGCAAGCTCGACGTCGTCCACTACGCGTTCGCCAACATCGACCCGACGAAGTTCACCTGCTTCCAGGCGGTGAAGGCCTCCGACTCCGCCAACGAGAGCAACCCGAACGCCGGTGACGGCGCCGGCGACGCCTACGCCGACTACCAGGACGGCTACACCGCCGCGAACAGCGTCGACGGCACCGACGACGGCTGGGACCAGCCCCTCAAGGGCAACTTCAACCAGCTGCGCCAGCTCAAGGCCAAGTATCCGAACCTGCGCTTCACCATCTCCATCGGCGGCTGGACGTACTCCAAGTACTTCTCCGACGCCGCCGCGACCGACGCCTCCCGCAAGGCGTTCGTCTCCTCGTGCGTCGACATGTTCCTCAAGGGCGACCTGCCGACCGGCGTCGCCGGCGACGCCTCCGGCGGCCCCGCCTCGGCGGCCGGCATCTTCGACGGCGTCGACCTCGACTGGGAGTACCCGGCCTCGGCCGGCGGCCACACCGGCAACCACTACTCCCCCGCCGACAAGCAGGACTTCACCCTGCTGCTCAAGGAGTTCCGCACCCAGCTGGACGCCCTCGGCGCCGCCCAGGGCAAGCGCTTCCTGCTGACCGCCGCCCTGCCCAGCGGCCAGGACAAGATCGCCCAGCTGGAGACCGACAAGATCGGCGCCTACCTGGACTACGCCGACGTCATGTCCTACGACATGCACGGCGCCTGGGACGCCAAGGGCCCGACCAACCACCAGGACCCGCTGCACGACAGCCCGGCCGACCCGACCACGCCGATCACCCCCGGCACCCGCAAGTACAACGTGGACACCATGCTCGCCGCGTACACCACGGGCCTTCCGGAATACGGCATCCCCGGCGGCTTCCCGGCGAACAAGCTCGTCCTCGGCATCCCGTTCTACTGGCGCGGCTGGACGGGCGTCCCGGCCGGCTCGAACCACGGCCTGTACCAGAGCGCGACCGGCCCGACCGCGGCCAAGCCGCTCAGCCAGGAGGCCGGCCTGGCCGCCTGGAAGGAGCTCGACCCGACGGCCGCGAACACCCACTGGGACCCGGTCACCGAGAGCAGCTGGGTCTACGACGGCACCGACTTCTGGACCGGCGACACCCCGCAGGCCATCCAGGCCCGCGGCGCCTACGCCAAGGGCAAGGGGCTGGGCGGCATGTTCGCCTTCTCCTTGGAGAACGACGACGCCTCCGGCACGCTGCTGAACACCATGGACAGCAGCCTTCATTGACGGATCGTCAGAAATGAAACAGGGCCGTGGGGGTAGCCGCAAGATCCCCACGGCCCCCCCGCCCCGGGGTGGGGAGTGGCCGCCGCCCCCCGTGTGGTGGGGGGAAAGAAAGGGGTAAGGCGGGGGGGGGTGGCGGGCGGGACCCGCCAACCGGGA
>NZ_JBHYWI010000057.1:49166-58481 GCF_042751525.1 Kitasatospora sp. NPDC059408
GCGCTGCCGTTCGAGTGGCGCCGGCCCTCCGGCCCCCCGGCCCTTCGGTGACTAGTCGCCGCCGCCCAGGTTCAGGTGCGGAAAGAGATCGGTGAACGGCTGCGTGGTGACGCGGACGCTCCCGCCGAACGGGTCGTCGAAGTCCCAGATCATGAACAGCAGGAACGCGATCAGCGCGCTGAAGCAGCCCGCCAGGATCAACTCCCGCGGCGTGCGCCGGATCTGGAGCGCGAAGAGCATGCCGAAGGTGACCAGCCCGCCCGCGATGAGCCCGAACCAGACCACCCCGGGCATCGTCGGCCCGGCGTTCTGCCCGCGCGCGTTGCGGGCGTCGGTGGCGGCGGCGATCCGGTCCATCACGGGCTGGTAGGTCTGCGCCTCCAGCTCGTTCGCGGGCTGCCGGGTGGCGACGTCCGAACGCACCTGGGCCAGCAGCTCGTTGCCCTTGTCGGAGACGCTCCCGTGGTCGCGCATGTAGTCCCACTCGACCTGGACGACGTACGACACGTAGGCGTCCACGTCGGCCCTGATCTTGTCGCGGACCTCGGCCGGGTAGACCACCGCCCGGTCGCTCACCTCCTGGAGCGACTGGGCCTCGCGGAACACGCCGTCCTGGGCGCTGCCGCGCGCCTCCCAGACGCCCGCGATCGCGAGGCCGAGGACGATCGCGTAGACCACGCCGATCATCATCGTGATGTACTCGATCACGTCCGGGGTCTCGGCGTGCTTCACGGTGCCCACCCGGCGGTGCCGTAGCACGACCATCGCCACGACGACGGCACACGCCGCCGCCATGGCGATGGCCAAAGCGACCCACTCGTCCATGGGGACTCCCTTCTCTGGCTCTGCTCGGTGACGGGGAATGTCGGGGTGGGGCCCGGACGCGAAAGGTCCGGGCCCAGCGGGTTGTTCAGGGGTTCTTCGGGGGTCGTTCCGGGGGGCGGGCGGCGGTCAGGAACCGCTCGACCGGCCTCGGCCGCCACCACCGCCGCGACCCGGGCGCAGCGCTGCCGCCGCGATCACCGCGGGCACGGTCACGATGAGCATCGTGGTGGTCGTCTTGGCGGTGCGGTGGTGCACCGGGGCCTCCGCCAGGGGCTGACCGACCGGCACGTGGTAGCGGACCTGCGGCGCGGGAGTCGGCCACGCCGGGGTCGGCGGGGGCGGAGGCGGCGGGCTCGCCGCCGGGGTGGGGAGCACCGCGGCCGGGCTCGGCGAAGGGGCCGCGCGGGGCACGGGGGGCGCCGGCCGGGGCGTCTGCGGCACGGCCGGGGCGGGGAGTCGCGGGGCCGGCGCCGGTGCGGGCGGCGGCGGGGGTGCCGACGACGGGGGCGGAGGCGCCGGTGTGTGCGTCGGGCTCGGGGGTGTGGCGCTCGGCGTAGGGGTGGGTGCCGGAGTAGGGGTGGGGGTCGGCGTGGGGGTCGGTGTCGGCGTCGGGCTCGGGCACGAATGGTGATGGTGTCCCCAGTGGTACCCGTGGTCCCCGCCCTTGCCGTCCTGCCCGTCGTCGTCATCGTCATCGTCGTGCGGCCGGCACGGGTGGTGCCAGTGCACCTGGACGTCCACGCCGACCCCGACCCCGACGCCGACGTCGTGCCCGTCCGGCCCGACGTCCACCGAGACGTCCGTGCCGGTGCAGACGCAGACGTCCGCGACCGGCCCGTGCGGGTGTCCCCCGCCGTGGCGCACGGCGCCCGAGGCCGACGCGCCGCTCAGCAGCGCGCACATGGCCACCACGCCGACCGCGGCACCGGCCACCCGCGCCTTTCGCCCGCGGACGGCACGTCCTCGGCCGTCCACCGGTATCCGGCGGAGCTGCCGGGGCTGCCGGGGCTGCGGCATGGATCCACCCACCTCTCGGATCGTCGGGAAAGCACACCGCCGTTGCGGGCAGAGTGCTCTGGGGCAGGAAAGCCGGACGGAGGGGCGCAGCAGGACCGGCACGTGCCGTGCGGAACCGCGGACCGCGGGTCCGCCGCCCCCGTCAGGCGAACGGCCCGCCTCCGGGGGCGGGCCGTCCGTCATCTGGTCAAACGATCTTCGAGCGGGCCGGTTACGGCCTCGGCTCGTTCCGGGAGCAAAGATCGACCGCCGCTCGCGGTCCGGCAGCCGAGGGCCGCCCGGCGCTCAGTGACGGCCGTGCGCGATCTCGACGTTCTCCAGGACGCCGACCGCGTCCGGCACCAGGATCGCGCACGAGTAGTAGGCGCTGACCAGGTAGGAGATGATCGCCTTCTCGTCGATGCCCATGAAGCGGACCGACAGCGACGGCTGGTACTCGTCCGGCAGGCCGGTCTGGTGCAGGCCGATGACGCCCTGGTTGTCCTCGCCGGTACGGATCACGAGGATCGAGCTCGTGTTCTCCTTGGTGATCGGGATCTTGCTGCACGGCAGGATCGGCACCCCGCGCCAGGCCGGCACCTGCTGCCCGCCGAGGTCGACGTGGTGCGGGTAGATCCCGCGGGCGTTGAGCTCGCGGCCGATCGCCGCGATGGCGCGCGGGTGGGCGAGCAGGTAGTCGGGGTCGCGGCGGCGGTTGAGCAGCTCGTCCAGGTCGTCCGGGGTGGGCGGGCCGGAGTGGGTCTGGATCCGCTGGTCGAAGTCGGCGTTGTTGAGCAGGCCGAACTCCGGGTTGTTGATCATCTCGAACTCCTGCCGCTCGCGCAGGGCCTCGATGGTCAGGCGCAGCTGGTGCTCGATCTGGTTCATCGGCTGGTTGTACAGGTCCGCGACGCGGGTGTGGACCTTGAGGATGGTCTGCGCGACGCTGAGCTCGTACTCGCGCGGCTTCAGCTCGTAGTCCACGAAGGCGCCGGGCAGTTCGTGCTCGCCGTGGTGGCCGGCCGACATGGCGATCTCGGCCTCGCCGCGCTCGTTCTGCGCCTGCAGCGGCAGGGCCAGGAACTCCTGGAGGTGCTCCTGGAGGGTCGGCGCGTTGTCGCGGATCTGCTCGAAGTCGCGGCGGCTGAGCGTGAGGACGACACCGGCGGTCGCGCTCTTGGCGGTGTACTCCCAGACCGCGTCCGGGTTCAGGATGGCGTCGTCGCCGAAGCGGTCGCCGTCGCCGAGCACGCCGACGACCGTCTCGTCGCCGTACTTGCCCGTGCCGATCTTGTTGATCTTGCCGTGCGCGATCAGGTAGATCCGGTCGGCCGCCTCGCCCTGGGTCACGAGCACCTCGCCGGGGCCGAAGTCCCGCTGCTGGCAGCGGTCGGCGAGGGCGGTGAGCACGTCGTCGTCCTCGTAGCCGCGCAGCAGGGCGAGCTCGCCGAGCTCGCGGGGGATCACCCGGACCTCGGACCCGGTCTTGATGAACTCGACCACGCCGTTGCCGACGGTGTAGGTGAGGCGACGGTTCACCCGGTAGGCACCGCCGTGGGCCTCGACCCAGGGGAGCACCTTGAGCAGCCAGCGGGAGGTGATCTCCTGCATCTGCGGTGCGGACTTGGTGGTGGTCGCGAGGTTGCGGGCAGCGGCTGTGGCGAGGGACTGCTGCTGTGCCTGCTGTGTCTCGGTGCTGGTGTCGACGGGCATCGGCAGGGGTCTCCTTCATCTGGTCGAAATCACGCGGGCGGGTCGGACCGATCCGTCCCGGCCGGAGCCATGGCGGATCATCAGATACGCGTATTGGTGGGGGTTTTGGCGAAGTCTGCGCAAGCGCGGGCGCCTCTCCCGGCGGCCCACCCGGAACCCTAGATCACCGGGGCCCGGCCAGAGCCGTACGGCGGCCGAGTGCCCCCCGATAGGGTGAATCTGATCCGGATCCGCCCGCTCCGCGCGAAAAGCCTGTCAAACGTCCGTTCGCCGCGCGGATCCGCGTGTGCCGGAGGCCTGGTCAGGGCCGCGTCGCGGAGCCGCCGGGGCCGCGACCGGCTGCCCGGCCCCGGGGCCGCGACGGGCCCGACGGGGTGGCGTGCGGCGTCAACACGACGCACCGCCACGCCGGTTGCGGCGTGGCGGTGCGGTGGTTCGTGTGCGGGGCCGTGGTCAGGCCACCTCCATGCCGTGGCGCACGCGGTCGAAGCGCCCGGCGGCCAGGTCCTCGTCGGTGATCCAGAACGAGACGTTGACGGTCTCGCCCCAGTGCGCGCCGGCCGCCGAGGCCTCGACCTGGAGCAGCGGGCGGTGCCCCTCGTGCCGTCCGGTGTCGGTGTCGCACCAGCCGAGCACCCGGACGTCGGGGCCGGGCAGGTGGTCGCGGAAATCGGAGGCGAGGTCGAGCGCGACCATGAAGTCGTCGGGGAACAGGTCCTCCAGCTCGCGGTCCTGGTAGGACGGCGCGGACAGCGCCCAGTCCGCCCGCAGCGGCACGGCGGCGAGCGGGGCGAACTCGCCGCGGCCGGCCGGCTCGGGCCGCGGCGGCGCCCCCGCCGGGACGTGCAGGACGCGGCACCCGTGCCCGGCGTAGTCCGAGAACAGGTCGTCGTGGAAGAACAGCAGCAGCCCGTCGGCCGGCAGCGGCCACGGACCGCCCGGGCCGGTGGTGCGGTGGGCCTCCGCCAGGCCGGCGCAGTCGAGTTGGGCGAGGAGCTGCATCGGGTGCTCGCCGTGGCGGGGCCACGCGACGTCGGCGGGCAGCGCGGCCGGACCGCCGAGCAGGCCGACGGCCGGGCCCGTGGCGGCCTCCTCGCCGGAGTCGTCGTCGAGGGCCGGGGTCAGGGCGAGGGAGGAGCGGAGCAGCCGGTCCACGAGCGGGGCGGTCCGCTCCCCGGCCCGTTCCCGGATGGCGGCGTACACGGCGTACGGCATCGGCACGAGCAGGTCGTCGGCGGGGTCGGTGCACAGCGGTTCGGACATGGGACCCAGCCTGCCAGCCGCCACCGACAGCGGCCGGGCGCGGGCGCGCGAACGGCCCGTCAGGTGCCGGTACGGGGGTGGCCGGCACCTGACGGGGGATCGAGGGGGTCGGGGGGTTCAGGAGAGGTCGGGGAAGGCCGGGTGATTCACCGGGATCCGGGGGACGGACGAAGGGTTGCGGGAACCGGGTCAGGCGCAGGGCACCTGCGTGCCGGGAATGTTGACGATGCCGGAGTTGTTGGACAGGCCGGCGTTGTACTCGTAGTACAGGTAGGTGTAGAGGTCGATCCGGGTGGACGGTCCGCAGGCCGAGTCCTTGGCGACGGTGAAGGTCACGCTGAAGCTGCTGGAGGCACCGGGCGCGAGCGGCACGTTGTAGCGGGCGATGCCGCCGTGCACGTTCTCGCTGCACCCGTTGGTCTGGGTGCCGCACGCGGTGGCGGTGAACTTGAGGCCCGGCTCCAGGGTGGTCGGATAGGTCGGCTGGACGCTCTGGTAGACGAACTGGATGGGCGTGTCATAAGGGTTGGTCAGCGTCAGTGCGAGCGTGAACGAGCCGCCCGGGGTGGTCGTCGCCCGGTCCACGACGGCCGTGAGGGGCAGTGGCGCGGCCGCCTGGGCGGGCGCCGCGGAGAGGAGCAGGCCGGCGGCGGCCGGGATCGCGGCGAGAGCGGAACGGCTGAGATGTGTTCTGCGCATGTCCATGGAGCGTAGGGGGCGGTACCGCTTCCGTTGCTCCCCTCCGCCGCGGCCGGTACCGGGTGACGACGCACGGGCGGACGCGGCGGGTCATTGCGCACGCGTTCCGCCCCCGAGCCGTCGCCCGGCACCGTATCCTGCCCGCCACGCGGCCGGGTGCGCCGCGGGGCCGGCCGGACGACGCTCCCGGGGCCCCGCTCCGCTCAGGCCGGCGCCGGCAGGATGTCGCACAGCGCGGCGAGCGCCGCCTGGTAGGCGTGGTCGGGCGGGGTGGCGTAGCCGACCACGAGTCCGTCGGCGGCGGGCATGTCCTGCGCCGCGAGCCCCGGGTGCCGGTAGTCGGCGAGTCCCTCCACGGCGAGGCCCCGGTAGGCGGCGGCCTTGAGCACCGAGCGCTCGGTGCCGGGCGCGAGCCGCAGGACGGCGTGCAGACCGGCCGCGATGCCCGAGACGGCGACGTGCGGGGCGCTCTCGGCGAGGGCGGCCACCAGCCGGTCGCGGCGGTCCCGGTAGCGCCGGCGCATCCCGCGCACGTGCCGGTCGTAGCCGCCGGAGTCGATGAACTCGGCGAGCGTCAGCTGGTCCAACGCGCTGGCCCAGCCCTCGCGTTCGCCCTTGGCCGCGAGCACCCGGTCGACCAGGTGGTCGGGCAGCACCATCCAGCCGAGGCGCAGCGCGGGCGACAGGCTCTTGCTCGCCGTGCCGAAGTAGACCACGCGTTCCGGGTCGAGGCCCTGGACGGCGCCGACCGGCTGGCGGTCGTAGCGGAACTCCCCGTCGTAGTCGTCCTCCAGGACGAGCCCGCCGCGACCGCGCGCCCAGTCGACGACGGCGGCGCGCCGGGAGGGGTGCAGCGGCCCGCCGGTGGGGAACTGGTGGGCGGGGGTGAGCAGGACCGTCCGGACGTCCTGGAGGTCCCGGCTCCCCGCGTGCCCGCGGCCGCCCGTCAGCCCGGCCGTCCTGGCGCCGTCCTCGTCCAGCGGGAGCGGCACGGTGGTGACCCCGGCGCGGGCCAGCAGCCCGCGGTGGAAGGGCAGCCCGTAGCCCTCGACGGCGAGCGGCCCGTTCTCCCCGGCGGGCAGGACGGCGCCCGCGCCGTCGAACAGCAGCCGCAGCGCGTGCGCGAAGCCGGAGCAGACGACGATCCGGTCGGGGTCGGTGCGCACGCCGCGGGCGCGGGCCAGGTAGTCGGCGAGGACGGTGCGCAGCTCGCGCCGCCCCTGCGGGTCGCCGGGCCCGAACGCCTCGTTGGGCGCGGCGGTCAGGGCGCGGCGCCCGGCGGCGAGCCAGCCGGAGCGCGGGAAGGAGGCGGCGTCGGGCTGCCCCTGGCGCAGGTCGTGGACGGGCCCGGGGCGGACGGAGGGGCGGCGGGCCCTGGCCGTCGGCACGGGCTCGGCGCGCTCGGCGACGGTGGTCCCGGAGCCCTGGCGGGCGGTGAGCCAGCCCTCGGCGACGAGTTCGGCGTAGGCCTCGGCGGCGGTGTTGCGGGCGAGGCCGAGGTCGGCGGCGAGCGTGCGGTAGGGCGGCAGCCGGGTGCCGGGGGTCAGCCGTCCGCTGCGGATGGCCTCGCGCAGCGCCGTCATCAGGGCCGCTCTGCGGCCGCCGGTGGCGGGCAGGTCGAGGTGGAGGTCACTGCCGGTCTGGTGGGCGGGGTCGGTCGACTGGTGGGCGGGCTCGGGCTGGCGGGGGTGCGTGACCGGCGTGTCCGTCATGGTCACGCACCCTATCTCCGCCGTGCCGCACGCCCGTTGGGCGGCCCCGGCTCAGCGCACGCCGTACTGCGGGGCCTCTCCGTACTGCGGGGCGGCCGGCCGGAACATCCCGTCGAACGCCCGGTACAGCTCCGGTCCCTTGGCGCCGGCCACGCTCAGCCGGACGACGTCGCCGTCCGCCTTGCGCACGGTGGCCCGCAGGCCGCCCTGCGGGTCGGTCTGCTCGTACTGGATCCCCGCGATGCGCTCGACCGCGAGCGTGTACTTCGCCGGCTTGCCGCTGCCGAAGATGTCGATGATCTGCTCGCTCAGCCAGGCCAGGGCGCCGGACAGCAGCGAGAGCCCGAAGCAGGAGAAGAAGAAGACGGCGTTCGCGTTCTCCAGCTTCGCGAGGTGGGCCTTGCTGATGATGTAGCCGAAGCCGAACAGCGACACCAGCGCCAGGAGCATGAAGATCCCGAACCCGACGAGGAAGATCCCCCGCCAGTCCCACCCCGTCTCCACCGGCTCCACCGTGAAGCGCTTGTCCTCGAACTTCAGCGTGACGCTGCCGCCAGGCTCCGCCTGGACCCCCGTGATCTCGATCATGGGTGCGGAGCCTAGCGTTCCCGCCTTCCGGCTCCGCACCGGGGCCCGCTGCGGAGCCCGCTGTGGAGCCCGCTACGGCACGACGGTCACCGGCCAGCGCCCCGCCTTCACCAGCCGGACGGCCACCGAGCCGATCACCCGGTGCCCGGCCTGCTCGGAGGCGCCGACGACGACGGCGTCGGCCCGCAGTTCGTTCGCGAGCTTGGCCAGCCCCGTATAGGGGTCGCCGCGCATGGTCAGGAAGTGCCACTCGACGCGCCACACGTCCTTCATCCGCTGCTCGGCGTCGCGCAGGGCCGCCAGCAGTTCCTCGGCGATCTCCTGCGTCGTCTCCTCCACCGCCGCCCCCGCCAGTGCCGTGGCCGCGCCGAGCACGGGCTGCACGTACGCCACCGCGAGGGTCGCGCCCTGCCGCCGGGCCAGGCCGGCCGCGTAGGCGGTGGCCCGCCAGGAGGAGTCCGAGCCGTCCAGCCCGGCCAGGATCACCTTCGGTCCGTCCGTCCCCAGCTCGAACCCGGCGGGTGCGACCGCCGCCCCGGGCTCCTCGGCACCGCCGAGCGCCTCCGCATCGCTGTCATTGCTCATGCGCCCGCCTCGCTTCGCTCGCCAGGGGCATTCGCCCATGCGCGCCTACCGATGATTCGCTCGCTCCGCTCGCTCATGCGCCCGAGGCTATGCCCGCCACCGGGAGTGAGGACACGGGGCACTCCGGGTGAGGCCTGTGGTGCGGGCCACCCCCGGGCGCGCCGGGGGCGGCGGATCCGGCACCGGGAGCCCGCGGACCGTCACTGCCCGTCGACGGTGTGCGCGGCCTCACACGGCCCGCCGAGTGGTCCGGACCACTTCGCCGGGCTCTTTGATCTTGGAAATAGGGGCAAAAAGCTCCAAAAGCGCCCAATTCCTTGATCCTTACGCCCGGTAACACCCCGCTGACCTGCCTTGATCCGTAAATCCTTGAAACCGCCACGACCGCCCCCGTACCTTCGAACCCGTTGCACCGAGCACACCGCTCCACCGGGCCTCACCGCCCGGGAGCCGGAACCGGTGCCGAACCACGCGAGTGCGTGTCCCCGAAACCGACGGCCTTCCGAGGGCCTGGTTCCGCGCGCTCGCAGAACCTCCGAAAGGAACCGCATGACTTTCCGTAACGAGACCGCCGCTGCCACCGCCATCGCCACCCCGAAGCGCCGCAACCGCGTCCGGATGGCTCTGATGGCCGGGGCGGTCCTCGCCCTGCCGGTGGCCGGCCTCGTCACGGCGACGACCGCCTCCGCCGCGCCGGCCACCGTCTGGGACAAGGTCGCCGCGTGCGAGGCCACCGGCAACTGGGCCGTGAACTCCGGCAACGGCTTCTACGGCGGCCTGCAGTTCACCTCCAGCACCTGGGCCGCCTTCGGTGGCACCTCCTTCGCCCCGCGCGCCGACCTGGCCACCAAGGACCAGCAGATCGCCGTCGGCGAGAAGGTCCTCGCCGCCCAGGGCCCCACCGCCTGGCCGATCTGCTCGGTCAAGGCCGGCC